>NZ_JAHUTH010000023.1:0-147813 GCF_025376855.1 Variovorax endophyticus
CTGAGCGTGAGCACCAGGCTGATCGGCGACCGGCCCGGTGGCCGCACGCCGCCCGATTCGGTGATCGTCGAGGCCGCCACGCGCGCCAACGCGGCTTTCGGCCACAAGACGCTCTTGACCGGCGCCAGCACCGACGCCAACGTGCCGATGGCGCTGGGCATCCCGGCGATCATCATCGGCGGCGGCGGCAAGACCGGCGGCTTCCACGCGCTCAGCGAATGGATCGACGTGACCGACGGCTGGAAGGGCGCGCAGAACTCGCTCGTGACGGTGCTCGGGCTGGTCGGCGTCGCCGGCGTGAGCGAGCCGCTGCTGCCCAAGCGCCCGGCGCGCACGCGCTGAGCCGGTCCGAGGCGACCTCCTCGCGCCACCGGGGCGGCGTATGCTGTGCCCGCATATCCATTCGCACCAAGGAGGTCGCCATGAAGTTCCGTTCCACCCTGATCGCGCTCGCCCTGCTCGCGGCCGGCGCCTCGGCCAACGCCGAATCGAAGCTGCTCGACCAGCTCAAGAACCAGATGGGCGGCGGCGCGGCGAGCAGCGCCGGCAACAGCAGCGGCGGCGCCGGCGGTCTGGCCGAGAACCTCGGCTTCGCCATGCCCGCGATCGGCAACAACACCATGGGCAACGCCGCCGGCGTGCTGCAGTACTGCATCAAGAACAACTACCTGGGCGGCGGCGACGCGGCCTCGGTCAAGGACAAGCTGATGGCCAAGATCACCGGCCAGAAGCAGCAGCAGAGCGGCTTCGCGAGCGGCGCCAAGGGCCTGCTCAAGGGCGGCGACGGCCAGACGCTCAACTTCAAGCTGCTGAGCTCGAAGGTCAAGGAAAAGGGCTGCGACTACGTGCTGAAGAACGCCACCAGGCTGCTCTGAGGGCGAGCCGGGCGCCGCGCCCGGGGTAAACCGCGCTGCCCGCGGCGTGGCGGCGCACTAACATCGGGCGGTCGCGGCATTTCCCCTCCCTTCGTTCCCCTGCCGCGTCCGCCCACGCCCCGCGTGCGCGACAGACCGCCTTCCATGACGCCGCCACCCGCTCCTTCCGCTTCCTCTCCCTCCCTGCGCCAGCGCCTGGCGCGCTGGATTCCCTGCCTGGGCTGGCCGCGCCCCTCCGCCGCGCTGCTGCGCGGCGAGGCGCTGGCCGGCATCACGGTCGCGCTGATGGTCATCCCGCAAGGCGTGGCCTATGCCGCGCTCGCGGGCATGCCGCTGGTCACCGGCGTCTACGCGGCGCTGTTCCCGGCGCTGATCGCCGTGATGTTCAGTTCCTCGCAGCGGCTGTCGGTCGGGCCGACCGCGCTCACCAGCCTGCTCGTGGGCGCCTCGCTCGCGCCGCTGGCGGTGGCCGGCAGCCCCGAATGGGTGGCGATGGCGGTGTGGCTCACGCTGATGTCGGGCGCGATCCAGATCGTGCTGGGCGCGGGCGGCTTCGGCTGGATGCTGCGGCTGGTGAACTCGCCGGTGCTGATCGGCTTCACGCAGGGCGCGGCGGTGCTGATCGCGATCTCGCAGCTGCCGGCGCTGCTGGGCTTCACCGGCCGCACCATCCCGCAGGTGCTCAGCGGCGACGGCCCCCTGCCCGACCTCACGGCCATCGCCTTCGGCCTCGGCGGCATCGCCGTGCTGTGGCTGGGCAAGCGCTTCGTGCCGCGCTTTCCCACCACCATGGCGCTGGTGGGCGGCGCGGCCGCGCTGAGCTGGGGCATCAGCTATGCGCTGCGCGGCGGCGCGGTGGTCGGCAGCCTGCCCTCGGGCCTGCCCGATTTCTACTGGCCCGGCCTGCTGCCGGCCCACACCTTCGGCGCGCTGGTGCTGCCGGCGCTGATGATCACGCTGGTGAGCTTCCTCGAGACCGCCTCCAGCGCCAAGGTCGACAACGCGCGCGCCGGCACGCTGTGGAACGAGAACCAGGACCTGATCGGCCAGGGCCTGGCCAAGCTGGCCTCGGGCTTCACGGGCGCCTTTCCCACCAGCTCCTCGTTCTCGCGCTCGGCGATCACGCTCTATGCCGGCGCGCAGACCGGCTGGGCCACGTTGTTCAGCGTGGTGGTGGTGGCCGGCGCGCTGCTGTGGCTGATGCCGCTGCTCTACCACGTGCCGCAGGCAGTGCTGGCCTCGGTGGTGGTGACGGCCATCCTCGGGCTGGTCAAGCCCTCGAGCTTCAAGGCGCTGTGGCGCATCTCGCGGCTCGAGGCCGGCATCGCCATCGGCACCTTCGTGCTCACCATCGCGACCGCGCCCAGCATCTACTGGGGCGTGCTCGGCGGCCTGCTCGCGAGCCTCGCGAACTACATGTACCGCCACCTGCATCCGCGCATCATCGAGGTCGGCCTGCATCCCGACGGCAGCCTGCGCGACCGCCACCTGTGGAAGCTGCCGCCGCTCGCGCCGCACCTGCATGCGCTGCGCATGGACGCCGAGCTCGACTTCGCCTCGGCCTCCACGCTCGAGCGCGCGCTCACGGTGGCGCTGGCCGACCGGCCCGACCTCACCGACGTCTGCCTGTTCGCCCAGCCGATCAACCGCATCGACATCACGGGCGCCGAGGTGTTCGGCTCGATCCGCCGCATGCTCGAGTCGCGCGGCGTGCGGCTGCACCTGAGCGGCCTCAAGCTGCCCGCGATGCAGGTGCTGGAGCGCGCCGGCCTGCTGGCGCCCGGGCCGATGCTGTTCAGCTACCGCACCGACGGCGAGGCGCTGGCGGCGCTGGTGCCGCGCATCGAGGTGCCGCTGCCGGCCGAGGCCGAGGTCCAGGCCGCGCACTGAGCGAGCGCCCATGAAGACCACGATCGAGGAACTGCTGGCCTTCCGCACCGTGGTCGACACCGGCTCGATCACGGCCGCGGCCGAGCAGCTCTCGCAGACGGTCTCGGGCGTGAGCCGCGCGCTGAGCCGGCTCGAGCAGAAACTCGACACCACGCTGCTGCGCCGCACCACGCGGCGTCTCGAGCTGACCGAGGAAGGCGCGGCCTTCCTGCAGCGCACCCGCGGCATCCTCGACGCCATCGACGAGGCCGAGGAGCAGATGGCCTCGCGCCGCGGGCAGCCCGCGGGCCGGCTGCGCGTGAATGCCGCCTCGCCCTACATGCTGCATGCGGTGGTGCCGCTGGTGGCCGAGTTCCGCCGCCGCTTTCCGCAGATCGAGCTCGAGCTCGACACCGACGACCTGCCGATCGACCTGCTCGAGCGCCGCACCGACATCGCGATCCGCATCGGCCCGCTGCGCGACTCCACGCTGCATGCGCGCCCGCTGGGCACGCACCGGCTGCGCGTGCTCGCGAGCCCGGCCTACCTCGAGGCCCAGGGCCGGCCGCGCAAGGTGGAGGAGCTCGCGACGCACACGCTGCTGGGCTTCACCCAGCCCGAATCGCTCAACCGCTGGCCGCTGCGCGGCCCGCACGGCGACGAATGGCAGATCGCGCCCAGCCTCGCGGCCTCGAGCGGCGAGACCCTGCGCCAGCTCGCGCTGGCCGGCGTGGGCATGGTGTGCCTGTCGGACTTCATGACCGCGGCCGACCGCGCGAGCGGCGCGCTGGTGCAGGTGCTGGCGAAGGACACGGTCGACGTGCGCCAGCCGGTCAACGCGGTCTACTACCGCAACACGCAGCTGTCGGCGCGCATCACCTCGTTCCTGGATTTCCTGGCCGAGCGGCTCGCGGACTGAGCCGCGTCGCGCAGGCTACTGTGCCTTGGCGACGAAGGGCTCGACCGCCGCCGAGCGGATCTCGTAGCCGCTCACGCCCATGTCGGCCGAGGCATAGCGCGCCGCGCGCAGGGTACCGCGCACATGCACCGTGTCCATCGCGTGCAGGCCCTTCACCGTCTCGTGGGCGATCACGCGCACGATCTGGTTGGCCGGCGGCGGCGGCGTGTGGATGCAGGCGCCGAAGTACGGCACCAGCAGGAACTCGCGGATGCCGTCGGGCGAGGCGTCCAGCGGCACCACGAAGCCGGTCAGGCGGCCGTCGACACCGTCGAGCGCCACGTTCACCGGCGCGTTGTCCCAGACCGCGCGCATCTCGTCGAGCATCTGGATCGCGCGCGGGTCGTTGTCGCGCAGCGATTCGAGGCTGATGTTGCGGTAGCGCTGGGTCGGGTCCCAGCTCTTGGGGATCAGTTCCTCCCACTTGAGCTCGGGCGCCACGCCGGCCGCCGCGGTGGCCGGGGCCGCTCGCTCGGGTCCGCAGCCGGCCAGCAGCCCCGCGGCCAGGGCCAGCGCGAGGGCGGCGGCACGCGCCGGAGCGAAAGGCTTCGTCGGAAAACTCATCGACAGGATTGTGCAAGCGCCGCGTGACCGCAGGTTTAAGCGGGACTTAAGCGGCTTTCCCGCCCCTTTCAGTCCCCCCGGACCGGCCCGCGCAGGCTCTTGACCTGCGAGCGCTGGCTCTTGCCCTCGAGCCGGCGCTGCTTCGAACCGTAGGTGGGCTTGGTGGCGCGCCGCACGCGCGGCACCGTCGCCACGCTGTCGACCAGCGCCTGCAGGCGCGCGACGGCATCGGCGCGGTTCATCTCCTGGCTGCGGTGCTGCTGGGCCTTGAGCACCAGCACGCCCTCCTGCGTGATTCGGCTGTCGCGCAGCGCGAGCAGCCGCTCCTTCAGGTCCTCGGGCAGCGAGCTCGCGCGGATGTCGTAGCGCAGATGGACCGCGCTCGAGACCTTGTTGACGTTCTGCCCGCCCGCGCCCTGGGCTCGGATCGCGCTGAAATCGATCTCGGATTCGTCGACGAGGATGGGGGGATGGCGCTGCACGGGCTGCATTGTGCGCGGTGCGGCGAAGCGGGAAGCCGGGGAGATCGGTCTGGAAGGAGGCATGTCGCGTCGGGCAGACCACCCCGCCCGACGCGCTGCACACACCCGGAGTCCTCTCCTCGAATCGCTCGCTCCTCCTCTCCAGGCAGGCAGAAGATTAGCGGCGGCCCGGCGTCGGGTCCTCCTCCTTGTGGAGGATGCCGCCACACACCGGCTTTTGTTCCTCGCCCCGCGATCAGACGCGCTCGAACACCGCGGCGATGCCCTGGCCGCCGCCGATGCACATCGTGACCAGCGCATAGCGGCCCTGCACGCGGTGCAGCTCGGCGATCGCCTTCACCGCGATGATCGCACCCGTGGCTCCCACCGGATGGCCCAACGAGATGCCCGAGCCGTTGGGATTGACCTTGGCCGGGTCGAAGCCCAGCTCCTGGATCACCGCGCAGGCCTGGGCCGCGAAGGCCTCGTTCGACTCGATCACGTCGAAGTCGCTCACCTTGAGGCCGGTGCGCTCGAGCACCTTGCGCGTGGCCGGCACCGGGCCGATGCCCATGTAGGCCGGCTCCACGCCCGCGTGCGCATAGCCCACGAGGCGCGCCAGCGGCTTCAGGCCCTCGGCCTTCGCGCGCGCGCCCTCGGCCAGCACCAGCGCGGCGGCGCCGTCGTTGATGCCCGAGGCGTTGCCGGCCGTGACCAGGCCGTCCTTCCTGAAGGCCGGCTTCATCTTGGCGAGCGTCTCCACCGTGGTGTCGGCGCGCACGTGCTCGTCGGTGTCGAACAGCACCACGCCCTTGCGCGTCTTGACCTCGACCGGAACGATCTGCTCCTTGAAGCGGCCCGCGGCGATGGCGGCCGCGGCACGCTGCTGGCTGGACACGGCCAGCGCATCCTGCTGCTCGCGCGTGATGCCGTAGCGCGCGGCCACGTTCTCGGCCGTGATGCCCATGTGGATCTTCTCCCACGGGTCGTGGAGGATGCCGAGCATGTAGTCGAGCAGTTGCACGTCGCCCATGCGCGCGCCGTAGCGCGCGGCGGTGTCGAAGTACGGGCCGCGGCTCATCGACTCGGAGCCGCCGCCGATCGCGATGTCGCAGTCGCCGAGCGCGATCGCCTGCGCCGCCGAGACGATGGCCTGCAGGCCCGAGCCGCAGAGGCGGTTGACGTTGAAAGCCGGCGTCTCGATCGGGCAGCCGGCGTCGATGGCGGCGACGCGGCTCAAGTAGGCGTCCTTGGTGTCGGTGGGGATCACGTTGCCCATCACCACGTGGCCGATGGCCGCGGGCGCGACGCCGCTGCGCTCGATCGCGGCCTTGACCGCGGTGGTGGCCAGCTGGGTGTTGGGCACGTCCTTCAGCGAACCGCCGAAGGTACCGATGGCCGTGCGGGCGCTGCCGACGACGAAGATCTCGCGTGAGGTCATGAACTGCTCCTGGATGAAATGAACAAGAAAAAAAGGGGGAAAGGGATCAGCGGCCTTCGAAGCGCGCCGGCTTCTTGGCGAAGAAGGCGTCGACGCCGCTGCGGAAATCCTGGCTCGCGGCGCAGACCTGGAAGGCCGCCGATTCGGCCTCGAGCTGCGCCGGCAACTCGCGCTCGAAGCTGCCGCGCATCAGCCGCCGCAACTGGCCCAGCGCCACGGTCGGCCCATGGGCCAGGCGCTGCGCCAGCGCCATCGCCTCGCCGGCCAGCGCATCGGCCGGCAGCACGCGGTTGATGAGGCCGATGCGCTCGGCCTCGGCCGCGTCGAGCATGTCGCCGAGCATCGCGATCTCGAGCGCGCGCCGCAGCCCGACCCAGCGCGGCAGCGCCCACGAGGCGCCGACGTCGCAGCTCGCGCCGATGTTGACGTAGGCCAGGTTGAAGCGCGTGCCCTCGGCCGCGAGCACGAAGTCGGCCTGCAGCATCAGGCTCAGGCCCGCGCCGGCCGCCACGCCGTGCACCTGCGCGACCACCGGCGCGTCGACGGTGGCGAGCACTTCCAGCGCCTCGTGCAGCGGGCCGATCAGCGCGGCCGCGCCGCCCTGCGGATCGGCGCTCAGCAGCGCGAGGTCGCCGCCGGCCATGAAGCCCTTGCCGGCGCCGCTCATGAGCACCGCGCGCACCGAACGGTCGGCCGCGATGGCGCGCACCGCCGTGAGGAAGGCCTGCGCCATCGGCACGTCGATGGCGTTGAGCGCCGCGGGGCGGTTGAACCGCAGCGTGGCGACCGCGCCTTCGCGGCCGATCTCGAGCGGGGTGTCGGGGGTGGTGGTGTCGTTCATCGTTGTCGGCTCCATGGCATGGGAAGTTCAAGCGGCGGTCGCGCGCGGCTTGCGCCGCGCCGGTGCCGCGGGCACCTGCTGCAGCACGCCGTTGAGCAAGAGCGCGATCGCCTGGTCGGCGATCTGTTCGGGCGTGAGGTCGCCGTCGCGCCGGTACCAGCGGCCGATCCAGCTCAGCGCGCCGGCCAGCATGAAGGCGGCCATCTTCGGGTCGCAGGGCGCGATCGAGCCCTCGGCGATGCCCTCGTCGATCAGGCGGCGGAACTCGTGGTCGATGCCGGCCTTGAGGCGCCTCAGTTCCTTCTTGAGCGGCTCGGGCAGCGGGTCCTCGCCGATGCGGATCACGCACTTGCCGAACTCCTCGCAGACGATGGCCGAGTAGCTGCGCATGCAGGCCATGAGCTGGTCGAGCGCGCGGCCGCCGTTGCGGCGCACCTCGTCGATGCCCTCCTGCATCATGCCCAGCGCGGCGCGCACGCACTCGAGCAGGATGTCGTCCTTGCTCTTCACGTAGTAGTAGAGCGTGGGCTTGGTCACGTGCAGCCGCTCGGCGATGTCGTCGAGCGAGGTGGCATGGAAGCCGCGCTCGTTGAACAGCTGCGCCGCCGTCTGCAGCACGGCCTGGCGCTTGAGTTCGCGCTGCATCGCGCGCTGGGCCGAGGGCACCCAGGGCGATTCGTCGGCGGCCTCGATGGCAGAGGCCTTGGCGGCGGAGGCACGGCGCTTGGTGAGGGTCATGGGGCGATCCGGGTTTGCGCGCAGGGGTAAGTCCTGATGCCGCGGTGAAGTCGCGTCTGGAAGATCGCGGACGTTACCGAGGAGTAGAAATTCTACGGGCAAGTAGCCCGCGATGCGGATGCCGGAGGAACCCTGAGGCGGCGGCGCATCGCTCACCTGCTCTTTCTCTTCTCGTTCAGAAGCCCGGACACAGGACACGACTCGACGCCATGCACGCCGACACCGAGCGCCCGCGCGCCACCTCGCCCGCCGACGGAAGCGCCGCCGCGCCCGTGCTGCGCGTGGAGGCGCTCACGCTGGCCTTCGGCGGCGTGAAGGCGCTCAGCGGCGTGGGCTTCGACGTGCAGCCCGGCTCGATCACCGCGGTGATCGGCCCCAACGGCGCGGGCAAGACCTCGCTGTTCAACACGGTCTCGGGCTTCTACCGGCCGACGGCCGGCCGCGTGGTCTTCGAGGGCGCGGACATCACGCGGCTGCCGGCGCCCAGGCGCGCCGCGCTCGGGCTGGCGCGCAGCTTCCAGAACATCGCGCTGTTCCGCGGCATGACGGTGCTCGACAACATCAAGCTCGGCCGCCACGTGCACCTGAAGGCCAACGTGTTCGACGCGCTGTTCTACCTGGGCCGCGCGCGCCGCGAGGAGGCCGAGCTGCGCCGCGACATCGAGGAGCGGATCATCGACTTCCTCGAGATCGACCACATCCGCCATGCCAGCGTGGCCGCCCTGCCCTACGGTTTGCAGAAGCGCGTGGAGATGGCGCGCGCGCTCGCGATGCGCCCCAAGGTGCTGATGCTCGACGAGCCGGTGGCCGGCATGAACCGCGAGGAGACCGAGGACATGGCGCGCTTCATCCTCGACGTGCGGCGCGAATGGGGCATCACGGTGCTGATGGTGGAGCACGACATGGGGATGGTGATGGACCTGTCGGACCACGTGGTGGTGCTCAACTTCGGCCAGGTGATCGCGCAGGGCACGCCGGCGCAGGTGCAGGCCGATCCCGAGGTGGTGCGCGCCTACCTGGGCGCGGGCGACGTGGGCGAGCTGCGGCGCAGGCTGCGCGGCCAGGCGGCAGCCACCGCGACAACGACAACGGCGGTGGCGTGATGGATTGGGCCTACCTGTTCGAGATCGCGCTGACCGGCCTGGCCGGCGGCGGGCTCTATGCGCTGGCTGCGCTGGCCTTCGTGCTGGTCTACAAGGCCACGCGGGTGGTCAACATCGCGATCGGCGAGATGCTGATGATCGGCGCCTACCTGTTCTTCGCCTTCGCCGCGAGCTTCTCGCTGCCGATCTGGCTCGCGGTGCTGGGCTCGGTGCTGGGCACGGGTCTGCTGGGCGCGGTGATCGAGCGCACGATGATCCGCCCGCTGCTGGGCGAACCGCCGATCTCGGCCTTCATGGTGACGGTGGGCCTGGCCTCGGTGCTGGTGGGCCTGGTCGAGATCGTCTGGACCGCCGACCAGCGCCGGTTGCCCGAGTTCATGCCGAGCGCGCCGGTGATGGTGGGCGAAGCCTTCCTCGCCCCCAAGGTGGCCTACGGCGCGCTCGCGGCGCTGGTGCTGATCGTGCTGGTGCTGCTGCTGTTCCGCTTCTGGCGCGGCGGCGTGGCCCTGCGTGCCACGGCGTCGGACCAGGGCGCGGCCTACATGATGGGCATCAACGTGCCGCGCGTGTTCTCGCTGGCCTGGGTGGCCTCGGCCATGATCGCGGCGGTCGCGGGCATCGTGGTCGGCGCGATCGGCGGGATCTCCTCGTCGATGGGGATCTTCGGTCTCTCGGTGCTGGTGGTGGTGATCGTGGGCGGTCTGGACAGCGTGCTCGGCGCGCTGGTGGGCGGTCTCTTCATCGGACTGGTGGAGGCGCTGGCCGGGTCCTATCTCGGCGGCGAATACAAGCTGCTCGCGACCTTCGTGGTGCTGGTGATCGTGCTGATGATCCGGCCTTACGGGTTGTTCGGTACGCATGAGATCGAGAGGCTCTGAATGAGGGTCTCTTCTTTCACGCGATCGCTTTGTCCGGGGTGGGCTCACGCCGGTCGAACCGGCCGCACCACCGCTGCGCTTCTCGTGCACAGGATGCCGGGTGCTTCCCGCAGCGAAATCAAGGAGGAGCCCGAAGGGCGGGGGACATTCGCGGAGGGAAGTACCCGGCGTCCTGTGCACGCGCCCCGACGCATCCTCGCGCCTCATCAAAAGGTGACCCGATGCGCATAGGCACCCTCAAGCAAAGCTACATCGCCGACGCCGCGCTGTTCGACTCCCGCACCCAGAAGACCTGGTTGTGGATCGGCGCCGCCGTGCTCGTGCTGTTCCCCTTCATGGCCAGCGACTACTGGCTCTACCTCGCCTGCCTCGTCGCCATCAACGTCGCGAGCGCCACCGGCCTCAACATCCTCACCGGCTACACCGGCCTCGTGAGCATGGGCCAGGCCGCGTTCATGGGCCTCGGTGCCTATACCGTCGCCATCCTGCAGATCCGCTTCGGCACACCCTTCCTGCTCAACCTCTTCGCGGGCGGCGTCGTGGCCATGGTGGGCGGTCTCGTCGTGGGCATTCCCTCGCTGCGGGTCAAGGGCTTGTACCTCGCCATCGCCACCATCGCGGCCTCGTTCATCACCCATTTCCTGTTCGCCAACCTCAAGCTCACCGGCGGTACCACCGGCCTGTCGCTGCCGCCCGCGCAGCTCTTCGGCATCGCGCTCGACACC
Organism: Variovorax endophyticus; assembly: GCF_025376855.1. Classification (NCBI taxonomy): domain Bacteria; kingdom Pseudomonadati; phylum Pseudomonadota; class Betaproteobacteria; order Burkholderiales; family Comamonadaceae; genus Variovorax; species Variovorax endophyticus. The sequence goes on from NZ_JAHUTH010000023.1 coordinate 10,454, forward strand.
TCGTTCCGTTTGTACTGGCTGATCCTGCCGATCACCGTGCTGATGCTGCTGGGCGCCGCCAACCTGTTCCGCACCCGCGTGGGCCGCGCCTTCATCGCCATCCGCGATCGCGACATCTCGGCCGAAGTGTTGGGCATTCCGCTGCTGCGCTACAAGCTGCTCTCGTTCGGCCTCTCGTCGTTCTATGCCGGCGTGGCCGGCGGCCTCTGGGCCTACTTCTTCCGCGTCGTCACGCCCGAGAGCTTTCCGCTGCTGATGTCGATCTTCTTCCTCGCCGCCATCATCGTCGGCGGCATGGGCTCGATCCTCGGCGGCATCCTCGGCGCCGTCTTCATGACCATGGTGCCCGAGCTGCTCAAGCTGGTGTTCGACCTGCTGCCGGGCGGCCACGAGATGACCGTCTTCCTGTCGCCGGTGCGCACGGTCGTCTTCGGCCTGCTGATCGTCGGCTTCCTGGTGTTCGAGCCGCACGGGCTCGCCGAAGTGTGGCGGCGCATCCGCCGTTTCTTTCATCTGTGGCCTTTCAAGAACTGACAAGGAGACGAAGCATGGCATCCGACAAGAAGACCCCCGTCCTGCGCCGCCGCGAGCTCATCGTGGCCGCCGGCGCCGCGCTCGCAGCGCCGCTCAGCGTGTATGCCCAGTCGGGCGAGGACATCGTCATCGGCGGCTCGATCCCGATGACCGGCGTGTTCGCCTTCGCGGGCATCGGCATCAACGCCGGCATCGCCGACTACGTGAAGATCGTCAACGACGGCGGCGGCATCAAGGGCCGCAAGCTGCGCTACGTGCCCGAGGACACCGGCTACAAGGTCGACGTCTCGGTCGCGACCTACAAGAAGATCACCAGCCAGAACAAGGTCAACCTCTACTACGGCGACTCGACCGGCTTCTCGAAGACCATCAATCCCGAGCTCGACCGCAGCGGCCAGATCCTCATGGCCGGCGCCTCGTTCGCGACCGAGCTCAACGACCCGGCCAAGTACCCGAACCAGTTCCTGGTCGGCCCCGACTACACCGAGATGATCGGCATCCTGCTGCGCCACATCGCCAAGGAGAAGCCCGGCGCGAAGGTGGCCTTCGTCTATTCCGACTCCGAGTTCGGCCGCGATCCCATCGAGTCGAGCGAGGCCGCCGCCAGGAAGCTGGGCCTCACGGTGCCCGTCAAGATCATGACGCCCGCCGGCAGCGTCGACGTCTCGACCGAGGTCATCAAGCTGCGCCGCGCCGCGCCCGACTACACCATCTTCCACGGCTACGTGCTCGCGCCCATTCCCGAATTCGTGCAGCAGGGCAAGCAGATGGGCATGACCACCAAGTGGATGGGCACCTTCTGGACCATGGACAGCTCCACCGTCATGAAGATGGGCGAGGCCGGCGACGGTTTCATGGGCGTCATGCCCTACCGCTACTACTACGACACCTCGGCCAAGGCGCCGATGCTCGAGAAGATCCGCGCGCTGCGCCCCGAGTACCAGAGCACCGCCTACACCCAGGGCTTCCTCACCGCCATGCTGTTCACCGAGGCGGCGAAACGCACGCTCGATGCCGGCAAGCCGCTGGACGGCAAGAACCTCAAGGCCGCGCTCAACAGCATCAAGGACTTCGACACCGGCGGCCTGATCGGCGTGCCGATCACCATCAAGGGCAACTCCATCCCGGTGGGCCGCGTCTACCGCGCCGACATGAAGGCGCAGAAGATGGTGGCGGCATCCGACTGGATCTCGCTCGACAAGTGAGCGGACGGCGGCGATGAACACCGGCGGCGGCAGCCCCATCCTCGAGGTCAACAACATCGAGGTGGTCTACAACAAGGTCGTGCAGGTGCTGCGCGGCCTGTCGCTGGCCGTGCCGCGCGGGCAGATCGTGGCGCTCTTGGGCAGCAACGGCGCCGGCAAGTCGACCACGCTGAAGGCCATCTCGGGCCTGCTGCCGCTTGAGGACGGCGAGCTCGAGGCCGGGCGCATCGCCTTCGACGGCCAGCCCACCGAGCGGCTCGCGCCGCAGCAGCTGGTGCGGCGCGGCCTCGCGCACGTGATGGAGGGACGGCGCGTGTTCGAGGACCTGACGGTCGAGGAGAACCTCGTGGCCGCCACCTACGCACGCGCCGGCCGCGGCGCGCAGGCACGCGACTTCGACGCCGTCTATGCCTACTTTCCGCGGCTGCACGAGCGGCGCCGCGGCCTCGCGGGCTACCTCTCGGGCGGCGAGCAGCAGATGCTCGCGATCGGCCGCGCGCTGGTGGCCGAGCCCCAGCTGATCCTGCTCGACGAGCCCTCTCTCGGGCTCTCGCCCAAGCTGGTGGAGGAGATCTTCGGCATCATCGCGCGCATCAACGCCGAGCGCGGCGTGTCGATGCTGCTGGTGGAGCAGAACGCCAGCCTCGCGCTGGCCGTGGCCGACAGCGGCTACATCATGGAGAACGGAAAGATCGTGATCGACGGCAGCGCCGAGCGGCTCGCGGCCGACCCCGACGTGCGCGAGTTCTACCTGGGCGTCGGCGGTGCCGGCGAATCGAGGAGCTTTCGCGAGTTGAAGCACTACAAGCGGCGCAAGCGCTGGTTGTCATGACGCATCCCCTCCCCGAACGAAGCTTGCCGCAGATGCTGCGCGAGCAGGCACGCGCCCAGGGTGCGCGCATCGCGATCCGCCAGAAGGACTTCGGCATCTGGCATCCGCTGAGCTGGGCCGACTACCACCGGCGCGCGGTCCACGTCGGCCTGGGCTTCGCGGCGCTGGGCCTGGCGCGCGGCGGCCATGTGGGCGTGATCTCGGAGAACCGCGTCGAATGGGTGCTGGCGCAGATGGGCGCGGGCCTGGTCGGCGCCGTGACCGTGGGCGTCTATCCCACCAGCCCGACCAACGAGGTGGCCTACGTGGTCGGCCATGCCGACATCGAGATCGTGGTCTGCGAGGACCAGGAGCAGGCCGACAAGGTGCTCGAGGCCATCGACGCGCTGCCGCGGCTGCGCCGCATCGTCGTGATCGAGACCAAGGGCCTCGCGAGCTACGGTGCCGAGGCGCGCGAGCGCATCCTGAGCTTCGCCGAACTCGAGGCGGCCGGCGCCGCGCTGCAGGCGCGCGAGGGCGATGCGCGCGTCGACGCCGCGCTGGCCGCGCAGTCGCTCGACGACATCGGCCTCATGATCTACACCTCGGGCTCCACCGGCGCGCCCAAGGGCGCCATGATCTCGTGGCGCAACATCCGCGGCGTGGTGCCGGGCATCGTCGAGCGGCTGCAACTCGATGCGCGCACCACCCACCTGTCGTACCTGCCGCTGTGCCACGTGGCCGAGCAGATGCTGACCAGCTTCGTGCCGCTGTACCTGGGCTCGCAGGTCAACTTCGGCGAATCGATACGCACCGTGCAGGAGGACCTGCGCGAGGTCGCGCCCACCATGTTCCTCGGCGTGCCGCGCATCTGGGAGAAGCTGCATGCCTCCATCAGCATCAAGATGCAGGACACCGGCCGGCTGCGCCGCTCGCTCTACCGCCGCGCGCTGGCCACCTGCGCGCCGCTGGCGGAGAAGCCGCGCGCGCAGTGGACCCTGGCCGAACGGCTGCGCTTCGGCCTCGCCTACTGGAGCGTGCTGCGCGCGCTGCAGAACTTCATCGGCCTGCGCGGCGCGCGCGTGGCGCTGACCGGCGCCGCGCCGATCCCGCCCGACGTGGTGCGCTTCTTCCGCACGCTGGGCGTGCCGCTGGTCGAGGTCTACGGCCTCACCGAATCGACCGGCATGGTCAGCGGCCACCGGCTCGACCAGGTGAAGGTGGGCACGGTGGGGCCGGCCACCGAGGGCGTGGAGCACCGCGTGGGCGACCAGGGCGAGCTGCAGATCCGCGGCGAGATGGTGTTCCGTGGCTATTACAAGAACCCCGAGGCCACGGCCGCCTCGATCCGCGACGGCTGGCTGCACACCGGCGACGTGGTGGCCGAGGAAGGCGGCCAGTTGCGCATCGTCGACCGGCTCAAGGACATCATGATCACCGCGGGCGGCAAGAACCTCACGCCCTCGGAGATCGAGAACACGATGAAGGCCAGCCCCTACGTCAAGGAATGCATCGTGATCGCCGAGGGGCGCAAGTTCGTCTCGGCGCTGGTGCAGATCGACTACGAGACCGTGGGCAAATGGGCCGAGGCGCAGCGCCTGGCCTTCACCCACTTCCGTTCGCTGGTCGAGCTGCCGCGCGTGCGCGAGCTGATCGATGCCGAGCTGCAGCGCGGCAACGCGCGCCTCGCGCAGGTGGCGCAGGTGCGGCGCTTCCACCTGCTGACGAAGGAACTCGACCACGACGATGGCGAGGTCACCGCCACCATGAAGGTGCGACGCTCGAGCATCTACAAGACCTATGCGGGGGAGATCGAGGCGCTGTACGCCTGAGGATCGCCAGAAAGGAAAAAGCCGGCGCGAGGCCGGCCTTTCGTGATCTGAAAAAACTGCAGCCGTGTTGCGGCTGCTTACTCGCCGCGCGTGGCGGGCCGTGCCTGCACGTCCGTCACGTTGCCGCCGCGCTCGCGCAGCAGCGGGCTGCGCACCGACTCGCCCCGCGCACGCGCATTGGCCACGTCGGCGGCCGAGGGTTCGGCCGGCCAGGCGGCGCTGCGGAAGCGGTCGAAGCCCGAACGCGGGTTGAAACGCATCACCCAGGGCGTCACGGGCTTGCCCGTGAGCCGCGCCCAGGCGTAGCGAACGCCCCACACCGCGGCCAGCAGCATCACGGCAACCGCCAGGCTGGCCGCGAAGACCAGCCCCAGCATCACGAGGATCACGCGAAGAATGAAGTTCATCATTCCATCTTAGGCCGAGGCTTCGGCCGCAGGTTCCCCGGTTTTTCCGGGATTTCCTGCTTTTGCGAAGTCGAACTGGCCCGGCGAGCGGATCGGGTCGGTCGTGACCTCGATCGTGTCCTTCGGCCCGAAGCTGCCGTCGAGCAGCAGCTTCGAGAGCGGATTCTCGATGCGCTGCTGGATCGCGCGCTTCAGCGGACGGGCACCGAACACCGGGTCGAAGCCGACCTTGGCGATCTCTGCCAGCGCCGCGGGCGACACCTCGAGGCCCAGGTCCATCTTCGCGAGCCGCGACTGCAGCACCTTGAGCTGGATCGCCGCGATGGCCTCGATGTTCTTCGCGTCGAGCGCATGGAACACGACCGTCTCGTCGATGCGGTTGAGGAACTCGGGGCGGAAGTAGTTCTTCAGCTCGTCCCACACCGCTTCCTTGATCTCCTCGCCCGGCTTGCCCACCATGGCCTGGATGATCGGCGAGCCGATGTTGCTGGTCATCACGATCACCGTGTTCTTGAAATCCACGGTGCGGCCCTGGCCATCGGTCAGGCGGCCATCGTCGAGCACCTGCAGCAGCACGTTGAACACGTCCGGGTGCGCCTTCTCGACCTCATCGAGCAGCACCACGCTGTAGGGCTTGCGGCGCACGGCTTCCGTCAGGTAGCCGCCCTCCTCGTAGCCCACGTAGCCGGGCGGCGCACCGATCAGGCGGGCCACCGAGTGCTTCTCCATGAACTCGCTCATGTCGATGCGGATCAGGTGGTCCTCGCTGTCGAACAGGAAGCCCGCGAGCGCCTTGCAGAGCTCGGTCTTGCCCACGCCCGTGGGGCCGAGGAACAGGAACGAGCCCGTGGGCCGGTTCGGATCGGACAGGCCCGAGCGCGAGCGGCGGATCGCATTCGCGACCGCGCCGATGGCCTCGTCCTGGCCGACCACGCGCTCATGCAGCTTGTCTTCCATTACGAGCAGCTTGTCGCGCTCGCCCTGCATCAGCTTGGCGACCGGGATGCCGGTGGCGCGCGCCACGACCTCGGCGATCTCTTCCGCGCCGACCTGGGTGCGCAGCAGCGTGGGCGCGCTCGACTTGCCCTTGTTGGCTTCGCTGTCCTCAGCTTCCTTCAGGCGCTTCTCGAGCGCCGGCAACTGGCCGTACTGCAGCTCGGCGACCTTGTTGAAGTCGCCCTTGCGCTTCCATTCCTCGATCTGGAACTTGATCTTGTCGACCTCCTCGCGCACGTGCGCGCTGCCCTGGGCCTGGGCCTTCTCGGCCTGCCAGATCTCGTCGTAGTCGGCGATCTCCTTCTGCAGCTTGGCGATCTCGTCCTCGATCAGGCCGAAGCGCTTCTGCGAGGCCTCGTCCTTCTCGCGACGCACGGCCTCGCGCTCGATCTGCAGCTGGATCAGCCGGCGGTCGAGGCGGTCCATCACCTCGGGCTTGGAGTCCATCTCGATCTTGATCTTGGCCGCGGCCTCGTCGATCAGGTCGATCGCCTTGTCGGGCAGGAAGCGGTCGGTGACGTAGCGGTCGGAGAGCTCGGCCGCGGCCACGATGGCCGGGTCGGTGATCTGCACGCCGTGGTGCACCTCGTACTTCTCCTGCAGGCCGCGCAGGATCGCGATGGTGGCCTCGACGCTGGGCTCGCCCACGAGGATCTTCTGGAAGCGGCGCTCGAGCGCGGCGTCCTTCTCGATGTACTTGCGGTATTCGTCGAGCGTGGTGGCGCCCACGCAGTGCAGTTCGCCGCGCGCGAGCGCGGGCTTGAGCATGTTGCCCGCGTCCATCGCGCCCTCGGCCTTGCCGGCGCCGACCATGGTGTGGAGCTCGTCGATAAAGACGATGGTCTGGCCCTCGTCCTTCGCGAGTTCGTTGAGCACGGTCTTGAGCCGCTCCTCGAACTCGCCGCGGAACTTGGCGCCCGCGAGCAGCGCGGCCATGTCGAGCGACAGCACGCGCTTGCCCTTGAGCGAATCGGGCACCTCGCCCGCGACGATGCGCTGCGCGAGGCCCTCGACGATGGCGGTCTTGCCCACGCCGGGTTCACCGATCAGCACGGGGTTGTTCTTGGTGCGGCGCTGCAGCACCTGGATTGCGCGGCGGATCTCCTCGTCGCGGCCGATGACCGGGTCGAGCTTGCCCAGGCGCGCGCGCTCGGTGAGGTCGAGCGTGTATTTCTTCAGTGCTTCGCGCTGGCCTTCTGCATCGGCGCTGTTCACGCCCTGGCCGCCGCGCACCGCGTCGATCGCGGACTCGAGCGACTTGCGCGAGAGGCCGTTCTCCCTGGCGATCCGGCCGATGTCGCTCTTGCTGTCGGCCACGGCCAAAAGGAAGAGTTCGCCCGCGATGAACTGGTCGTTGCGCTTGAGGGCTTCCTTCTCGGTTGCCTGCAGCAGCTTGCCGAGCTCGGGGCCGACCTGCACGATGTCATGGCCCTGCACCTGGGGCAGCTTCTTGATGGCCGCCTCGGCGGCTTGTGCGAGGCCGGGCACGTTGACCCCGGCGCGCTCGAGCAGCGCGCGCGGGCCGTCATCCTGGCGCAGCATCGCGGCCAGCAGGTGGGCCGGCTCGATGTAGGCGTTGTCGCTGCCGAGGGCGAGCGACTGGGCGTCGCCCAGTGCTTCCTGGAACTTGGTGGTGAGTTTGTCTTGTCGCATGGTGGTATTCCTGCATCCAAAATAGGGCTGTTCGGGCACGATTCAAGGTTGCGGGCCGGGCCCGCGCGGCGGGCACGGCTATTGCACGATGCCCGCACCCTCCCGCCCGTAGGCATTTCTCTCTTCTCGAATGGAGTCGATCATGGTTTTTTCAATGCAGCGCGTCCAACCGGTGCGCCGCGCGCTCGGCGTGGGCCTCTTCGCGGCTGCCCTGGGCATGGCCGGGCTGGCACAGGCCCAGAGCGGCACGCCGATCCGCATCCTGGTCGGCTTCCCGGCCGGGGCCGGCACCGACGCGATCGCGCGCACGCTGGGCGAGAAGCTCAAGGACGAGCTCGGCGCGCCGGTGGTGGTCGAGAACCGCGCGGGCGCGGGCGGCCAGATCGCGGCGCAGGTGCTGAAGTCCTCGCCGGCCGATGGCCACACGCTGTTCCTCTCGCACGATCACACGATCTCGATCCTGCCGCAGGTGGTCAAGAACCCGGGCTTCAATCCCGCCACCGACTTCGTGCCCGTGGCCGGCTTCGCGACCTTCGCCAACGTGCTGGCGGTCTCGGGCGGCACGCCGGCCAAGAGCATCGACGAGTACGTCAAGTGGGTGCGCACGCAGAAGGGCGGCAAGGAGACCATCGGCATCCCGGCGCCGGCCTCGATCCCCGAGTTCCTCGTGAAGATGATCTCGGACAAGTACAAGATCGACGTACAGCCCGCGCCCTACCGCGGCAGCGCGCCGATGACGGCCGACATGCTGGGCAACCAGATCACGGCCGGCATCGCCTCGGTGCCCGACTTCATCGAGAACCACAAGGCCGGCAAGCTGCGCATCGTGGCCTCGATCGGCGCCAAGCGCCAGGCGCTGCTGCCCAACGTGCCGACCTTCACCGAGCTCGGCTTCGCGAACCTCGAGGACCTGCCCTACTACGGCATCTTCGCACCCGTGGGCACGCCGCAGCCGATCATCGACAAGTACGGCGCGGCGCTGCAGAAGGTGCTGGCCATGCCCGACGTGAAGCAGAAGCTCACCACGCTGGGCCTGACGGTCGGCTACGAGCCGCAGGGCCAGTTCGCGGGCCGCGTGCGCAGCTACACCCAGACCTGGGAGCGGATCATCCAGTCGAGCGGCTTCAAGCCGCTGTGAGCGCGCTCAGGCGTTCGACGCGCTGATGCCCCAGCGCGCGAGCGCCGCGTCGTCCGCGACGCGCGCATCGACCCAGCGGGCGCCCTCGGGCGTCTGCTCCTTCTTCCAGAACGGCGCCTGGGTCTTGAGGTAGTCCATCAGGAACTCGCAGGCCTGGAAGCTCTCGCCGCGGTGCGCCGAGGCCACCGCCACCATCATGATCTGATCGAGCGGCTGCAGCAGGCCCACACGGTGGACCACGCGCACGCCGAGGATGTCGAAGCGCTCGTGGGCTTCGTCGACCATGGCCTCGATCGATTTCTCGGTCATGCCGGGGTAGTGCTCTAGCTCCATCGATGCAACGTCCGCGCCATCGTTGCGATCACGCACGGTGCCGATGAAGCTGCAGACGGCGCCGATGCGCGCATCGCTCGCGCGCAGGGCTGCGACTTCGGCGCCGAGATCGAAATCGGCCGTCTGGATGGTGACGCGTTGCGGGAATGCCATGCGCAAATTGTGGCACCGCGGCGCTCGCGGCTAAACTCCAGCCCCATGTTCGCCCTGACCGCACGTTCGCCCGCGCCTTCGACCGAAGGCACGAACGGCGCGCGCCTGGGCGGCAAAGCCAAAAAACCAAAGCTCGTCTGACCGGAGCTTCGGTTCCGTCGTCGGATGAGCGACGGAACCGGCACAGGCACTGGCCCCGCATGGGTTGCGCGCGCATCGGACGATGGTTCCTTCCATCGGTCGATCGTCGAAAGGACGCCCGCGTGCCCGCCAACCATTCCTCCTCCGCAACCGCCGCTCCCGATTTCTCGGGCCTGTGGATTCCCCTCGTGACGCCGTTTCGCGACGGCGCGCTCGACCATGCGGCGCTGGCCGCGCTCACGCGCCGCCTGGCCGCCGATGGCGTGGCCGGCTTCGTGGTCTGCGGCTCCACCGGCGAGGCCGCGGCGCTCGACGAAGCCGAGCAGCTCGCCGCGCTCGACACGGTGGCCGAGGCCGCGGGCGGCCTGCCGCTGGTCATGGGCCTCTCGGGCTACCACCTGGGCAAGACCACGGCCTGGGTGCGCCGGCTCGCGCAGCGCCCGCTCGCGGGCCTGCTGGTGCCGGCGCCGCACTACATCCGGCCCTCGCAGGCCGGCCTGCTCGAATGGTTCGGCGCCATCGCCGAGGCCGGCGCCGCGCCGCTGCTGATCTACGACATCCCCTACCGCACCGGCGCCACGATCGCGCGAGACACCCTGCTGACGCTGGCCGCCAATCCGCGCATCCGCGGCATCAAGGACTGCGGCGGCGACGCGGGCAAGACCCGCGCCGTGATCGCCGACGGCCGGCTGCAGGTGCTCGCGGGCGAGGACGGCCAGATCTTCGGCACCGTGGCCGAGGGCGGCGTGGGCGCGATCGCGGCCAGCGGCCACGTGCAGACGGCGCGCTTCGTGCGGCTGATCGCGCTGCTGCGCGAGGGCCGGCTGGCCGAGGCGCGCGCGCTGTGGCGGCCGCTGCAGCCGCTGGTCGAGGGCCTGTTCGCGGAGGCCAATCCGGGCCCGCTGAAGGCCCTGCTGGCGCACCAGGGCGCGCTGCGCGACGAGCTGCGCTCGCCGATGACGCGTGCCTCGGACGCGCTGCGCGAGCGCCTGGTGGCGCTCGACGCGGCCCTCAGCCGCCCGTGACGGGCGGGAAGAACGCGACCTCGCAGCCTTCGTGCGGGGCCGCGGCCTCGTCGCTCATGGTGTGGTCGAGCGCCATGCGCAGCGCGCGGCCGCGCGCGAGCACCGTGGCGTAGGCGCCGCCGCGCGCGATCAGCTCGTCGCGCAGCGCGGCCAGCGTGGGCGCCGCGGTGTCGATGGTTTCGTCGCTCTTGCCGAGCGCTTCGCGCACCGAGGCGAAATAACGGAGATGGACCTTCATGCGCGTCAGGACAGCAGGGCTGCGAGGGGAATGAATTCGACCGGATCGCCGGCCCGGATGGTCTGGCCCGAGGGGTTGTCGACCAGCCCGTCGCCCCAGACCATCGAGGTCAGCACGCCCGAGCTCTGGTTGCCGAACAGGTCGAGCCCGCCCTGGGCATTGCGGCGCGCGCGCAGGAACTCGCGGCGCTTGTCGGCGCGCGGCCAGTCGAAGTCGGCGCGCATGCGCACCGGCTCGGGCGTGACGCGGCTGGCGCCCTGCAGGGTCAGCAGGAAGGGCCGCACCAGCATCAGGAAGGTCAGGAAGCTCGACACCGGGTTGCCGGGCAGCCCGGTGACGTGGCAGTGGCCCTGCGCGTCGCCCTGGCCCGAGCGCGGGATCGAACCGTAGGCGAAGGGCTTGCCGGGCTTCATCGAGAGCGACCAGAGATCGATCTCGCCGAGCGCCTGCAGCGCGGCGCGGATGTGGTCCTCCTCGCCGACCGACACGCCGCCGGTGGTGATGATCAGGTCGTTGTGCTCGGCCGCCTCGCGCAGCGCCTCGACGGTGGCCTCGCGCCGGTCGGGCACGATGCCGAGGTCGTGCACCTCGCAGCCCAGCCGGTGCAACAGCGCGCGCATGAAGAAGCGGTTGGAGTTGTAGATCGCGCCGGGCTTCATCGCCGCGGGCGCGACCTCGCCGGGCATCACGAGCTCGTCGCCGGTGGACAGCAGCGCCACGCGCGGCTTGCGCGCCACCGGCAGCCGGTCGAAGCCGATGCTGGCCGCCAGCCCCAGCGCGGCGGGCGTGAGGCGCTCGCCCTTGCGCAGCACCACGTCGCCGGACGCCACGTCCTCGCCGGCGCGGCGGATCCACTGGCCGGCCGCGGGCACGATCTCGACGCGCACGCTGCCCAGGCCGCCCTCCTCCGCGATGGCGGCGGTGTCTTCCTGCATCACGACCGCGTCGGCGCCCTCGGGAATCTGCGCGCCGGTGAAGATCCGTGCCGCGGTGCCGGGCAGGAGCGGCGTGCCGACCGTGCCGGCGGGAATGCGCTGCGCCACCTTCAGCAGCGCACCGGGCGCGGCGCAGTCGGCCACGCGCAGCGCGTAACCGTCCATCGCGCTGTTGTCGCGCGGCGGCACGGTGAGGCCGGCCACGAGATCCTCGGCCAGCACGCGGCCGTCGGCATCGAAGGTGCTGACCAGCTCGGACGGCAGCGCCGGCCGGGCCTTGGCGAGCAATTGGGCGATCGCGTCGTCGAGCGGCAGCAGCGGCGGCCGGCGCGAGGAGGCGGCGAAGGGAACAGCGGAAGAGTCAGCCATGGTGCTCGGGGTTGTAGTCGAAGCGCTCGCCGCTGTCGACCAGCCAGCGCGCGATGGCCTCGGCGTCGTCGAGGTCGAACACCGGCCGCTCGGTGGGCACCGGCAGCGCGCCCTTGGCGGCGATCGCGACGACGAAGGGATCCTCGGGATAGAGCGAGGGCCGCGGCGCCTCGTCCTGCGCGGTGGGGCGCCAGACCTCGATCTTGAGCAGGTCGCTGTGGCGGAAGCCCTCGACCAGCACCCAGTCGGCGCCGCTGTAGAGCTCGGCGATCAGCTGGTGCACGTCGAGCTCGACCGGCGTCTCGAACTCGCGCATCAGCGCCAGCCGCCGGTCGGAGGCGACCACCACCTCGAAGGCACCGGCCTCACGGTGGCGCCAGGTGTCCTTGCCCGGATGGTCGATGTCGAACTTGTGGTGCGCGTGCTTGACCACCGACACGCGCAGTCCGGCGCGCTTGAGCACGGGAATCAGCCGCTCGACCAGCGTGGTCTTGCCGGCGCCCGAGTAACCGGCGAAGCCGACCACTTTCATCCGATGTCTCCGATGCTATTCAGGGGATAGCTTTGAATACCGAGCGGGGCGGCCGCTCGGCCACCCCTTCGTGTCGATCGCTCAGTCGCAGTGTTCAGCGATGTAGGCCTTCACCGCTTCGGCATCGGCCGGCAGCTTGACCACGCGCTTGGGCAGCGCTTCGATGCCCTCGAACTTCGCGGGCCGCGCGGGCTCCTCGCCGAGCGCCTCGACCAGTGTGGCCGCGAACTTGATCGGCAGCGCGGTCTCGAGCACCACCATCGGCACGCCCGGCGCCAGGTGCGCGCGCGCGGCCTTGAGGCCGTCGGCGGTGTGCGGGTCGACCAGCGTGGCGAAGCGCTTCTCGGTGTCGCGGATGGTCGCGAGGCGGTCGGCGTGCGTGCTGCGGCCGCTGCGGAAGCCGAAGCGCGACGCGGCCTGCGCGAAGGCGGGATCGGCGCTCAGGTCGAAGAAGCCCTGGCGGTTCAGGTCGTCGACGAACAGCCCGCGCAGCTTGCCGCTGTCGCGGCCGACCAGGTCGAACACGAAGCGCTCGAAGTTGCTGGCCTTGCTGATGTCCATCGACGGGCTCGAGGTCTCGTGCGTGTCGGCGGCGCCGCGCACGCGGTAGACGCCGGTGCGGAAGAACTCGTCGAGCACGTCGTTCTCGTTGGTGGCGGCCACCAGCGTATGGATCGGCAGGCCCATCATGCGCGCCACGTGGCCGGCGCAGATGTTGCCGAAGTTGCCCGAGGGCACGGTGAAGCTCACCGGCTGCTCGTTGCTCGCCGTGGCCTGGAAGTAGCCCGCGAAGTAGTAGACCACCTGCGCCAGCAGCCGCGCCCAGTTGATCGAATTGACGGTGCCGATGCGGTACTTGCGCTTGAAGGCCAGGTCGTTCGAGACCGCCTTCACGATGTCCTGGCAGTCGTCGAACACGCCCGCGATGGCGATGTTGTGGATGTTCTCGTCCTGCAGGCTGAACATCTGCGCCTGCTGGAACGGGCTCATGCGGCCGTCGGGCGAGGTCATGAAGACGCGCACGCCCTTCTTGCCGCGCATCGCGTACTCGGCCGCGCTGCCGGTGTCGCCGCTGGTGGCGCCCAGGATGTTGAGCTCGGCGCCGCGGCGGGCCAGTTCGTACTCGAACAGGTTGCCCAGCAGCTGCATCGCCATGTCCTTGAAGGCCAGCGTGGGGCCGTTGGACAGGGCTTCGAGGTAGACGCCGTCCTCGAGCTCGCGCAGCGGCACGATCTCGTCGCTGCCGAAGACCTCGGCGGTGTAGGTCTTCGCGCAGAGCGCCTTCAGGTCGGCCGGCGGGATGTCGTCGATGTAGAGCGACAGGATCTCGAAGGCCAGCTCGGCATAGGACAGCGAACGCCACTTCGCGAGCGTGGCGGCATCGACCTGCGGATAGCGCTCGGGCAGGTAGAGGCCGCCGTCGGGCGCGAGGCCCTCCAGCAGGATTTCGCAGAAGCGCTTGCGGTCGGGATGGCCGCGGGTGCTCAGGTAGTTCACTTCAACTCTTCCTTGCGGATGCGCACGATGGGCTCGAGCACCGTCGGCAGCGCCTGCAGCTCGGCCATGACTTCGTCGACCGTGCCTTCGCGCGCGTCGTGCGTGAGGATGATCAGGTCGGTCTGGGTCGAGCCCTCGCCGCCGACCTCGTCGGCTTCGCGCTGCAGCACGGCGTCGATGCTGATGCCGGCGGTCGCGAGCAGGCCCGTGACCTTGGCCAGCACGCCGGCCTGGTCGGCCACGCGCAGGCGCAGGTAGTAGCTGGTGACCACCTCGGCCATCGGCAGCACCTGCAGGTCGCTCAGCGCATCGGGATGGAAGGCCAGGTGCGGCACGCGGTGCGCGGCATCGGCCGTGTGCAGGCGCGTGATGTCGACCAGGTCGGCGATCACCGCGCTCGCGGTGGGCTCGCTGCCCGCGCCCTTGCCGTAGTAGAGCGTGGTGCCGACGGCATCGCCGTGCACCACCACGGCGTTCATCGCGCCCTCGACGTTGGCCAGCAGGCGCTTGCTCGGCACCAGCGAGGGATGCACGCGCAGCTCGATGCCCTTGGCGGTGCGCTTGGTGACGCCCAGCAGCTTGATGCGGTAGCCGAGCTGCTCGGCGTACTTGATGTCCTGCGCGGCCAGCTTGGTGATGCCCTCGATGTGGGCCTTGTCGAACTGCACCGGGATGCCGAAGGCCAGCGCGCTCATCAGCGTGACCTTGTGGCCGGCGTCGACGCCCTCGATGTCGAAGGTGGGATCGGCTTCGGCATAGCCCAGGCGCTGCGCCTCCTTGAGCACGGTCGCGAAGTCCAGGCCCTTGTCGCGCATCTCCGAGAGGATGAAGTTGGTGGTGCCGTTGATGATGCCGGCCAGCCACTGGATGCTGTTGGCCGTGAGGCCTTCGCGCAGCGCCTTGATGATCGGGATGCCGCCGGCCACCGCGGCCTCGAAGGCCACCATCACGCCCTTGGCATGCGCGGCCGCGAAGATCTCGGTGCCGTGCACCGCGAGCAGTGCCTTGTTGGCCGTGACCACGTGCTTGCCGGCCGCGATGGCCTCGAGCACGAGTTGCTTCGCGATGCCGTAGCCGCCGATCAGCTCGATCACGATGTCGATGTCGGGGTTGGCGATGACCTCGCGCGCGTCGCCGACCACCTTGACGCCGTCGCCGGCCACTTCGCGGGCGCGCGCGGTGTCGAGGTCGGCCACCATGGTGATCTCGATGCCGCGGCCGGCGCGGCGCTTGATTTCCTCCTGGTTGCGCTGGAGCACCTTGAAGGTGCCGCTGCCGACCGTGCCTGCGCCGAGCAGGCCTACTTGGATGGGTTTCATGGGGAGAGTCGCGTTCATGGTTTGGATGGGGTGGTGGACGGCGCGGCGCTCACGACGCGGCTGACGTAGCGCGGCAGCGACCAGGCGCCGCCGGCGAAGCCGCGGCACATCTGGTCGCTCTCGGCGGCCGTGCGCACGAAGCCCTGGCCGTCGAAATGCCAGGTCTCGCTGGACCAGCAGTCGCCGATGCCGCGGCCCTTGAAGCTGGAGGTGATGCTGGCGTCCTTGTCGTCATACTCGCCGTTGGCCTCGAGCGCGACCGGCGCATAGGGCGGCTTGTCGTTGGCGAGCCATTGCAGGCTGGAGTAGTTGTAGGCGCCCATGCCGCAGCCCAGCGACAGCAGCACCCTGGTGCCGGTGAGGCGATGCACCTCGAGCGACTTCGGGTCGACCTTGTCGCTGTTGTTGCAGTACTCGATGGCCTTCTTGAGGTCGAGCGAGGGAAAGATCCGCGCGGCCAGCGCGTCGTCGCCCGGCTTCGGCTTCGCGGGCTGGACCGCGCGCACGACCGGCGCGGGCACGGCCGCCGGCACTGTCGATTCGGCCTTGCCGCCGGGGCGCACCAGCGCGCCGGGGGTGTCGATACGGCCCTGGGCCTCGTCCATCTTGAGCAGCACGGCGTTCAGGCCCGAGAGCGAGAGCTGCCATTCGCGGCCGCCGCCGGCCGTGAGCCTGGCGCCGTCGGCCTTGAGCAGCTCGGGCAGCACGGCGCGGATCTGGGCGGCATCGAGGCTCGGGGCATCGTTCTTCAGGCCCGGCACCACGGCCTTGCCGACCGTCAGGCGCAGCGGACCCTTGACGTCGTCGGCGCCGATCTGCAGGTCGATCTCGAGCGCGGTGCCCGGCCCGGCGGCACGCGTGATGCGCATCGAGACCGGTTCGTTGGCGCCGGTCTCGGACTGGTAACCGGCCGCGCGGCAGGTGCGCGTGTTGTCGCAGGCCAGTTCCCAGTCGTTGTGCGTGAAGGACACCGGCGCCTTGGCGGCGGGCCCGGCGGCCGAGGCGGACAACGCGGCGAGCGACAGGGCCGCGGCGGCGCAGGCGGCTTTCATGACTCCGTCTTGCGGCGCAGGCGGTACTGCTCCAGGAACTTCGCGATGCGGTTGATCGCCTCGCGCAGGTCGTCCTCGTGGGGCAGGAACACGATCCGGAAGTGGTCGGGCGTGGCCCAGTTGAAGCCGGTGCCCTGCACCAGCATCACGCGGGTCTCCTTCAGCAGCTCGAGGAAGAACTGGCGGTCGTCCGCGATCGGGTAGACCTTCGGGTCGAGCTTCGGGAACATGTAGAGCGCGGCGCTGGGCTTGACGCAGCTCACGCCGGGGATCGCGGTGATCAGCTCGTAGGCCAGGTCGCGCTGGCGGCGCAGCCGGCCGCCCTCGCCCACCAGTTCGTTGATGCTCTGGTAGCCGCCGAGCGCGGTCTGGATCGCCCACTGGCCGGGCACGTTGGCGCACAGCCGCATGTTCGAGAGCATGTTCAGGCCCTCGATGTAGTCGCGCGCGGCGCGCTTGTCGCCCGACACCACGAGCCAGCCGGCGCGGTAGCCGCAGGAACGGTAGCTCTTGGACAGCGAGTTGAAGGTCAGCGTGAGCACGTCGCTCGACAGGCTGGCGATCGCCGTGTGCTTGACGTCGTCGTAGAGCACCTTGTCGTAGACCTCGTCGGCGAAGATCACGAGGCCGTGCTCGCGCGCGATCTCGACGATGCTCTTGAGCAGCGCGTCGGAATACAGCGCGCCGGTGGGGTTGTTCGGGTTGATGACCACGATGCCCTTGGTGCGCGGCGTGATCTTGGCGCGGATGTCCGCCAGGTCGGGCATCCAGCCGTTGGCCTCGTCGCACAGGTAGTGCACCGGCGTGCCGCCCGACAGGCTGGTGGAGGCGGTCCACAGCGGATAGTCGGGGGCCGGCAGCAGCAGCTCGTCGCCGTCGTCGAGCAGCGCGTTGGTCGACATGGCGATCAGCTCGCTGGCGCCGTTGCCCAGGTAGATATCGTCGAGGGTGACGCCCGTGATGCCCTGCTTCTGCGTCTCGTGCATCACCGCCTTGCGCGCGGCGAAGACGCCCTTGCTGTCCGAATAGCCGGCCGAGGTGGGCAGGTTGCGGATCATGTCCTGCTGGATTTCCTCGGGCGCATCGAAGCCGAACACGGCGAGATTGCCGATGTTGAGCTTGATGATCTTCTGGCCGTCCTCCTCCATCTGCTTCGCCGCGTCCATGATCGGACCGCGAATGTCATAGAGCACGTTGGCCAGCTTGGCCGATTTCTTGAGCTGCTTCAAAGGGCCCTCCCGGGCGCGGTTCATGCAAGAAAGTTGCGAAGACTGCGGGAAACGCCGTGCGGCCCGCAAAGGCCCTGGCGAGCCTCGTGTCACTAGGGAAAACCTATAATTTGACCACAGTTCCCAGTGCCCCGATGAAGCTCCAGCCCGACAAATCCGACACCCAGACCCTCACCGCGCACGGCCCGGGCTGGGTCGCCATCAACAACGAAAAGGTCGAGGGCAGCGTGGTCGTCGGCTCGCGCGGCGAGCGCTTCGAATGGAACTGCAGCCGCTTCGACGAACTGGGCCCCGAGCACTTCGCCCAGCTGGCCGCGCTGGGCGCCGAACTGATCATCTTCGGCAGCGGGGGGCGCATCCGCTTCCCGCAGCCCGCCTGGATCAAGCCCCTGATGGCCCAGCGCACCGGCGTGGAGACCATGGACACCCCCGCGGCCTGCCGCACCTACAACATCCTGGCCGGCGAAGGCCGGCACGTGGTCGCCGCCCTGCTGGTCGAGCGGCCCGAGGGTGGCTGAGAGAGGGGTTTTCGGGGTAAAATCTCGGGTTGCGAACCGCCTGGCGCGCTCCTTTCGGGGCCTACCGGGCACCCAGAGTTAGCAACGACCAATCTTCCATCAACCGAGGACCCGAGATTTTGGCGAGCGGCACCGAAAGGCGCCTTGCGCTCGACACAGGCAGGCTCGGGTAGTGGAAACAAACGGAGAAAACAAGTTTCATGGCGATCGTTGTCAACAAACCCATTCCCGAATTCGACGCCAACGCCACCGGTGGCCTCAAGGTCTCGAATACTTCGCACCTCGGCCACGTCCTGGTCCTGTATTTTTACCCGAAAGATAACACTCCGGGGTGCACGACCGAAGCCATGCAATTCCGCGATCGCTACAAGGACTTCGAAAAGGCCGGTGCCACGGTGTTCGGCGTCTCGCGCGACAACATGAAGTCGCACGACGAATTCAAGGCCAAGCTCGAACTGCCGTTCGAACTGATCGCCGACACCGAAGAGAAGATGTGCCACATGTTCGGCGTGGTCAAGAACAAGATCATGTACGGCAAGAAGGTCAAGGGCATCGAGCGCAGCACCTTCCTGATCGGCGCCGACGGCATCCTGAAGGCCGAATGGCGCGGCCTCAAGGTGCCGGGCCACGTCGACGAAGTCCTCAAGGCCGTCAAGACCCTGAAGAAGCCGGCCTGAGGCTTCCGAGCCCGCCCGATCGAAGGTTTCAGCCGCGTGTCAGGCGTGCGCAATTGCGCTCTCGCGTGGGGAATGCCCAACGAACGGCGTAAAGTGGCGCCGACGCCCCAGAGGCGGTGTGCATAATGGCCGCATGCTGTTGAGCTCCACGACCGCATCCTCCGAACAAAGCCGCCTGGGTCTACAGGCGGCTTTTTCGTTTTCTGGTACCCACTTTTTTGCGAGCGACCTGACACATGCCACTGCCCCCCGCCCCCACGAAACGTGCCGCTTTGCTTTCTCCGGACGCGCTTGACGCGCCCGCCCGTTCTTCGCACAGGGGGTCCCGCCGGTCCGGCGACGCGCGCGCCGAGACCGAGGCGCCGAGCGGACCGCAAGCGCTGGAGCTGTTCGACCGGCATTCGGCCGAAGTCCCCGGTGGCGGCCTCGAGACCGCGCCGGCACCCGCCGCCCGCCCCCGTCGCAAACCCCGGTCGACGCCCGCCGCCGCCCCGGCGCCGCAGCAGCAGCAAGCCCTGACGCGTTCGGCGCCGGCCGAAGCCCCGCGTGCCGAAGCTCCCGCGCCGCAACCGGCACCGAAGCCCAAGCGCAGCCGCTCGAGCGGCCCCGCCAAGCTCTTCGTGCTCGACACCAACGTGCTGCTGCACGATCCGATGTGCCTGTTCCGCTTCGAGGAACACGACATCTACCTGCCGATGATCGTGCTCGAGGAGCTCGACGGCCACAAGAAGGGCACGACCGAGGTCGCGCGCAACGGCCGCCAGACCAGCCGCACGCTCGACGCGCTGGCCGCCGCGCAGGACGCCGACATCGCCAAGGGCCTGAAGCTCGACACCACCGGCCACCGCGAAGCCGGGGGCAAGCTGTTCTTCCAGACCGATCCGCTCGATTACGCGCTGCCGCTGAGCCTGCCGCAGGGCAAGGCCGACAACCAGATCCTCGGCGTGGTGCATGCGCTGCGCGACTTCTACGCCAAGGAGTCGCCCGATCGCGCGAAGCGCGAGGTGGTGCTGGTGTCGAAGGACATCAACATGCGCGTCAAGGCACGCGCGCTGGGCCTGGACGCCGAGGACTACCAGAACGACAAGACACTCGAAGACGGCGACCTGCTCTATTCGGGCTCGCTCGCCCTGCCGCCCGACTTCTGGACCCGCCAGAGCAAGACGGTGGAGAGCTGGCAGAGCGGCAGCAGCACCTTCTACCGCGTCAGCGGCCCGATCGTGCCGAACATGTACATCAACCAGTTCGTGTATTTCGAGGCGCCCGGCGAGCCGAGCATGTACGCGCGCGTCACCGAGATCCGCGAGAAGACCGCGGTGCTCAAGACGCTCAAGGACTACAGCTCGGGCAAGAACGCGGTGTGGGGCGTGAACACGCGCAACCGCGAGCAGAACTTCGCGATGAACCTGCTGATGGACCCCGAGATCGACTTCGTCACGCTGACCGGCACGGCCGGCACCGGCAAGACGCTGATGGCGCTGGCCTCGGGCCTGACGCAGGTGCTCGACGACCGCCGCTATACCGAGATCATCATGACCCGCGCCACCGTGAGCGTGGGCGAGGACATCGGCTTCCTGCCCGGCACCGAGGAAGAGAAGATGGGCCCCTGGATGGGCGCGCTCGACGACAACCTCGAGTTCCTGGCCAAGGGCGACGGCGGCGGTGCCGGCGAATGGGGGCGCGCCGCCACCAACGAGCTGATCCGCAGCCGCATCAAGGTCAAGAGCATGAACTTCATGCGCGGGCGCACCTTCCTCAACAAGTACGTGATCATCGACGAGGCGCAGAACCTCACGCCCAAGCAGATGAAGACGCTGATCACGCGCGCGGGTCCGGGCACCAAGATCATCTGCATGGGCAACCTCGCGCAGATCGACACGCCCTACCTCACCGAAGGCTCCTCGGGCCTGACCTTCGCGGTCGACAAGTTCAAGGGCTGGCCGCACGGTGGCCACATCACGCTGGCGCGCGGCGAACGCTCGCGACTGGCCGATTTCGCGAGCGACGTGCTTTAACGCGCCGTCGCGCCAACCTCGGGCCCGCGCCCGCTCCCCGGAGCAGCGCGGGCTTTTCTTCGTCCCGCGATGACAGGCTCCTGACAAGACGTTGTCAGGAGCCGGTCCGCACCATCGAGGCTCCTCAACACCCATGAAAGAGAGCCCCTCATGACCAACGCCATCAGCTGGTTCGAGATCCCCGTCACCGACCTGGACCGTGCGCAGGCCTTCTACGAAACCGTGCTCGACCGCAAGCTGCGCCGCGAAAATCTCGGCGGCGGCACGCTGGCCGTGTTCCCTTACGACAATCCCGCGACCGGCGGCGCCCTGCAAGCCGGCGCGAAGGGCGCGGCGAATGCGGGCACCGGCATCCGCATCTACCTGGATTGCATGCCCAGCATCGACGCCGTGCTGTCGCGCATCGAGGCGGCCGGCGGACAGATCGTGGCGCCCAAGTCGGCGCTGCCGCCCGGCATGGGCTTCATTGCCCACCTGCGCGACACCGAAGGCAACGAAGTCGGCCTGCACGCCCTCGCCTGAAGCACCATGCCGCAGCGCAACTGGATTGCGGTCGCGAGCGCCGAGCATGCCCGGCGCGGACGCGACCACCGACCGCTGGGCTTCATGCAGACCTGCCACGGCAAGCCGGGCCCGCTCCGGCGGGTCGGCGCGGGCGATCGCGTGGCCTACTATTCGCCGGCCACGGTGTTCGGCGGCACGGACAGGCTGCAGAGCTTCGTGTCGATCGGCATCGTGCAGCCTGGCGAGGCCTACGAGTTCGACATGGGCGGCGGCTTCGTCCCCTGGCGCCGCGACGTGCGCTATGCCGACGCGCTGGAGACACCGATCGCGCCGATGATCGAACGCCTCGCCTTCATCGAGAACCCGAAGCAATGGGGCTACAAGTTCCGCTTCGGCCTGTTCGACGTCGACGATGCCGACATGGCACTGATCGCACGCAGCATGAAGGCGGACCTGAAAACGCTGGCCCTCTGAACGACGAGAACCGAGATCACCTCTGCAGGAGAAGAACACCATGGAACCCGAGCGACTCCACCACGACGCCTTCCGGGTCGCGGGCCTCACGGTCCGCACCACCAACCGCGAAGAGAGCAACCCCGCGACCGCCCGCATCGGCGCGCTGTGGGGACGCTTCTTCGGCGAGCAGACCTACGAAGCCACGCCCCATCGCACGGGCGACACGCGCATCTTCGGTGTCTATTCCGCCTACGAATCCGATGCCCACGGCCCCTTCGACCTGAGCGTGGGCGTGGCCGTCTCGGGCGGCGCGGACAGCGTGGCCATCGAGGCCGGCGACTACCTGGTCTTCACCGGCCAGGGCGAGATGCCGCAGATGGTGATCGCCACCTGGCAGCGCATCTGGCAGTATTTCGAGGCGCACCCGGAGATCGCGCGCCGCTACCGCAGCGATTTCGAAGCCTACGAGGGGCCGGACAAGGTAGAGATCCACATCGGAGTGGCATGAGCATCCCGAAGAGCGAGCGCTGATGCGCCGCGCCGATCGCCTGTTCCAGATCGTCCAGCTGATCCGTGGCCGGCGCCTGACCACGGCCGCCTTCCTGGCCGAACGGCTCGAGGTCTCGGAGCGCACGGTCTACCGCGACATCGCCGACCTGCAGCACCAGGGCGTGCCGATCGAGGGCGAGGCCGGCGTGGGCTACCGGCTCGGCGCGGGCTTCGAACTGCCGCCCTTGATGTTCACCCAGGACGAGGCCTCGGCGCTGGTGGCCGCGGCCCGGCTCGCGCAGAGCTGGGTCGACCCGGCGATGGCGCGCGACATCGAGACCGGGCTGGGCAAGATCCTCTCGGTGCTGCCGCCCTCGGCGCGCGTGTCGGCCGAGGCGCTGGCGCTCTACGCGCCCGCGCTGGGCCTGAGCGACCTGCTGCGCGAGCGGCTGCAGACGCTGCGCGAAGCGGTGCAGTCGCGCCACAAGCTGCACCTGGTCTACCGCGACGTGGCGGGCGAGCCCAGCGAGCGCACGGTGCGACCGCTGGGCTGCTTCTACTGGGGCAAGGTCTGGACGCTGTCGACCTGGTGCGAGCTGCGCGAGGACTTCCGCGGCTTTCGCATCGACCGCATCGACGCGGTCGAGGTTCTGGCCGAGCGCTTCCGCGACGAGCCCGGCAGGACGATGGCCGACATGCTGCGCCAGGTGAAAGCCGAGGCCGCCGAGGCCAGGCGGCTGCAGAAGCGCTGGCCCGAGGGCGCGCCGACCGCATCCGACGCGGGCGTCGCGCTCGCGCGCTCCACCGAACCGCGTTGAAGACGCGAGTTCAGAAGTCGTCGCTGCCCATCGCCAGGTTCTCGAACTTGGTGAGGGGCTTGAGGAAGGCCAGCTTGACCGTGCCCGTGGGGCCGTTCCGGTGCTTGCTGATGATCACCTCGGCCACGCCCGGCTCCTTCGACTCCTTGTTGTAGTAGTCGTCGCGGTAGATGAACATGATGATGTCCGCGTCCTGCTCGATGGCGCCCGATTCGCGCAGGTCGCTCATCATGGGACGCTTGTCGGTGCGGCTCTCGACGCCGCGGCTGAGCTGCGACAGCGCGATCACCGGGCACTTGAGCTCCTTGGCCAGCATCTTCAGGCCGCGCGAGATTTCGCCCACGGCCGTGGCCCGGTTCTCGTCGCCCGACATGCTGGTCGACATCAGCTGCAGGTAGTCGACCACGATCAGGCCGAGGCGGCCGTACTGGCGCGCCAGCCGGCGCGCGTTGGCGCGCAGCTCGCTGGTCGACAGGCCCGGCGTCTCGTCGATGTGCAGCGACACGGTGCGCAGCTTCTCGATGGCTTCGGTCAGGCGCGGCCATTCCTCGTCGGTGAGCTTGCCGGTGCGCAGGTGGCCCTGGTCGATGCGGCCGATCGAGCCGACGATACGCACCGCGAGCTGGGAGGCACCCATTTCCATCGAGAACACCGCCACCGGCAGCCCCTCGTTGAGCGCCACGTGCTCGGCGATGTTGATCGCCAGCGAGGTCTTCCCCATCGAGGGGCGCGCGGCCAGCACGATCATGTCGCCGGGCTGCAGGCCCGAGGTCATCTTGTCGAACTCGTAGAAGCCGGTGCGAACGCCCGTGATGTCGTTCGGGTTGTCGGCCATCTCGGTCACGCGGTCGAGCAGCTCGACCACCAGGGAATCCATGCTCTGGAAACCCTGCTTCATCCGCGTGCCTTCCTCGCCGATGTTGAAGATCTTCTGCTCGGCCTCGTCGAGGATCTTGTCGACCGTCTTGCCCTGCGGATTGAAGGCGTTGGTCGCGATCTCGTCGCTGGCCGAGACCAGCTTGCGCAGGATCGAGCGCTCGCGAACGATCTCGGCGTAGCGCCGGATGTTGCTCGCGCTCGGCACGTACTGCGCGAGCGAGTTCAGGTAGACCAGCCCGCCGCTCTCGTCGGCCTTGCCGAGCGTCTGCAGCTGCTCGTAGACCGTGATCACGTCGGCCGGCTTGCTGCCGTTGATCAGGCCGCCGATGGCGGCAAAGATCAGCTTGTGCTCATGGCGGTAGAAGTCGCCGTCGACCAGCAGGTCGCCCATGCGGTCCCAGGCCGTGTTGTCGAGCAGCAGGCCGCCCAGCACGCTCGATTCGGCCTCGATCGAATGCGGCGGGATGCGCAGCTGCGCGACCTGGCGGTCGGAGGGATCGTTGTCGGCGTAGGAAAAGACGGCGGACATGGGCTTCCTTGCAACCCTCCATGCTAAGCCGCGCACCCCGCGGCGTCACGTGGACAAGGTTGTGAATAACAGGTGAACTTCCGGTGCAGCCGGCGGGACAACTTCCGCTGGCGGGCACAAAAAACAAAAGCCGCCCGAGGGCGGCTTCTGGCAGCGCATCAAGGACGCGCCGGAACGATCAGGCGGTTTCGCCGTAGACCGTCACGTTGATGTCGACCACCACGTCGGTGTGCAGCGAGACGCTGACGGTGGTGTCGCCCACGGTCTTGATCGGGCCGTTCGGCAGGCGAACCTGCGACTTCGCGACCTTGTAACCTTGCTTGCCCAGTTCTTCAGCGATGTCGCTGTTGGTGACCGAGCCGAACAGGCGGCCGTCGACGCCAGCCTTCTGCGTCAGCTTGACGGTCGTGCCGGAGAGCTTTTCGCCCTGGGCTTGCGACTCGGCCAGCTTGGCGGCGGCGGCCTTCTCGAGTTCGGCGCGCTTGGCTTCGAACTCGGCCTTGTTGGCGGCGGTGGCGCGGCGGGCGCGGCCCGACGGGATCAGGAAGTTGCGGGCGTAACCGTCCTTGACCTTGACGATTTCACCGAGGGTGCCGAGGTTGATGACCTTGTCCAGAAGAATGACTTGCATGCTGTGTCTCCTTCTTAGACGCGGTGCTGGTCGCTGTACGGGACCATGGCGAGGAAGCGGGCGCGCTTGATCGCGGTGTTGAGCTGACGCTGGTAGATCGCGCGGGTGCCGGTCAGGCGGGCCGGGATGATCTTGCCGTTTTCGCTGATGAAGTCACGCAGCGTGTCGATGTCCTTGTAGTCGATTTCCTCGACGCCAGCGACGGTGAAGCGGCAGAAACGCTTGCGCTTGAACAGCAGCGACTGGGTGTTGCGCTTCGGGCGCTTGTCTTTGTTGAATTTCTTGAACGTGGCCATGGAGGGACCTCTTGTCGAAAATTAATCTTGCTGAAAATCCTGGATGTGCAGGACCGGGAGCTTGCCGTTGGCCGGTGTGGAGAGGAAACCCTGGAATCGCCAGAGACTTCCCATCGACTGCTTCGCGAGCCGCTCGGCGATGGCGCCGAAGGCAACGGCCTTGAGGGCCGTCTTCACCTGCCTGGACTGTCCCGCCACCTGAAGGGTCGACTCGTGTTCGAGCTTCAGGTCGATGGCGGGCAAGCCGGCCGGGGTGAATCGCAAGGTACCGAGTTCGGCAACATGGGCGGACAGCAGAAGCTGGTTGACCCCGGTTGCCGCCGCAGCGGCAGCACTCACGCCGACATCAGTTGTTGTTGTTGGCGGCGGCGTATTCGGCCTGCTGAGCCTTGCGGGCTTCTTCGCGCTCGACCGTCTTCATCATCGACGAAGGACCGGTGTCGGCCTTCTTCTTCTGAACGGTCAGGTGGCGCAGCACGGCGTCGTTGAACTTGAAGGCGTGTTCCAGTTCGCTCATCACGGCCTGTTCGGCTTCGATGTTGACGCACAGGTAGTGCGCCTTGTTGAGCTTGTTGATCTGGTAGGCCAGTTGACGACGGCCCCAGTCCTCGACACGGTGGATCTTGCCGCCGCCGGTCGTGATCAGGCCCTTGTAGCGCTCCAGCATGGCCGGAACTTGCTCGCTTTGATCCGGATGGATCAGCAGAATGATTTCGTAGTGACGCATGGCACTCCTTGTGGGTTTCTCCCCCGGCAGACCGGAAGAAGGGGTTGAAGCCACCCGCAGCGTCGGCGCGGTGTGGCAAGGCAAAGCCGGCTATTGTAGCCATAACTTCGGGAAAACGCCAAATCGGGTGCCCACGCGGCACCGACGACGGGCGGGTTCAGTCGTAGAGCGCCCGGTCTAGCGGCTCGGCTTTCTCGGGCCCGACCGCCGCGCGGATCTTCGGCGCCAGCGCCACGAGGTCCTCGTAGCCCCCTGCCCCTTCGACCTGCAGGTTGAGCCGCACCCCCTTGAGCCCGAGGCTGGCCGTGAGCCGCGTGGCGATGGGATAGGCGTCGGTGTAGCGCTGCTGGCTGCTGCGGCCGGAAGACGCCTTGGGCGCCACCTCGGCGGAATCCGCCGCCGGCGCCTCCGCCGCGGCGCCGCCTGGCGGACTCAGCAGGCCCAGCGACACCATCTGGTCGATGTCCTCGCGCGCGATGCCCGCGCCAGCGGCGATCACGTCGTCGACCGAACGCTTGCCGTCGAACAGGATGAAAGCGGTGCGCTGCCGCGGCGACAGCGGGACCGAGCGGTCCTTGAGGACCTGCTGGCCGGCCTCCGTCTTGACAAGAATCATGCGTGTCTCCCGACGGAATGCCGGCCGACCGCCGCCGCGAGCGGGATCGCCGCACGCCACGGAAGCTTGGGTCGATCACCGCCGCCTCGTGATGAATGTCACGAGTCTGACACCGGAAACGCCAATCCAAGAGATTGACACCAGCCTGACACGGGAATCCCCGCATGGGGATTCCCGCAGGTCGCGCCGGCTCAGCGCTGGGCGAGCTGCTGCCAGGTGTCGATCACGCTGTCGGGATTGAGCGAGATCGACTCGATGCCCTGCTCCGCCAGCCACAGCGCGAAGTCGGGATGGTCCGACGGGCCCTGGCCGCAGATGCCGACGTACTTGCCCTTGTCCTTGCAGGCCTTGATGGCGCGGCTCAGCATGGCTTTCACGGCCGGGTCGCGCTCGTCGAAGTCGGCCGCCAGCAGCTCGAGGCCCGAATCGCGGTCCAGGCCCAAGGTGAGCTGGGTCAGGTCGTTCGAGCCGATCGAGAAGCCGTCGAAGTACTCGAGGAACTCGTCGGCCAGGATGGCGTTGCTCGGCACCTCGCACATCATGATCAGCTTGAGATCGTTGTCGCCGCGCTTGAGGCCGTACTTGGCCAGCAGGCCGGTCACGCGCTCGGCCTGGCCCAGCGTGCGCACGAAGGGCACCATGATCTGCACGTTGGTCAGGCCCATGTCGTTGCGCACGCGCTTGAGCGCCTCGCATTCCATGGCGAAGGCCTGGCCGAAGTCCTCGCTGAGGTAGCGCGCCGCGCCGCGGAAGCCCAGCATCGGGTTCTCTTCCTCGGGCTCGTAGCGGCTGCCGCCGATCAGCTTGCGGTACTCGTTCGACTTGAAGTCCGACAGGCGCACGATCACCTTCTTGGGCCAGAAGGCCGCGGCGATGGTGGCGATGCCCTCGGCCACCTTGTCGACGTAGAAGGCGCGCGGCGAGGCATGGCCGCGGGCCACCGACTCGACGGCCTTCTTGAGGTCGTTGTCGACGTTCGGGTAGTCGAGGATCGCCTTCGGGTGCACGCCGATGTTGTTGTTGATGATGAACTCGAGCCGCGCGAGGCCCACGCCGTGGTTGGGCAGTTGCGCGAAGTCGAAGGCCAGCTGCGGGTTGCCGACGTTCATCATCAGCTGGATGTCGATCTCGGGCATCACGCCGCGCTGGACCTCGGTGACCTCGGTCTCGAGCAGGCCGTCGTAGATGTAGCCGGTGTCGCCCTCGGCGCAGCTCACGGTGACCAGGGTGCCGTCCTTCAGCAGGTCGGTGGCGTCGCCGCAACCGACCACGGCCGGGATGCCCAGCTCGCGCGCGATGATGGCCGCGTGGCAGGTGCGCCCGCCGCGGTTGGTGACGATGGCCGCGGCGCGCTTCATCACCGGCTCCCAGTTCGGGTCGGTCATGTCGGTGACCAGCACGTCGCCGGCCTGCACCTTGTCCATCTCGCTGATGCTGTGAACCAGCCGCACCGGGCCGGTGCCGATCTTCTGGCCGATCGCGCGGCCTTCCGCCAGCACGGCGCCGCGGCCCAGCAGCTTGAAGCGCTGCTCGGCCTTGCCCTGCTGCTGGCTTTTCACGGTCTCGGGACGGGCCTGGAGGATGTAGATCTGGCCGTCGGTGCCGTCCTTGCCCCATTCGATGTCCATCGGGCGGCCGTAGTGCTGCTCGATCACCAGCGCGTACTTGGCGAGCTGCTCGACCTCGTCGTCGGTCAGCGAATAGCGGTTGCGCTGCTCGGCCTTCACGTCGGTGGTCTTGACCAGCTTGCCCGAGGCCTTCTTCTCCTCGGGCGTGGCGAACTCCATCTGGATCAGCTTGGAGCCCAGGTTGCGGCGGATCACCGCGCGCTTGCCGGCACTCAGGGTGGGCTTGTGGACGTAGAACTCGTCGGGGTTCACGGCACCCTGCACCACGGTCTCGCCCAGGCCGTAGCTCGAGGTGATGAACACCACGTCCTCGAAGCCCGACTCGGTGTCGATGGTGAACATCACGCCGGCCGCGCCGAGGTCGGAGCGCACCATGCGCTGCACGCCGGCCGACAGCGCCACCACGTCGTGGGCGAAGCCCTTGTGCACGCGGTAGCTGATGGCGCGGTCGTTGTAGAGGGAGGCGAACACCTCCTTCATCTTGTGCAGCACGTCCTCGATGCCGACGACGTTCAGGAAGGTTTCCTGCTGGCCGGCGAAGGAGGCGTCGGGCAGGTCTTCGGCGGTGGCCGAGGAACGCACGGCGAACGAGGCCTGCGGGTTGCCGGCGCTCAGGGCGGCGAAGGCATCGCGGATGGCCTTCTCGAGGTCGGCCGGGAAGGGCTGGGCCTCGACCATGGCGCGGATCTCGGCGCCGGCGGTGGCCAGCGCGCGCACGTCCTCGGTGTCGAGCGCGGCCAGGCGCTTGCTGATCTTGTCGGCCAGGCCGTCGTGGGCCAGGAACTGGCGGAAGCCATGGGCGGTGGTCGCGAAGCCCGTGGGCACGCGCACGCCCTGGGGCAGCTGCGAGATCATCTCGCCGAGGCTGGCGTTCTTGCCGCCAACCGCCTCGACGTCGGTCATTCTCAGGTTTTCAAACGGTACGACCAGGGCGGTCGCGTCGAAAAGTGCAGACATGGGAAAGCTCCAGAAGTTGAAACCTGCTGCATTCCATGCGGACGGCGCGGCACGATCGTTGTCGTTGCTCTGGGTGCGGACGCGGTGGGCATGGAAGGAAAGATACGGTGGGTGCCGAGGGGCGGAATCCCGATAATGGGGCGGATTGTAGGCGCGCCGGGGCCGCGCGCGTCGCAGGACAACACCGCCAGACCATGCACACACGAACTGTCTTCTTCGTTTCCGACGGCACGGGCATCACGGCCGAGACTTTCGGCAACGCCGTGCTCGCCCAGTTCGAGATGAAACCGCGCCACGTGCGGCTGCCCTTCACCGACACGGTCGACAAGGCCCACCAGGCGGTGCGGCAGATCAACCACACGGCCGAACTCGAGGGCGTGCGCCCGATCGTCTTCACCACGCTGGCCAACATGGACGTGCTGGAAGTGATCGAAACCGGCTGCAAGGGCATGCTGCTGGACATGTTCGGCACCTTCGTGCGCCCGCTCGAGATCGAGCTGGCGATGAAGTCCAACCACCGCATCGGCCGCTTCAGCGACGTCAGCAAGAGCAAGGAATACAACGACCGCATCGCCGCGATCGACTTCAGCCTGCAGCACGACGACGGCCAGAGCAACCGCGACCTGCAGGGCGCCGACGTCATCCTGGTGGGCGTGAGCCGCAGCGGCAAGACGCCCACCTCGCTCTACCTGGCGATGCAGCATGGCCTGAAGGCGGCCAACTACCCGCTGATTCCGGAAGACTTCGACCGCCGCCAGCTGCCGCCGGCGCTCATGCCGCACCGCAAGAAGATCTTCGGCCTGACCATCCAGCCCGAGCGGCTCAGCGAGATCCGCAACGAGCGCCGGCCGAATTCGCGCTACGCCAGCATCGAGAACTGCCGCCACGAGGTCAGCGAGGCCGAGGCCATGATGCGGCGCGCCGGCATCCGCTGGCTCTCGACCACCACCAAGTCGATCGAGGAGATCGCGACCACGATCCTGCAGGAGCTGCGGCCGGAGCGGCTGACCTACTGAGCGCCCCGGGCGGCGGCTCCTAACCGAACAGGTACTGCACCGTCCCGTCCGCGCCGACCACGCCCTGGCACGGCATGCGCCAGACCGCCTCGATCAGCGCGGGCGCCAGCACCTCGGCGGCCGGGCCCTGGCGCAGCCCGCCGGGCGCATCGGGCGCGCCCAGCACCACCACTTCGTCGGCATAGCGCCGCGCCAGGTTCAGGTCGTGCAGCACCACCACCACGCCGACGCCCTGCCCGGCCCAGCCGCGCAAGAGCCGCATCGCGGCATGCTGGTGGGCCAGATCGAGCGCGGCCGTCGGCTCGTCGAGCAGCAGCCAGCGCGCGGCCCCGTCGGCGCGCGGATGCCACAGCTGCGCCAGCACCCGCGCCATGTGCACGCGCGCCTTCTCGCCGCCCGACAGCGTGTTGAGGACACGCGGCGCGAGCGCCGACACGTCGGTCAGCGCCATGGCCGCGGCGACGATCGCGTCCTCGTCGGGCGCGGGCGCCAGCCGGTGCGGATAGCGGCCCAGCGCGACCACGTCGCGCGCGCTGAAGTCGAAGGCCACCGCGCTTTCCTGCGGCATCAGCGCGCGCCGCAGCGCGAGCGCCGGCATGCCGTGGGCGCGCAGCGGCCGGCCGTCGAGCAGCACCCGGCCCGCCGTGGGCTCGCGCTGTCCCGACAGCACCGACAGCAGGGTCGACTTGCCCGCGCCGTTGGGACCGAGGATCGCCGTCACCCGGCCGGGCGCCAGCTGCACCGAGGCCCGCGAGAGCAGCGCCTTGGCGCCGATGCGCACCTCGGCATCCTCGCAACGCAGCCCCTGGTTCAGGTCCGGCGCCTTCATATGCGCCCCCGGAAGTGCCGCAGCATCAGCAGGAACATCGGCACGCCGATGAAGGCCGTGAGCACGCCCAGCGGCAGCTCGGCCGGCGCCATCGCGGTGCGCGCCACCGTGTCGGCCACCAGCACCAGCGCAGCGCCCAGCAGCGCCGAAGCGGGCAGCACCACACGGTGGTCGGGCCCGGCCACCATGCGCACCCAGTGCGGCGCGATCAGGCCGATGAAGCCGATGATCCCGGTGGTGGCCGTCACCGCGCCCACCGCCACCGCCGTGACGACGACGGCGCGCCGCTTGATGCGCTCCACGTCCACGCCCAGCAGCGCCGCCTGCGATTCGCCCAGCGCGATCGCGTTGAGCGGCGCGGCCAGCGAGGCGGCCGCCACGCAGGCCAGCAGCACCGCCACGCCGACCAGGATCACCGCGCTCCAGCGCGCGCCGCCCAGGCTGCCGAGCAGCCAGAACTGCAGGCTGCGCAGTTGCTCGTCGGTGGCCATCACGCTGAGGAAGCCGAGCCCGGCGCCCGCCAGCGCATTGACCGCGATGCCCGCGAGCAGCATCAGCGCCATGCGCGTGCCGCCCTCGCTGCGCGACAGCGCGTAGATCAGCAAGGTGACCGAGAGGCCGCCGCCGAAGGCCATGACCACCAGCGTCCAGCTGCCGAGCGTGCGCGGCAGCAGCGGCATGAACCAGGCACCCAGCACGATGGTCACGCCGGCCGCCAGCGCGGCGCCGCTGCTGATGCCCACCAGGCCGGGATCGGCCAGCGGGTTGCGGAACAGCCCCTGCATCAGCGTGCCCGCCATGCCCAGGCCCGCGCCGGCCGCCACGCCGAGCACCAGGCGCGGCAGGCGGATGTTGAAGAACACCAGGTATTCGGGCGACTTGTCGGCCCCGGCGCGCTGCCCCAGCGAGGCCAGCACCTTCCACAGTTGCGGCAGGCTGATCGCGTAGGCGCCCGACACCGCGCCGAGCGCCAGCGCGACGGCGAGCAGCAGCGCGCAGCCGGCCAGCACGGCCCGCGGCGGGAAGCGCTGGCTCATGCCACCGCGGCCAAGAACCTCGGATGCAGCTCGGCGATCGCCGCCGGCATGCGCGGGCCGAAGCCCAGCAGCAGCAAGGCGTCGAGCGTGACCAGCGAGCGCTTCCTGAACGCGGGCGTGAGCGCCAGTTCGGGCCGCTGCCAGAAGCGCTCGACGCCGCCATGGGCCTCGATGCTCTGGTCGCTGGTCATGACGATGTCGGGCGCGGCCGTGGCCATGGCCTCGGCCGTCATCGGCCGGTAGCCTTCGAAGCCGCCGAGCGCATTCACGCCGCCCGCATAGCCGATCACCGCGTGCGCCGCGGTCTTCTCGCCCGACACCTGCGGGCTCGCGCTGTGCGAGAGCACGAACAGCACGCGCGGCTTGCGGCCCTGCGCGGCGGCCACGCGCTGCTGCACCTGGGCCCATTCGGCATCGAGCCTGGCCTGCAGCGCGCGCGCCTGCGCCTCGCGGGCCGCGGCGCGTCCCACCACCTGAATCTTGCGCTGCACCTCGCCCCAGCTGTGGTCGGCCTGCACGATCTCGACCTTGACGCCGGCCGAGCGCACCTGGTCGAGCACCACCGGCGGCCCCGACTCGTTGGTGGCTATCACTGCGTCGGGCTTGAGCGACAGCAGCCCCTCGGCCGAGAGCTGCCGCATGTAGCCGACCTTCGGCGTGCCGCGCGCCGCGGCCGGATAGAGGCTGGTGGTGTCGGTGCCGACGAGCTGGCCCTCAGCGCCGAGCAGGTACACCACCTCGGTGATCGCGCCGCTCACTGTGATGAGCCGCGGCAGTTTCTTCGCCTCGGGCGACTGGGCGAACAGGGGCAGCGCGGCGGTGCCGAGCGAGGCCGCGGCGGCGAGGCGCAGTGCGTCGCGGCGGCGGACGAGGGAGGAGGAGATGCGTTCTTCGGTCATGGAGAAAAAACGTGGGGCAAGGAGAAAAACGTCCGCGCGATCAGGCGGCCGGTGCCGCCGCGGGCAGCCGCGCGAGCCCGCGCACCAGCGTGCGCCAGTCCTCGCGCTCGGGCACGCCGGGCTTGCGCGCGCCGAAGAACATCGCCATCAGCTCGCCCTCGCCGTCGAAGGCCTCGACCGAGGTCACGTGGCCGTCGCTGGTGGGCTTCTCGACGATCCACACGCTCGCGATGCGGTCTTCGCGCAGGTGCAGGTTGAAGCCGGGGTCGAGCACGTTGAGCCAGCGCATCGGCGCGGCGTCGCCACGCGCCGGCATCTCCATCGGCTCGACGCGCACCACCGGCCCGGTGTGGATCTGGATGCAGCCGGGGCTGCCCACGAAGACCATGATCGGCGTGCCGCTGAAGGCCGCTTCCTGCAGCAGGTCGCCCACCGCATGCAGCGCGGCGCGCTGCGTGAACTCGCCCTCGGTGAGGCGGAAGCTCTGCTGGCGCTCGGCATCGAACTTCTTGAGCAGGCCGAAGAATTCGTGCGTGTCCTGCATGCCGCGCCAGGCCTCGGCCAGCGCGCCGGCGTCGATGGCGGCGTCGGCGCGCGGCGCGGGCTTGGGCTCGGCCGGCTTGAACGCCACCTGAAGCTCCGGCGCCGCATGCGCATCGATCACCGCCTGCAGCGCGCTGCGGTCGGTGGCCTCGCGCACGAAGATCTTGTGCACCGCCAGGCCGTGCGCGTCGAAGAACTGCAGGCTCAGCGAGGACGGCACGCCGGGGTTGGCGGCCGCCTCGTCCACCGCGAAGCCCACATGCCAGCGGCTGAAGAACAGCCGCAGGTCGATCGCCTCGCCGAGCGCGAGCCCCATGGCCTCGCCGCCGGAGAGCTTCTCGTAGATGCCGGTCTTCTCGTGCACCGTGGTCTCGTTGCGCGTGAGCGCCAGCAGCGGCCCGCAGGCCTCGAGCGACTGCAGCAGCGCCAGCCACGGCCCGCGCAGCGGCGTGGCGCGCAGGGCCTTGTCGTGCGCGCCCGCATGGGCCGCGATCGCGGCGCCCTCGGCCAGCCCCATGGCGGCCGCGGCGTCCTTGTGGCGCATGCCCTTGGCGCGCAGCTCGGCGAAACGGTGGCGGATGTCGTCGGCATTCATCGTCGGTGGTCCTTCCTGGGTTGAATTCGGTGGCTCAGAAGTCGGCCACGAGCGAGACGTTGAAGCTGCGTCCCGGCTGCGTGTAGGCGTCGCGGATCAGCGCGGTGGAGGTCAGGCCGCGCACGTCGCTCCACATCCAGTAGCGCTTGTTCGTGAGGTTCGTGATCGAGGCGTTGAGGCGCAGGTCGCGGTTGATGCGCCACTGCGCGCTCAGGTCCAGCGTGGTCGCCGAGGGCGTGAGGAACTGCACGCCGCCGGTGGTGATCTCGGCCCCATCCACGTCGGAGCGTTTCTTGGCCGCATGGTGCACCGCGTCGAGCCGCACCGACCAGGCCGGCGCCTTGTAGGCCAGGCCGAGGTTGATCTTGCGCGGATCGATGGAGTTCAGCGGCCGGTTGTTGCTGCGGTCGCGCCCGCGCGTCTGGCCCCAGGCGAAGGGCACCGAGAAGCCATTGCCGTTGTCGGTGAAGTCGAGCTCGCCCTTGACCTCGAAGCCGCTGATGCGCGCGCGGCCGATGTTGACCGACTGGAAGGTGGCCGGGTTCACGCGCGAGCCGAACACGCCGCCGACCTGGCGGTCGTTCTCGATCAGGTCCTTGTAGTTGCCGCTGAAGGCGGCGACGTCGAAGTTCAGCAGGCCGGTGCGCCCGCGCACGCCGAGCTCCACGTTCTGGCTCTTCTCGGGCTTGAGGTTGGGGTTCGGGATCGTGCGGTAGCCCGAGATCGTGTTCTCGAAGAAGTTGTTGACCTGGAACGCGTTTGGCGCCTTGAAGCCCGAGGCGTAGTTGCCGTAGACGCTCCATTGCGGCGTGGCGCGGAACAGCACCCCGAGCTTGGGCGAGACCGCCGAGCCCGAGAGCGAGACGGCCTGCGCGTTGAAGCCGGCCTGCTTGGCGTCGAGCGAGAAGCGGTCGAAGCGGATGCCGGGCGTGATGCTCCAGCGGTCATGGATGAACTCGTCCTGCACATAGAAGGCCGAGGAGGTCTCGCGCGTGTCGGGGAAGCGCTTGAGCGGATAGCTCTCGCCCGCGGGCGGCACCAGGCCGGTCTGCAGGTTCTCGACGTTGGTGCGCGCGTAGTCGAAGCCGTAGGTGATCTTCTGCGCCCAGTCCCCGGTGCGCACCAGCTTGTCGGCCTGCAGGCCGAACTGCCAGGTGCTCTCGTCGTAGGTGACGTCGCGCGAACGGTCGGCGGCGCTGAAGCGGTCCTCGAAGATGTACTCGCGCGACTTCGATTTCTGGTAGCTCACCGTGGCCTGCAGGCTGTCGGCCACGACCGAATTCAGGCGCAGACCCCCGTCGTAGGTGAAGCGGTCGCGCTGCAGGTCGGTGCGGGCATTGAGGCCGACCACCGAGGTCGAGGCATAGGGCGGCTTCGCGAGGCCCGACAGCAGGTCGTAGCGGCTGGTCTTCTCGATGTGCTCGAAGGTGAAGCCGTGGCGCTGGTCGGCATTGGGCGTGAGGATGACCTTGGCCAGCAGCGCCCCGCTGCGGTCGCGCTGCGGGTTGGGCGTGGTGCGGTCGGCATTGGGCGCGTTGTAGCTGCCGCGGTTCTCGAGCTCGTGCGAGCGGCCGAGGTTGGCCGAGAGCAGCCACTGCAGCGTGTCGCTGGGCTTGCCCGCGAGCGTGACGCCGGCGCGGCGGCCGTTGTCGTCACCGCTGTAGCCCAGGCTGGCGCTGCCGCCGAAGCTCTTGCCGTCGCGCAGGAACGAGGACGGATCGCGCGTGATGAAGTTGACCAGGCCCGCGAGGCCGTCGGAGCCGTAGAGCGCCGAGGCCGGGCCCTTGAGGATCTCGATGCGCTCGATCAGGCCGATGTCGAAGTAGTCGCGGCCGAAGGCGTTGGCGCTGAAGACATAGCTGCGCGGCGTGCGGATGCCGTCGGTCAGCAGCAGCACGCGGTTGCCGTCGAGGCCGCGGATGTTGAAGCCGGCGTTGTTGTCGCGGCCGGTGTTGCCCTGCGCGAGCCCGAAGCGCGCCGGCGAGCGCTTGACCGAGACGTTCGGCAGGTCGCGCACCGCGTCGCGGATGTCGTTGATCTGCTTCGATTCGATCGTCTCGCGGTTGAGCACCTCGACGCTGACCGGCAGCGCGTCCTTCTCCTGTTCGGAGCGCGAGCCGCTGACCACGATCTCGCCGAGCGCGGCGACCTGCTGCGGGGGCGGCTGCTGGGCCCAGGCCGGCGCCGCGGCGCCGAAGCCGCTGGCGATCAGCCAGGGCAGCAGCGCGCGGCGCGCACGCACGGGTCGGGAAGGGGAAGAAGAGGAGAACGGGCGCTCGAAGCGCGAGGAACGGGTAGAGGTGGCGGCCACGAAAAAGGTCCGGCAAGCGTTGGAATGGACAACGGCTTGCTGGACCTCGGCGCAGCGGAAACTGCGCGGCTGACCTGGCTGGCGGCGGGAGGCTCGGTTCTCTTTTCTTGGTGTTCTCGCCGCGATGCGCGGCGTGCGAGCCTCTGAAAACTATTTTATGAGAATAATTCTCATCTGACCGCCGATGGACCCACTCAAGCTGGGGCTGAAGTGCGGATCAGGTGATCGAATGCACCGAGCGCCGCCTTCGCGCCGTCGCCGGCCGCGATGATGATCTGCTTGAACGGCACCGTGGTCGCGTCGCCCGCGGCGAACACGCCGGGCACCGAGGTCTGGCCCTTCGCGTCCACCACGATCTCGCCGTGCTTCGACAGTTCGATCGTGCCCTTGAGCCAGTCGGTGTTGGGCACCAGGCCGATCTGGATGAACACGCCCTCGAGTTCGACGCGCTTGGCTTCGCCGGTCGCGCGGTCCTTGTAGACCAAGCCGTTGACCTTCTGGTCGCCGGTGATCTCGGTGGTCTGCGCGTTGGTGAACACGTCGACGTTCTTCAAGCTGTGCAGCTTGCGCTGCAGCACCGCGTCGGCGCGCAGTTGGGTGTCGAACTCGATCAGCGTGACATGGCCCACGATGCCGGCCAGGTCGATCGCCGCCTCGACGCCCGAGTTGCCGCCGCCGATCACGGCCACGCGCTTGCCCTTGAACAGCGGGCCGTCGCAGTGCGGGCAGTAGGCCACACCCTTGTTCTTGAACTCGTGCTCGCCGGGAACGTTGATGTTGCGCCAGCGCGCGCCGGTCGAGATGATCACGGACTTGCTCTTGAGCGACGCGCCGCTCTCGAGCTGCACCTCGATCAGGCCCTCGCCCGGAATCAGCGCCTTGGCGCGCTGCAGGTTCATGATGTCGACCTCGTAGTCGCGCACGTGCTCCTCGAGCGCATGGGCGAACTTCGGTCCCTCGGTCTCCTTGATCGAGATGAAGTTCTCGATGCCCATGGTGTCGAGCACCTGGCCGCCGAAACGCTCGGAGGCCACGCCGGTGCGGATACCCTTGCGCGCGGCATACACGGCCGCCGCGGCGCCCGCGGGACCGCCGCCGACGATCAGCACGTCGAACGGGTCCTTGGCGGCGATCTTCTTGGCTTCGCGCTCGACGCCGCTGTTGTCGATCTTCGCGAGGATCTCTTCGAGGCTCATGCGGCCCTGGCCGAACTCGGTGCCGTTGAGGAACACGGTGGGCACGGCCATCACCTGGCGTTCCTTCACTTCTTCCTGGAAGGTGCCGCCCTCGATCATCGTGGTGCGGATGCGCGGGTTCTGCACCGCCATCAGGTTCAGCGCCTGGACCACGTCGGGGCAGTTGTGGCAGGTCAGCGAAACGTAGATCTCGAACTCGAAATCGCCGTCGAGCGCCTTGATCTGGTCGAGCACGGCCTGCTCCACCTTCGGCGGGTAGCCGCCGATCTGCAGCAGCGCGAGGATCAGCGAGGTGAATTCATGGCCCATCGGCAGGCCGGCGAAGCGCGGGCCATGGTTTTCGCTCGGGCGGTTGACCGAGAACGAGGGCTTGCGGTGGTTGTCGTCGCGGCTTTCGCTCAGGCGGACCAGCGGCGAGGCTTCGGCCACGTCCTTCAGCAACGACAGCACTTCGTCCGAGGCCTTGCTGTCGTCGAGCGAGGCGACGATCTCGATCGGCTGCGTGGCGCGGTCGAGGTAACTCTTCAATTGGGCTTTGGTGCTGGCGTCGAGCATGAGGAACTCTCTTTCGATAACTGGAAACTATCAACTGGGGACAAGAAAGCCCGGGGGCCTCGTGAGCGCCCGGGCTTTCGCGCGGAGCGCCTTAGATCTTGCCGACGAGGTCGAACGACGGGGCGATGGTCTTGTCGCCTTCATTCCACTTGGCCGGGCAGACTTCGTTCGGGTGGGCGGCGGTGTAGACCGCTGCCTTGAGCTTGCGCAGGGTTTCCTTGACGTCGCGGGCGATCTCGTTGGAGTGCACTTCGGCGGTCTTGATGATGCCTTCGGGGTTGATCACGAAGGTGCCGCGCAGTGCCAGGCCTTCTTCGGGGATGTGCACGCCGAAGTTGTTGGTCAGCGTGTGGGTCGGGTCGCCCACCAGCGGGAACTTGGCCTTGCCCACGGCCGGCGAGGTGTCGTGCCAGACCTTGTGCGAGAAGTGCGTGTCGGTGGTCACGATGTAGACCTCGGCACCCAGCTTCTGGAACTCGGGGTAGTTGTCGGCCGCGTCTTCGACTTCGGTCGGGCAGTTGAAGGTGAAAGCCGCCGGCATGAAGATCAGCACGGACCACTTGCCCTTGAGCGTTTCGTCGGACACATCGATGAACTTGCCGTTGAGGTAGGCCTGGGTCTTGAAGGGCAGGACTTGGGTGTTGATCAGGGACATGAAGATTCCTTGGATGCTGCGGGTGGAAAAATAAGTGCGAGCCATGAGTATAGCTACCAATATTGCATTTTTAATAGTCAAGAGCTATTAAAAGTATTGGGAGCCGCTATGTTTGCGATGGGCTCGCCGCGTCTCAATGCGAACGTGTATCGCCATCACACGCATGCAGACCGCGAATGCATGGCTTTGCTTGCGCCGGCCTCCCCCGCCCTCCGACAATCGCGGCCTTTACTGCTTTCATAAGAAGGAAAAACACCATGAAGGGCGATCCCAAGGTCATCGAGCATCTGCAGGCACAGCTCAAGAACGAGCTGACTGCGATCAACCAGTACTTCCTTCACTACCGCATGCTCAAGCACTGGGGCCTCGACAAGCTGGCCAAGAAGGAATACGAAGAATCGATCGGCGAGATGAAGCATGCCGACAAGCTGATGGACCGCATCTTCATGCTCGACGGCCTCCCGAACCTGCAGGACCTGGGCAAGCTGAACATCGGCGAGGACGTGCCCGAACTGCTGCGCTGCGACCTCGGCGCCGAGACCGGCGCGCAAGCCACCATCAAGGACGGCATCGCGCATTGCGAATCGGTGCGCGACTACGTCTCGCGCGACCTGCTGCAGGAAATCCTCGACGACACCGAGGAGCACATCGACTTCCTCGAGACCCAGATCGACCTGATCGACCGCGTGGGCCTGCAGAACTACCTGCAGTCGCAAATGGGCGAGATCGAGTAAGTCTCTCCTTCGCATTTCACGGCACGCGACAACTGCGGGACCTCGGTCCCGCTTTTTTTTGGGCGTGCGTTTGGCCTTTACCAAACTTCACACGCTATCCAATTAATAGCATAAGACAAAGGATTTACCTTAGATTCGACAGGATCGCCCCCTTCGGCAAGGGTCGAACCCGATTGCCAAACGAAATCAATTCTCATTTGCGCGCCTAAAATGCCGGCCGCCAATGAATGCCGCCTCCCCCGACAATCGCCGCCGCGCCTACTGGCTCAAGACCCTGCACGAATGGCACTGGGTCAGCTCCGCCATCTGCCTGATCGGCATGGTGCTGTTCAGCGTCACCGGCTTCACGCTCAACCACGCGGGGCAGATCGAGGGCAAGCCGCAGGTCACGCGGCTGCACGCGACCGTCGACGAGGCGCTGCGCACCCGCCTCGAATCGGCCATGGGCGAGGTCAAGGCGAACACGGCGGCCAAGGGCAAGGCCGCGCTGCCCGCCGAACTCCAGGCCTGGGTGCGCCAGCGCTGGGACATCGACACCGCCGGCCGCGAGGCCGAATGGTCGGACGACGAGATCTACCTGTCGCTGCCCCGCCCCGGCGGCGACGCCTGGCTGCGCCTGAGCCTGGCCGACGGCGAGGCCGAATACGAGCGCACCGACCGCGGCTGGCTCTCCTATTTCAACGACCTGCACAAGGGCCGCAACACCGGCACCGCCTGGAGCTGGTTCATCGACATCTTCGCGGGTGCCGCGCTGGTCTTCTCGATCACCGGCCTGTTCATTCTCAAAATGCATGCGGGCAACCGCCCTTTCACCTGGCCGATGGTGGGCATGGGGCTGGTGGTGCCGGTGCTGCTCGCGCTGCTTTTCATCCACTGACTTTGGTTTCGTCCGTTTCGAAGAAAGAGGCCCCTCTCGTGCACATCCGCTACTCGCTCGCACCGCTCGCCATGTCGGCGCTTTTCGCCGCGCCGGCCTTTTCGGCCAGTCTCGGCGTCAACATCGAGGTGCCGCGCCTCAACGTGTCGGAATACCACCGCCCCTACATCGCGACCTGGATCGAGCGCGCCGACAACACCGTGGCCGGCACGCTGGCGGTCTGGTACGACGTGCGCACCAAGACCAACAACCCCGAGGGCGAAGGCACCAAGTGGCTCAAGGACATGCGCCAGTGGTGGCGCCGCGGCGGCCGCGACCTGTCGGTGCCGATCGACGGCGTGACCGGCGCGACCAAGCCCGCGGGCAAGCACCAGTTGAACTTCACCGACGGCAGCGCGCCGATGCCGCAACTGGCGCCGGGCAGCTACAAGCTGGTGGTGGAAGCCGCGCGCGAAGTCGGCGGCCGCGAGGTCGTGAGCATTCCGTTCCAGTGGCCGCCGGCCAGTGCCTCGCAGCCGACCGCTTCGGGCAAGGAAGAACTGGGCGAGATCAAGCTCGAGCTCAAGCCCTGACCGCCACATCGCCCCGCACCTTCGCCGCCCACCTTCAAGGAATCTCCATGAACATCCTCCGCCTGCGCGCCGCCGCCATCGCCGCCGCCTTCTTCGCCATCGCCCCGCTGTCCCAGGCGCACAACGCCTGGCTGCTGCCCTCGGGCACCGTGTTCTCGAAGGCCGACACGGTCAGCGTCGATGCCGCGGTGTCGAACGACCTGTTCGTCGCCAACCATGCGCCGCTGCGCCTCGAGGGCCTGCAGATCACCGCGCCCGACGGCAGCACCGTCAAGCCCGAGAGCGAAGCCAAGCTCAAGCAGCGCAACGTGTTCGACGTGCCGGTCGCGCAGCCCGGCACCTACCGCATCGCCGTGATCAACGGCGGCGCCTTCGCGAGCTGGAAGGACAAGGCCACCGGCCAGAACAAGCGCGCGCGCGGCACGCCCGAGACCATCGCCAAGGAGATCCCGGCCGATGCGCAGGACGTGACCATCACCCAGTCCTCGGGCCGCATCGAGACCTTCGTCACCGTCGGCAAGCCCTCGGCGCTGAAGCCGATCGGCCAGGGGCTGGAGCTGATCTCCGCCGGCAGCCCGACCGACCTCGCCAAGGGCGAGAAGGCCAGCTTCACGCTGCACCTGGACGGCCAGCCCGCCAAGGACCTCGAAGTGACGGTGACCGCGGGCAACACGCAGTACCGCGACAAGCTCGAGGAGTTCAAGGTCAAGACCGACGACAAGGGCCAGTTCAGCGTGACCTGGCCGAGCGCCGGCATGTACTGGCTCGACGTGTCCACGCGCGACGGCAAGACCACCGTGCCGAACGCCAAGGAGCGCCGCCTGAGCTACGCGGCCACGCTCGAAGTCATGCCCTGACCGCCTTGGGCCTTTCCTTCGCCTCCCGCGGTTCCTGGCACGGCGGCTACGCCAACGCGGCCGTGCCGCGCCTCGCCGATCCGGCCCGCCTGCACCAGCTGGCCGGCCGGACCATGGGCACGACCTGGTCGCTGCGCTTCGACAACCCCGGCATGCGTCCGCTGGCCGAGGTGCGCGAGGCGGTCGAATCGGCGCTGGCGCGCGTGATCGCGCAGATGAGCCACTGGGAGGCCGACGCCGGGATCTCGCGCTTCAACCGCGCGCCGGCGGGCACGCGGCACACGCTTCCGGCCGAGTTCGCGCGCGTGATGGCCTGCGCGCTGCAATGGGCCGAGGACAGCGGCGGCGCGATCGATCCGACGGTCGGCGCACTGGTGGCCAGTTGGGGTTTCGGCCCCGATGCAAACGATGGCCCCATCGACACGGACGCTCTTGAAGCGGCACGCGAGCGCACGGGCTGGCGAAAGCTCGCCTTCGAAATGGCCGATGACGCAACGGCCACGCTGACCCAACCCGGCGGCTTCGCGCTCGATCTGTCGGGCATCGCCAAGGGCTTCGCGGTCGATCACGGCGTCGAGGCCCTGCAGGCGCTCGGCCTCGAGGATTTCCTGTTCGAGATCGGCGGCGAGCTGCGCGGCGTGGGCCGGCGCCCCGGCGGACAGCCGTGGCGCGTGCAGGTCGACGGCGAACTGCCCGCCCCGGTGCACGTGGCGCTCGACGGCCTCGCGATCGCCACTTCCGGCGATCGATGGCACCAGCGCGAGCACGCAGGCCGCCGCTGGTCGCACACCATCGATCCGCGCAGCGGCGAGCCCGTGACCACCGGGCTCGCGAGCGTCACGGTGCTGCACGCGCAGTGCATGCAGGCCGACGCGCTGGCCACGGTGCTGACGGTGCTCGGAGCCGAGGAAGGCTTCGTCTTCGCCGAGGCGCGCGGCATCGCGGCGCTGTTCGTCGCGCATGCGACGCAGGGCGACGAAGCGCCGAGCCTGCGCGCGACGCCGGCCTGGACCGAACGGGCCACCTCGGCATGAACGAGACACTGCTGCGCGCGCTGGCCGCGGGCTCCACCGTGGCCGCCTACGGCGCGATGTGCCTGGCGATCTACACGCGCGAACGCCGCGCTGTCGCGGCCACCGCGCGCGCCGCGCAGGCACTGGCGGGCGACGGCACGGTGCCTCCGACGCTGGTGCTGTTCGCCAGCCAGACCGGCCAGGCCGAAGCCATCGCCTGGCAGACCGCGCGCCGCCTGCGCGCGGCCGGCACGCCGGTGCGCGTGATGGAACTCA
Source organism: Variovorax endophyticus (assembly GCF_025376855.1). Lineage (NCBI taxonomy): Bacteria > Pseudomonadati > Pseudomonadota > Betaproteobacteria > Burkholderiales > Comamonadaceae > Variovorax > Variovorax endophyticus. Next base: position 53,558 of record NZ_JAHUTH010000023.1, read on the forward strand.
ATGCGCTCGACGCCGCCACCCTGCGCGACGCGCGGCAGGCGCTGTTCGTGGCCAGCACCTATGGCGAAGGCGATGCGCCCGATGGCGCCAGCCTGTTCGCCGAAAAGGCGATGGCCGAGCAAACCGATCTCTCCGCGCTGCGCTACGCGGTGCTGGCCCTGGGCGACCGCCAGTACGCGAACTTCTGCGGCTTCGGGCGCCAGCTCGACGACTGGCTGCAAGGCCAGGGCGCGACGCCGTCCTTCGCGCGCGTCGAGGTCGACAACGGCGATCCCGAGGCGCTGGCCGCGTGGCATGCGCGATGGGGAGATGCCGAGGTCGCGCACGACGAGGAAGAAAGCCGCGCCTTCGCTCCGTGGCGTCTCGCGCATCGCAACCTGCTCAATCCCGGCAGCGCGGGCGCGCCGGTCTTCCTGCTCGGCCTGGTGCCGCAGGCCGGTGCGATGCCGGCGTGGGACTCGGGCGACCTGGTGCAGATGGCGGTCGCGAGCGATCCATCGCGGCCGCGCGACTACTCGATCGCCTCGCTGCCCGCCGATGGCGAACTGCAGTTGCTGGTACGACAGGAACAACACCCCGACGGCACGTTGGGCATGGCCTCGGGCCATCTGACCTCGACGCTGGCCATCGGCGACACGGTGGCGCTGCGCCTGCGCGCGCACCGCGGCTTCCGCCTCGAGGGCAATGCTTCGCGCCCGCTGATCCTGATCGGCAACGGCACCGGGCTGGCCGGCCTGCGCGCCCACCTGCGCGCGCGCATCGCGGCGGGCCGGCACGAGAACTGGCTGGTGTTCGGCGAGCGCCACGCGGCGCACGACTTCCTCTGTCGCGACGAGATCGAGGGCTGGCAGCGCGAAGGCGCGCTGAGCGAACTCGACATGGTGTTCTCGCGCGACCAGGCCGAGCGGCTCTACGTGCAGCACCGGCTGCTGCAGCGCGCCGATGCGCTGCGCGAATGGCTCGCGCGCGGCGCGGCCGTGTACGTGTGCGGCAGCCTGCAAGGAATGGCCGCGGGCGTGGATGCAGCGCTGCGACAGGTGGCCGGCGAGGCGCTGTGGACCGAGCTGGTCGGCTCGGGGCGCTACAGACGCGACGTCTACTGAAGCCCTCGGCGGCCGATGCCGCCTAGCATTGTTGCAACCCTGTCAACAATTTCCGCAGAATTAGCAGTTGCATCAGTGCAACAAAGTATCTACTTTACAAAGCCACAGGGGCATATTCCAGCAAAAGTACTCAGTGTTCGTATTGATAAACATTATCATTTGACACGGTTTTTACTTCTGCCCTCCCGCAGTTCGCTCACCCAGCCAGCCCGCCAGTGCTTCCGCAAGCACGCGCGCAGGGCATCGCCAGTCGAGTTCTCAGGGCGTTTTTTCCTTTTTCGAGAACCTTCATGGCCACCTCCTATATCAAGAGCCGGAAGCACGCTGTCGCGCGCGCCGTTCCCCAGGTCTCGGGCGCCGCAGCCGCCACGCTGATCGCCCTCTCCGCCCCCGCCATCGCCCAGCAGCAGCCCTCGCGCGTGCTGCCCGAGATTCGCGTCGAGGGTTCGGTCGCCGCCGACTTCAAGGCCGACACCTCGGCCAACACCAAGTTCACGGCACCGCTGGTGAACACGCCGCAGACCGTGCAGGTGATCAGGGAGCAGGTGCTGCGCGACCAGGGCGCGACCACGCTGACCGAGGCGCTGCGCAACACCCCCGGCGTGGGCACCTTCTTCCTCGGGGAGAACGGCAACACCAACACGGGCGACGCGGTGTTTATGCGCGGCTTCGACAGCTCGAGCGCGATCTTCGTCGACGGCATCCGCGACCTCGGCTCGGTTTCGCGCGACACCTTCAACATCGACCAGGTCGAAGTCGTGAAGGGCCCCTCGGGCACCGACGTGGGCCGCACCTCGCCCACCGGCTACATCAACCTCGTGACCAAGAAGCCGAAGCTCGACGACAGCTTCACGGGTTCGCTGGGCTTCGGCAGCGCCGACTTCAAGCGCGGCAGCATCGACTGGAACAAGTCGCTCAGCGGCGAGAACGGCATCGGCGCGGCCTTCCGCCTGAACGCCGTGGCCGAGGACGCCGGCGTGGCCGGCCGCGACTACGTGAAGAACAAGCGCTGGTCGATCGCGCCCTCGCTGGCCTTCGGTCTCAACAGCCCGACGCGCGTCTACCTCGACTACGTGCACGTCAAGCAGAACAACGTGCCCGACGGCGGCGTGCCGACGATCGGACTGCCGGGCTACTCGACGCCCGATGCGACGGCCATCCGCAGCGGCCTCGCTCGCCGCACCTTCCTGAACTACGCGCAGCGCGTCGACTCGAGCAACTTCTACGGCACCAGCTCGGACTTCGACCATGTCACCACCGACATGTTCACCGCGCGCGTCGAACACGACCTGACGCCGGACATCACGATCCGCAACACCACCCGCTACGCCAAGACGCAGCAGGACTACATGCTGACCGCGTTCATGGGCGGCGGCCTCACCGCGTCGACGGCCGGCGTCGGCCAACTGCCCGCGGTGAACTCCGGCTTCATCAACACGGTGGTGCCGACGAATCCCGCGACCTGGACGATCACGCGCAACCTGCCGACCAACAAGGACCAGACCAATACGATCTTCACCAACCAGACCAGCGTCTCGGCGAAGTTCAACACCGGCGGCATCAGTCACACCTTCAACGGCGGCCTCGAGTTCATCCGCGAAACCCAGCGCGCGAACAACTACTACACGGCCGGCTATCCGACCGTCGGCACCACTTTCGCGCCGGCTGGCACCTGGCCCGCAGCCAATCTGTACGCGCCCGACCCCAACGTGCTCGGCTACAACCGCATCCCCAACGGCACCGGTTCCGACGGCAGCACGGACACGATCGGCCTCTTCGCCTTCGACACGATCAAGTTCAACGAACAGTGGCAGCTCACTGGTGGTTTGCGCTATGACCACTACTCGACCAACTACGACGCGACCGCGCTGACCCTGGCTCGCACCGGCAACAACCCGCAGACGTCGACCATCACGCCGACCCGCCTCAAGCTGTCGGACAGCCTGTGGTCGGGCAAGATCGGCCTGGTCTACAAGCCGACCGAGAACAGCAGCGTCTACGCGGCCTACGGCACGGCGGCACAGCCCCCGGGTGGCGCCAACTTCCAGCTCGCAGCAGGCGGCACCGGCAACAGCGCCGCGCGCACCGACTTCCTGCCGCAGAAGGCCAAGACCTATGAACTCGGCACCAAGTGGGACGTGCTCAACAAGCATCTCGCCTTGACCGCCGCGCTCTACCGCACCGACGTCAGCAACGAAGTGGTGCAGGACTCGATCTCGCAGCAGTACTACCAGACCGGCAAGAAGCGCGTGCAGGGCATCGAACTCGGCGTGTCGGGTGCGATCACCGACAACTGGGGCGTGACCACCGGCTTCACGACGATGAACACCCGCGTGCTCAGCGGCCCCTCGGTGCTGGCCGACGGCTCGACCTCGCTGGCCTACACGCCCAAGCGCGCCTTCACGCTGTGGACCACCTACCAGCTGCCGTTCGGACTGACGATCGGCGGCGGCGCGCGCTACAACGGCAAGCTGTACCGCGGCACGGACGGCGCGGTCGGCACGCCGGCCTACGTCGAGTCGTACTGGGTGGTCGACGCCATGGCGTCCTACCGGATCAACAAGAACGTGGACCTGCAACTGAACGTCTACAACCTGTTCGACAAGGACTACGTGGCGGCCATCAACAAGTCGGGCTACCGCTACACGCCGGGCACGCCGCGCTCGTTCAAGGTCACCGCGAACTTCGCGTTCTGATCCTTCGCCACGGCGCGCCACCGGCCAGGGCCGGTGCGCCGCGCCGCGGTGCGACACTCGAGCCCCGGCCCGCGTCGGGGCTTTTTTCCTTGCGGAGTTCCCGAGATGATGCTGCATGTGCCCGAAGTGCTGAGCCCGGACCAGGTGCGCAGGATGCGCGCCACGCTCGATGCCACCCAGTGGGTCGACGGGCGCGAGACCGTCGGCGACCAGGGCGCGCAGGTCAAGCGCAACCGGCAGTTGTCGGAGCATTCGCCGGTCGGGCGCGAGCTCGCCAAGACCGTGCTGGCCGCGCTGGCGCGCAACCCGCTGTTCTTCTCGGCCGCCCTGCCCGCGCGCTTCGTGCCGCCGCTGTTCAACCGCTACGAGGGCGGCGAGCACTACGGCCTGCACGTCGATGGCGCGGTGCGCGCCGTACCCGGCAGCGAGCAGCCGCTGCGCACCGACCTGTCGTGCACCTTGTTTCTCTGCGACCCCGACGACTACGACGGCGGCGAGCTCGAGGTGGTCGACACCTACGGTTCGCACGAGGTCAAGCTGCCGGCCGGCGACCTGATCCTCTATCCGTCGAGCAGCCTGCACCGCGTGCACCCCGTGACGCGGGGCGCGCGCGTATGCGCGTTCTTCTGGGCCCAGAGCATGGTGCGCAACGACCAGCAGCGCGCGATGCTGTTCGAACTCGACCAGAGCATCCAGAAACTGCGCGCCCGGCTGGGCGAATCCGAGGAAACCGTGGCCCTGACCGGCCACTACCACAACCTGCTTCGGCTCTGGTCGGAGATATAGGCGACCGCCCCCTCATAGCGAATAGCTGTCGCGCCGGGCGCTGGCGAATACGATAGTTATTGCAAATGCGAGGGATTCTTATTTATAATCATTGCATCCAACAGCCAGCCAAACTGCCGCCTTCACAGCCATGATCGTTTGCATTTGCCGCCGAGTCTCCGACCGCGAAATCGCACGCCACGTGCGCGCGGGGATGACTTTCGACGAAGTGCAATTCGAACTCGGCGTGGCCACCCAGTGTGGCCAATGCGAAGGATGTGCGCGCGATATCGTCGCGCAGTGCAGCGCTTCGCACCCGGTCGCGGCCCTGCACTGCGAATCGGAACCGAAGTCGATCCAGCTTGCCAACTCCATCAAGGAAAGCAAAGCATGGAACTCGTCTCTGCACTCGGCGGCAGCCTGATCCTGGTGGCGGGCTCCGTCTGGTGGATCCTTCGTAAATAGAAGTAGACGTCGTCGTAGCGGTTTTGCTGCAATCGGGGCACGTACCCACGTGCTCGCACTCGAATGGTTGATCGTGTCTGACCGCTTTGCCCCCCCTCCTACCTTTCTCGGCCTCTCGCGCAACGCCGCCATCGCCGGTGGCGTGATCGTCTTCCACGCCGCAGCGCTCTGGGCGCTGCAGAGCGGCCTGCTGCGCCGGGCCGCCGAAGTGGTGATCCCGGTCGAGATCATGAGCCAGTTCATCGAGCCGCCGAAGCCCACGCCGCCTCCGCCGCCCCCACCTCCGCCGCCGCCCCAGCCGCGCGTGAAGGCGCCGCCGCCGCCGCGTCCGCAGGCCATCCGCGAGCCCAAGCCCACGCCGGCGCCGCAAGCCCCCGTGGGCGATCCGGAACCGCCGCCGCCGGCACCGACACCCCCCTCGCCGCCGCCGGCGCCACCCGCGCCGCCGGCCCCTCCGCCGGCACCGCCCGCACCGCCCAGGGTGGTCGAGGTGACGGCCGCGCAGGCGCAATGGCTGCGCCAGCCGGTGGTGGTCTATCCGCAGCTGAGCTCACGGCTCGGCGAATCGGGCACGGTGACCATCGCCGTGTACTTCAACCGCAGCGGCATCGTGCGCCGCGCCGAGATCCTCAAGTCCAGCGGCTACGACCGCCTCGACCGCGCGGCCCGCGAGGCGGTGCTGAAGTCGTCCGTGACCGTGAGCAACTATCCGAACGCGAGCGACGAGACCCTCTTCATGCTGCCCGCGCCCATCGTTTTCAACCAACCTAAGTAACTGAGACCCCTATGGATTCCCAATTTGGCTTGATGAATGTCTGGCACCAAGGCGACTTCGTCACCAAGGCCGTCGCGGTGCTGTTGATCGCCATGTCGCTCGCGTCGTGGATCGTGATCATCGTCAAGGCGCTCGACGTCATCCGCTACAAGCGTCTCGCCAAGCAGTCGCAGGACTTCTGGCACAGCGAGGATTTCGCCACCGCGCTCAACAAGCTCGGCAAGGACGACAGCAACCCCTTCCGCGCCCTCGCGCTCGAAGGCCGCGAAGCCGCCGCCCACCACCGCAACACCAAGGCGCACCTGCATGACGCGCTCGACGTCAGCGACTGGATCACGCGCTCGCTGCGCAACGGCATCGACGCCTTCACCGCGCGCCTGCAGACCGGCCTGGCCGTGCTGGCGTCGGTCGGCTCGACCGCGCCCTTCATCGGCCTGTTCGGTACCGTCTGGGGCATCTACCACGCGCTGATGAGCATCGGCTCGGCCGGCCAGGCCACGATCGACAAGGTCGCGGGCCCGATCGGCGAAGCGCTGATCATGACGGCCCTGGGCCTCGCGGTCGCCATTCCCGCGGTGCTTGGCTACAACGCCCTGGTGCGCGGCAACAAGTTCGTGCTGACCAAGCTCAATGCCTTCGCGCACGACCTGCACGCCTACTTCGTGACCGGTGCCCGCGTCCAGAGCGGCGCCGAATCGATCGTGGTTCCGCTCAAGAAGGGCTGAGCATCATGGCCTTCGGTACCCAAGACGAACCCGATGAGGTGATGAACGAGATCAACATGACGCCGCTGGTCGACGTCATGCTGGTGCTCCTGATCATCTTCATCATCACCGTGCCGGTGATGAAGCACGCGGTGAACATCGACCTGCCGCGCGCCACCAGCGAGCCCGAGCAGCCGAAGCCCGAGAACATCCTGTTCAGCGTGACGGCCGAGGGCGACTACTACTGGAACGACCAGAAGATCGCCGACAGCGAACTCCCGGGCCGCCTCGCGGCCGAGGCCGCCAAGGAGCCGCAGCCCGAGCTGCACATCCGCGGCGACAAGGCGGTGCGCTACGAGCGCGTGGCCAAGGCGATGTCCGAGGCCCGCGAAGCCGGCGTGCGCAAGATCGGCTTCATCACCGAGCCCGACGCGAAATAACGGCCCCGCGGCTCACAAAATTTTTCATCGCGGCGATTGACTTCTTGATGAGAATTATTATCATTCAGTCATCGCTTCGATAAGAGGAATTCGAGATGCCAGCCACCACCAACGCCTTTTCTGTTCTGAGCCACCCTTCGCTCGATCAATCGGGCGGCGGTCACGCCACCATCCAGGCTCAGCGGCCGGTTCCGATGGTCGAAAGCACCGAACTGCTCAAGGGCAGCAAGACCGTCGGCATCATGCACAACGGCTCGCTGTACCGCCTGCAGGCCACCAAACTGGGCAAGCTGATCCTGACCAAGTAGGTCCCGGTCAGCCCGCCCCTCGCGCAAGTTTCATCGTGGGGCGACTCCAGGAGATTCATTTCTCCGAAGGGTCGTTTTTTGCTAGCCAACGGTTCGCCGACTAGCCAAGCTTTTTTTCACGCTGAACGTCCAATGCAAAACGCCGACCCTCGAGTCGGCGTTTTCGCTGGTGCAAGGCGCCGAGGCGCCCCGCGCAGGATCTCAGAGGCCGAGCGCCGCGATGCCGGCCTTGGCGACCTGCGCATCTTCGTTGGACTTCACGCCGCTCACGCCCACCGCGCCGATCACATGACCGTCCTTCACGATCGGCACGCCGCCCTCGAGCAGGCCTTGCACCAGGGGTGCCGTCAGGAAAGCGGTGCGGCCGCCGTTGATGATGTCCTCGTAGACCTTGCTCTCGCGGCGGCCCATGGCGGCCGTATGGGCCTTGGCCGGTGCGATGTGCGAGGACAGCGCGGCCGCGCCGTCGAGGCGCTGCAGCCACAGCAGGTTGCCCGCGTCGTCGGCGATGGCAATGGTCACGGCCCAGTTGTTCTTGAGCGCCTCGGCCTCCGCGGCGGCGGCGATCAGCTTGACATCGGCGAGTTCGAGGAATGATTTCGTTTGCATGATGGTGATCAAAAGTCTTGTTGCGCGAACCCCCGAGCATACCGGTCCGTCGCATGGGCTCCCCCTGTCGGACGGCGCGCCGCCTAAGGAACACCCCCCATACGGTCTTTGGAGGCCCCGGTCTTGCAGACTTCTAGAATGAGCCCAACTGCCAAGGCAGCAACCACAGGAGCTTCGGCCATGAACGACCGCGTTACAACCCTCGACACTTCCACCGGCTACGGCCAGGTGCTGCCGCAGGCTGACCGCCAACGCGTGCTGCGCAACACCTACTGGCTGCTGGCGCTGAGCCTGCTGCCCACGGTGCTGGGCGCCTGGCTGGGCGTGCAGACCGGCATCACCCGTTCGCTGACCGGCGGCCTCGGACTCATCGTCTTCCTCGGCGGCGCCTTCGGTTTCATGTTCGCGATCGAGAAGACCAAGAATTCGGCCGCCGGCGTGCCGGTGCTGCTGGGCTTCACCTTCTTCATGGGCCTGATGCTCTCGCGCCTGATCGCGATGGTGCTGGGCTTCAAGAACGGCCCCGAACTCATCATGACGGCCTTCGGCGGCACCGCCGGCGTGTTCTTCGTGATGGCCTCGCTGGCCACCGTGATCAAGCGCGACCTGTCGGGCATGGGCAAGTGGTTGTTCGTCGGCGCGATGGTGCTGATGGTCGGCGCGGTCATCAACGTGTTCGTCGGTTCGACCGCCGGCATGTTCGCGATCTCGGTCGCGGCCATCGGCATCTTCTCTGCCTACATGCTCTATGACCTGAAGCAGATCATCGACGGCGGCGAGACCAACTACATCAGCGCGACGCTCGCCCTGTACCTCGACCTGTTCAACGTATTCCAGAGCCTGCTGGCGCTGCTGGGCCTCGCCGGCGGCGAACGCGACTGACGATTCCTCTTTCGATGGCCCCGCGGCCATCGATCGGCAAAAAAAGAAAGGGCCCTTCCGGGCCCTTTCTCATTGCGGCGTCAGAACCGGTTCATTCGCGCTCGAACACCGCGATCGACTCCACGTGCGCCGTGTGCGGGAACATGTTGACCACGCCCGCATGCGTGCAGCGGTAGCCCGCCTGGTGCACCAGCAGGCCGGCATCGCGCGCGAGCGTCGACGGATTGCAGCTCACGTAGACGATGCGCCTGGGCGGCGTCCATCCGCCCGTGCGCAGCTCGGGCTGCTGATGCAGGTCGGCCATCGCCTTGGCCAGCGCGAAGGCGCCCTCGCGCGGCGGGTCGACCAGCCACTTGTCGGCCTGCCCGTCGGCGACCAGCATCTCGGGCGTCATCTCGAACAGGTTGCGCGCCACGAACGAAGCCGGCGACAGCGCACGCCGCGCGGATGTCGCGGGCTGGTTCTTGCGGAAATTCTCGGTGGCCCGCGCCACCAGCGTGTCGCTGCCCTCGATGCCCAGCACCTCGCGCGCGCGGCTTGCCAGCGGCAGCGTGAAGTTGCCGAGGCCGCAGAACCAGTCGATCACGCGTTCGTCGGACTGCACATCGAGCAGGCGCAGCGCCTTGCCCACGAGCGCCCGATTGATGTGCGGATTGACCTGCGTGAAATCGGTGGGCCGGAACGGCATCGTCACGCCGAACTCTGGCAGCCCGTAGGCCAGCGGCGTGCCGCCCTCCTCGAGCAACCGCACGGTGTCGGGCCCCTTGGGCTGCAGCCACCATTGAACCTGATCGTTCTTCGCGGCGAAGGCCTTGAGGCGTCCGATGTCCGCGTCCGACAGCGGCTCGAGGTGCCGCAGCACCAGCGCGATGGTGCCGAGCGCCTGGGTACCCGGCGCGTCGCCGCAGGCCAGTTCGATCTGCGGGCAGGTGTCGCGCGCATCGAGCGAGGCGATCAGCGCGCGCAGCGGCATCAGCATCTGGCTGACCTGCCTGGGCAGCACGGGACAGACCTGCATGTCGGCCAGGTAACGGCTCTTGCGCTCATGGAAGCCGATCAGCACCGTGCCCTTCTTGACCACGTGGCGCACCGACAGGCGCGCCCGGTAGCGGTAGTGCCAGGCCGGGCCCTCGAGCGGACGCAGCAGGTTCTCGGGACGGACCTTGCCGAGGTGCCAGAGGTTGTCCTCGAGCGCGCGCTGCTTCACCGCCACCTGCGCCGCGGCGTCGAGGTGCTGCATCTTGCAGCCGCCGCAGGCGCCCGTGTGCAGGCCGAAGTGCGGGCAGCCGGGCCGCACGCGCTGCGAGGACTCGCGCCGGATCTGCGTGACCGTGCCCTGCTCCCAGTTGTTCTTGCGGCGGTGCACGTTGAGCTGCACCTCTTCGAAGGGCAGCGCGCCCTCGATGAACACGACCATGCCGTCGGCCTTGTGCGCCACGCCCTGTGCGTCGAGGTCCAGCGATTCCACATGAAGCCATTCGCCGCCGGCGTTCGTGGGGGTGTCCGTGGGGGATTTATCTTTCTTGATGGGTTCCGTCATGCCCCGATTGTCTCAGCGTGGGAAGAGGCCCTCGCGCGGAGCCCGGCAGGGCTAGAACAAGGCGTCCCGCCCCACGCCCGAGCGCGCGAGCTGACGCCGCATCTTCGCGAGCGCCTCGTTCTGGATCTGGCGCACGCGCTCGCGCGTCAGGCCCAGCCGCACGCTGAGCACCTCGAGCGTCTCGGGCTCGCGGTCGTGCAGGCCGTAGCGCCCTTCGAGCACCTCGCGCTCGCGCGCGTCGAGCGCGGCCACCCAGCCGTCGAGCAGGCGCTCGACCTCGTGCGCCTGGGTCGCGCCGGTCGGGTCGCTTTCTTCGCCGTCCGCCGCGACCGAATCGGACAGCGCGTAGCTCTCCTCGCCACGCGATTCGCCCGCGTCGAGCGAACGCGGCGCTTCGGCCAGCGCCAGCAGGTCGGCCACCGACTGCACGTCCGAGCCCAGCAGCGCCGCGACGTCTTCCACGCGCACGCCGTCGGGCCGGCGCGCCACGAACTCGGGATCGCCCTCGAGCGTGCGGCGCGCGCGCAGCACCTGCTGCAGTTCGCGCACGATGTGCACCGGCAGGCGAATCGTGCGGGACTGGGTCATCAGCGCGCGCTCGACCGACTGGCGTATCCACCAGGTCGCATAGGTCGAGAAGCGGAAACCGCGCTCGGGCTCGAACTTGGTGATCGCGTGCATCAGGCCGAGGTTGCCTTCCTCGATGAGGTCGGAGAACGGCACGCCGCGGTGGAGATAGGCCTTGGCGATGTTGACCACGAGCCGCAGGTTGTGCTCGATCATGGATTGGCGCGCCGCGAAGTCACCGGCGCGCGCGGCGCAGGCGGTTGCGTATTCCTGCTCGGGGGTGAAGAGCTCGGTGCGCCGGATGCGGCGCAGGTAGACGGTGAGCGCGTCGGCCGTGTCGTCGCCGATGCGCGCGAGCGATTCGACGCTCGGCTCGGGCGCGGTCAGGCCATCGGGGGATGAAGCGGGCGGTGGAGCTTCGCCGCCGGTAGTCGATTCGACCGGGTTGCCCGCCGACCGGCGCACGGGCAACGTGCGACGGGGGCGGGAACCGGCCATGGCATCACCGGTTCGGGAGGTAGCGCGCCGGATCGACCGGCTTGCCCTGGCGACGGATCTCGAAGTGCAGCTTCACGCGATCGGCATCGCTGCTGCCCATCTCGGCGATCTTCTGGCCCTTCTGGACCGACTGGTCTTCCTTCACGAGCAGCGTCTGGTTGTGCGCATAGGCCGTGAGGTAGGTGTTGTTGTGCTTCAGGATGATCAGGTTGCCGTAGCCGCGCAGGCCCGCGCCCGCATACACCACGCGGCCATCGGCCGCGGCCAGCACCGGGTCGCCGGCCTTGCCGCTGATGTCGAAGCCCTTGTTCTTGGCATCGTCGAAGCCCGCGATCAGCGAGCCATGGGCCGGCCAGATCCAGCCGATGTCCTCATCGCCACCCGCTGCACCCGGGGTCGACGGCGAAGCCGTGACCGGCGGCTTGGTGCCCGCAGCGGCGGCGCCGCTCGCGGCCGCACCGGGCACGACGGCGGGCTGCGGCGTCACCGGCTTGGTGACGACACCGTTCTCGTTCGGTGCCGACGGCGTGGCGGCCACGGTGGAGCCCGGGCCCGAGGGCGGGATCACGCGCAGCACCTGCCCCACCTCGATCAGGTCGGGGTTGTCGAGGTTGTTCCAGCGAACGAGGTTCTGCCAGGTCTGGCCGGTCTCGTTGGCGATGCGGCGAATGGTGTCGCCGGGACGCACGGCGTAGTAGCCCGGCTTGCCGAAGTTCTCGATTCCGGCCAGCGGCTTGCCCGAGGCGTCGGTGGTGATGGTCGGACCGCCCGGAACGGGCGCGGCCGCGCCGGGCGCGCGGGTCATCGTGCCGCGGTCTTCGACCGGTGCCGGGCCCCGCGGCGTGGAACAGCCCGCGATCACGAGCACGACGGCCAACGTGACGCCAGCGTACCAACTCCGATTGCCAAAACCCTGCATTTGTTATTCCTTCAAGCAACGCCCGATTTTAGGGGGACAAAGTGAACCGCCTCAAGAATGAGGCGCTCGAGACCGCGGGCCGTCTTGTCGATCACGACGAGGGCCTGGCCGCCCTTCGCCGAGTGCGTCGGCGCGACGATCCGCCCCCCCACCGCGAGCTGTTCGATCCAGGCTTCGGGCACGGCCTCGCCACCGGCGGCGGCGATGATGCCCGCATAGGGTGCGCCCTTGGCATAGCCGACCATGCCGTCGCCGAACATCAGGTGAACCGTGGCCAGCCGGAAGTGCCGCAGATTGGTCCGCGCCCGCTCGTGCAGGCCGCGCAACCGTTCGATGCTGTAGACCTCCGTGGCCACGTGGTTCAACACCGCGGCCTGGTAGCCGCAACCGGTGCCGATCTCGAGCACGCGCCCCAGACGGTCCTGCGGCTTGCCACTCAGAGCCGGGGCCGCGAGCAAAAGTTCGATCATGCGCGCAACGACGCTGGGCTTGGAGATGGTCTGGCCCAGTCCGATCGGCAGGCTGGTGTCTTCGTAGGCCTGGTTGACCAGCGCGCTGTCGACGAAGCGATGCCGTTCGACCGCGCCCATGGCGCGCAGCACGCGCGCATCCGAGATGCCCTGCGCGGCCAGCTTCTGCACCATGCGCGCGCGCACCGCGTCGGAGGCCATCGAGGGCGTCGACGCGACCGACGGCTTGGGCGGCACGACGGGCTGCCGTCCGCGCAGCGCGGACGAAGCCGGCGTCGAAGCCGAGACGGTGGGCGCGAGGCGAGCCGGGAATCCAGGCCGTTGGGTGGCCATGTCAGTCGGCGAGCCGGACCACCGCGTCGCGCCACTGGCCCAGGTTGGCGTGGTCGGTCAGGTCGATCTGCAACGGCGTGAGCGCCACGTGGCCCTCGGCCGTGGCATGGAAGTCGGTGCCCTCGCCGCTGTCCTTGGCGCTGCCCGCGCCGGCGATCCAGTACATCGTGTCGCCACGCGGGCTTTCCTGCGTGATGACCTTCTCGGCCGCGTGGCGGCGGCCCAGCCGGCACACCTTCACCGGCTTGAGCTCGTCGAAGGGCCGGTTCGGCACGTTGACGTTCAAAAGAAAGGCGCCGCCCTCGAGCATGCGCTCGCGCTCGATACGCTGCACCAGTCGCCGCGCCACCTGGGCCGCCGCGTCGACATGGGCCCAGCCCTTCTCGATCTGCGAGAACGCGATCGCGGGAATGCCGAACAGGTAGGCCTCCATGGCCGCGCCGACGGTGCCCGAATAGATGGTGTCGTCGCCCATGTTGGCGCCGTTGTTGATGCCCGAGACCACCAGGTCGGGCCGGTAGCCGAGCAGGCCCTTGAGCGCGATGTGCACGCAGTCGGCCGGGGTGCCGGTCACGTAGCGGAAGCCGTTGTGCGCGGTGTGGACGTAGAGCGGTGCCGCGAGCGTCAGCGCGTTCGACTTGGCGCTGTTGTTGTGCTCGGGAGCCACCACCTCGACCTCGGCCAGGTCCTTGAGCGCGTCGTGCAGTGCGACGATGCCGGGCGCCTGGAAGCCATCGTCGTTGGAAATGAGTATCTTCATGATGCGGTGCGGTGCAACGGATTGTAGGCGTCGGGTGCGTCGCAGCAGGGACAAGGACACGCGAGGGCGACGCCTATCATCGCGCGCTTCATTGCCTCAACATTACTACCCGTTTCGAAGGAGACCGAGCATGCACGCATGGCTTTGCGAGAACCCCGTCGGCGTCGACGCGCTCACCTGGAAGGAGCTGCCCACGCCGACACCCGGCCCGGGCCAGGTGCTGATCGAGATCCGGGCCGCGAGCCTGAATTTCCCCGACCTGCTGATCGTGCAGAACAAGTACCAGATGAAGCCGCCGCTGCCGTTCGTGCCGGGCTCGGAGTACGCGGGGATCGTCCAGGCCGTGGGCGAAGGCGTCACGCACCTCAAGGTCGGCCAGAACGTCGCCTGCCTCTCGGGCACCGGCGGCTTCGCCACCCACACGCTGGCGCCCGCGGCGCTGTGCATGCCGCTGCCCGAGGGTTTCGGCCATGTCGACGCGGCCGCCTTCATCATGATCTACGCGACCTCGTGGCACGCGCTGATGGACCGCGCGCAGCTCAAGGCCGGCGAGACCGTGCTGGTGCTCGGCGCGGCGGGCGGCGTGGGCACGGCCGCCATCCAGATCGCCAAGGCGGCCGGCGCCAAGGTGATCGCGGCGGCGTCCACCGACGAGAAATGCGAGCTGTGCCGTTCGATCGGCGCCGACGCGACGATCAACTACACCACGCATGCATTGCCGAACGGCTTCAGGGACGCCATCAAGGCCGCGACCGACGGCAAAGGCCCCGACGTCATCTACGACCCGGTCGGCGGTGATTTCGCGGAACCCGCATTTCGCTCGATCGGATGGCGCGGCCGCTATTTGGTCGTGGGTTTTGCGTCGGGCCCGATTCCCTCGCTGCCATTGAACCTCACGCTGTTGAAAGGCGCGTCGCTGGTCGGCGTGTTCTGGGGCGATTTCGCCAAGCGCGAGCCGAAGGCCAACGCGCAGATGATGGCCGAATTGGCGCAATGGTATGGGCAGGGAAAGATCAAGCCGGTGATCGACAGCACGATGCCGATGGCCGAATTGAAAGCCGCCTACGCGCACATGGGTTCGCGCGGGGTCAAGGGAAAGCTCGTGATGGTGAACTGATCCCCACGAACCCGGGCACCAGGAGATTGGCACCCGGACCCGCAATAAAAAAGCCCGCGCTTGCGGGCTTTTTTATTGCGGAACCGGTTGGCGCGTGTTCGCGCACCATGCTCACTTGATCTCGAAATCCGTCAGCGACTTGCCCGCGGCCAGCGCCTCGGTCACCCAGCGCGGCTTGCGGCCACGGCCACCGGACCAGGTTTCGCCAGTCGGGCTGCGGTACTTGGCGGCGGCCTTGGGGGCCGGCGCACTGGCGGCGCGCTTGGCGGTCACGGCGCGGCCGGCCGAGAGCTTCAAATCCGAGGCGGTCAAGCCATAGTCGGCGATCTTCCTGCGAATGTCCTCGATCACGCCGGCACGTTCCTGGTTGCGCAGCTCTTCGGCCTGCTTGCGCAATTGCGCGATCTGTTCGTCGTGCTTCTGGATCTGGGAATTGATATCTGCGAGCGTCGAGGCCATTGGCGGCTCCTGTAAATGAAAACGCCCGCAGTTTAATTCAGTTTGCAATTGATTTTGAGCAAACCCGACCAGAAAAATCCGGGTCGCTTGGCGTTTTACAACAGCGCGAGGGTAAAACGCCCCGTTCCTGGGCAGGAACCGGGCCTGAGCCGGGCTTTGAAAGTCTGCCTGCAACGCGGAAGCCGGGGAATTGAACGCCTTGCGACCGTTTCGGGCCGCTGGTGCTTATTGAAAGGCCGGAAAGAAAAGCATTCGCCCGTTGCCCACCCAAGAACGCGCACGGAAAACGCTTTAGGCAGGCCCCAAAAACAAAAACGGCCCTGGATCGCTCCAGGGCCGTTTCTTCGGAATTCATATGGGGTGGCTGATGGGACTCGAACCCACGACGACCAGAATCACAATCTGGGACTCTACCAGCTGAGCTACAGCCACCGTAATAGAGTCCACGATTATAGCCATAAAAGCCGCGCCCCCGACCCTGGTTTGGAAGAATGATGCGCGCGCCCCACTCAGCCCGCCGCCAGCGGACCCGAAGGCGCTACCTGCGGCGCCTCGTCATGCGCGGCGTCCCTCTGCCGGATCGAGCCGTCCGAGCGCTCGAAGGTACCGATCAGCAGACCGCTGGCGATCGCATGCGCCTTCAGTTCGTCGACCACCTCGTCCCGTCCGGGCGCGACCGAGAACTCGTGCGCGCGGTCGAGCGCGAACAGCTGGAAGGCGTAGCGATGCACGCCATGCCCCGGCGGCGGATCGGGCGGCAGCCACGCCGCCTGCAGCCCGGAATTGCGGCCGGCGTGCACCGTGTCCTGGCCTTCGTTGCCCTGGCTCGGCAGCGCCGCCTCGACCAGCCGGGTGTCGCCGGGCGGCAGGCTGACGACGATGGCATGCACCAGCGGGTTCGGCGTGGGCGAATCCGCGTCCTCCACTACCAGCAGCAGCGAGGCGGCGCCTTGCGGCACGCCCTCCCACTGCAGGGGCGGCGACAGCCCTTCGCCATCGGCCGTGTAGCGCGGCGGAATCGGCGTGTGATCGGCAAAGGCCACGCTGGTCAGTGAAATAGAGGCCATGCCTTCGCGCAGGCCGAGCGTGTTGAAAACGATCTTGTCCAGGCCGGCACGCACGCCGTGCAGGGCCTGGCCGATGACTTCGGGCAACTTTTCGAGCATGCCGAGGGTATAGCGCGCCCTTTGCCGCGCCCCTGTAGGACGCCACAGCGGGCCAACCGAAGCCTGCGGCGCCAGATCGCGCAGCCCCGCACGCCGATTCGAAAGCACGGGCTCTCGCCTCGCCCGCGCGATGCATCCGGCCGCTATCATGGCCGCGCCCTGCCATGCGGGCGCCGCTTCATTCACGAACCAAGGGATCACTCATGAGCATCGTCTGGACCATCCTGATCGGCTTCGTCGTAGGTCTGGTGGCACGCGCCGTCAAACCGGGCGACGACTCCGCCGGCTTCATCGTCACCACGCTGATCGGCATCGCGGGCTCGCTGGTCGTCACCTATGTCGGCCAGTCGCTCGGCTGGTACACGGCCGGCGAAGGCGCCGGTTTCATCGCCTCGGTGCTCGGCGCGATCGTGCTGCTGATCCTCTACGGCCTCGTCAAGCGCAAGAGCTGAGTCGCCGGCCATCGGGCGGGGCCGATGCCACGCAAACCCCGCGCGCACCACCATGTCTACGTGGTCGAGCTCGACGACCGCGTCTGGAACATCGCCCGCTTCCGGCGCGCCAATCCCGACTACCAGCTCGGCAAGCCCTTCGTCTACGTCGGCATGACCGGGCTCGATCCCGACATCCGCTTCGACAAGCACAAGGCCGGCATCCAGGCCAACAGCTTCGTGCAGGACTACGGCCTGCACCTGCTGCCCGCGCTCTACGAGCGCTACAACCCGATGAACTACGAAGACGCGCGCTCGATGGAAGTCGAGCTCGGCATCGCCCTGCGCAAGGCGGGCTACGGCGTCTGGCAGGCCTGAGCGCGAAGGCCCGCGTCAGGAATAGGTGACCCAGTCCTCGTACGCCGGCCCGTCGAGATGCGGCAGCGTGTTGTAGGTCACCAGCATGTGGCGCTTGGGCGTGAAGGCGAACTCGGTCACCGACGAGTTGCGGATGCGCAGGTTGAGCTCGATCGTGGTCTCGGGGCTGGTGCCCAGCACATGGCCCACCGCCGTGCTGATCGGGCCGCCGCTCGACACCACGAGCACCTTGGCCCCATGGTGCTTGTCGCGCACATGGTCGAGCGCGGTGGTCACGCCCGCGAGAAAGTCGACGTAGCTGGGCATGCCGACCGGCTTCGTGCGCCCCTGCATCCAGGCGCCCAGTCCTTCGCGCAGCAGGCGGAAATGATGCCGGTACATCTCGGGCGAATCGGGCTTCTCGAGCTTGCCTTCATGGATGGTGGCGATCACCGCCTCGCTGTCGTACTCGTTGAGGCCGGGCCACGGCAGCACGTCGTCGCGCGACAAGCCGAGGCCCTGTGCGATGCCTTCCCAGGTCTGCCGATGCCGGCGCAAGGTGCCGGTGATCACGGCATCGAAACGCATGCCGCGCTCGCGCCAGTACTCGCCGAGCCGCACCGACTGCCTGTGGCCCAGTTCGCTCAGGTTGTCGTAGTCGGCCGCGCCGAAGCTGGCCTGGCCATGGCGCACGAGGTAGAGAGTTCCCATGCGCGGATTCTGGCAAGAAGCGACCGCGGCGCTTGTCCCACGCGAGACGGAAAAAGCAACGGGCCGCGCAAGGCGGCCCGCGAAGGGGAAGAGGAAGCGCCTCGCGGCGCGACCGGTCAACGTGCGCCGGCGAACGGCAGTCCGTCGGTCGCGGGACGCGGCACCAGGATCTCGGCCTTGTAGCGGTCCTTCAGCAGGTTGTAGTAGGCGGCGTCTTCGGCGGCAGCGATCGACTGGCCGACCTGCGCGTTCTCCTGCTTCGCGACTTCCGCCGTCGGCGCGGTGCGCGGCACGGCCTTGGTCACGCGCACCACGGCATAGCCCTGCGTGCCGAGGTCGACGCCGACCAGGGTCGGCAGCTTGCTGGCGTCGGCGCGCAACGCGGCCTCGACCACCACGCCCGGCTGTGCCTTCGCATCGGTGCGCGACACGGTGACGGGCGCCGCGAAATTGGCGCCGTCGGCCTTCGCGGTCCAGGCCGCGAGCTTGGCCTCGCCCTCGGTCTTGGCGAGGGCCGCCGCGCGCTCGGTGACGAGTTGCGCGCGGATCTTGTCTTTCACATCGGCCAGCGGAATCGGGTGCGCGGCCGAATACTGGGTCACGCGGCCCGAGGCGAGCTGGTTGGTGCCGACCTCGATCGCTTCGGTGTTCTGCTTGCGGCTCAGCGAATCGGGAGAGAACAGCGCACTCAGGAAGTTGCGGCTCGCGAGCGGTCCGGTGGCACCCGGCGCGGCCGTGCGGCCGATGTTGTTCGCGGTCTGGATCGTGAGCTTGAGCTTCTCGGCGGCCGGCTTCAGGCTCTCGGGCTGCTGGTACACCGTATCGGTGAAGGTCTCGGCGGCCTTGGCGAATTCCTGCGTGGCCTGCTGGGCACGGTAGTCGTTCTCGAGGGTGGCGCGCACCTGCTCGAACGGCGGCACCACGGCCGGCTTGATGTCGTCCAGGCGAATGATGTGATAGCCGAACTCGGTTTCGACGACGTTGCTGATCTCGCCCTTCTTCAGGGCGAACATCGCATCTTCGAAAGGCTTGACCATCGCGCCGCGCGTGACGAAGTCGAGGTCGCCGCCCTTCTCGGCCGAGCCCGGGTCCTGCGAGTTCTTGCGCGCGACATCGGCGAAGGTGTTGGGTGCCTTGCGCACATCGGCCAGCAGTTGCTCGGCCTTGGCCTTCGCCTTGGCGCGATCGGCGGCCGGCGCGCTGGCGGCCGCGGTGATCAGGATGTGGCTCGCGCGGCGTTCTTCCTTGGTGCCGAAGCGCGCGGTGTTCTGCTCGTAGTAGCTCTTGAGCTCGGCCTCGTTGACCGTCACGTTCTTCTTGGCCGTTTCGAGGTCGAGCAGCAGGTATTCGATGCTTGCCTGCTCGGGCGCCTGGAACTGCGCCGCGTGGTCCTTGTAGTAGGTCTCGATGTCGGCATCGCTGACCGTGACCTTCGACGCGAAGCCCTCGGGCGCGAAGCGCGACACCTGGATCTCGCGCTGCTCGTAGAAGGCGTTGATGGTGGCGGCCGCCAGCGCGGGCGGCGTGAAGGTGGTGCCCGACACGCCCAGCAGCAGTTGCTGCGTGGCGAGCTCGGCGCGCATCGAGGCTTCGTACTGCTCGGGCGTGCGGCCGGTCACGCGCTGGAAGGCGTCGCGGTCGAACTTGCCCTCGGGCGTACGGAAGGTCGCGAGGCCCGGGTCCTGCGCGAAGATGCGCGAGAGACGTTCCTCGGACACCGTCATGTTGGCCTTGTTGGCCGCCACCGTCAGCACGCGGTCGCGAACCATCTTCTCGAGCGTGGCGTAGCGCAGCGCATCGGAGTCGAGCACCAGCGGGTCGACGTTGGGCGACTGCTGGCGGATGCGGTCGGTTTCCACGCGATGCTGCGCATCCCATTCGGGCCGCGTGATGCTGGTGCCATCGACATGCGCGACGGCCTCGTCCTTGGAGAAGCCCTGGTAGCGCTCGACGCCGAACAGCACGAACGACGGGATGATCAGCAAGAACAAGATAATCATCATGATCTTGTTGTACTTGCGGAAGAAATCAAACATGCTTGGACACTCTCAGGCGTTGGCTGTCGGACGGCAATAAAAAAGGCGAACCGTTGTTCGCCTTTGCATCGGGTGGTGGTGGGTGCTGAGGGGCTCGAACCCCCGACCTACGCCTTGTAAGGGCGCCGCTCTACCAGCTGAGCTAAGCACCCCACCGGGAATACTTTTCTTCCGAGTTCTCGTCGTCGACTTAGTTCAACGCGTCCTTGAGGGCCTTGCCGGGACGGAACTTCGGAATCTTGGCGGCCTTGATTTTAATCGCGTCGCCGGTGCGCGGATTGCGACCCGTACGCGCCGCACGTTTACCGACTGCAAAAGTGCCGAAACCGACGAGCGACACGGAGCCGCCCTTCTTGAGCGTGGTACGAATGGCGCCGATGGTGGATTCGAGCGCGCGCGTGGCGGCTGCTTTGGAAATATCGGCGTTCTTTGCGATGTGCTCAATCAGTTCGGTCTTGTTCACAAGGGCCCCTTGTAGAAAAAAGTTGGTCGGCTTTCGTCGGCTGGCGAGTCGGTCGCGGCGTGGTGCGACGCGGAAGCTTGGCAGGCCTGACGCCCCGGCAGCGCGCTGCCATCGGGGATTACAACCACTGGCCTGCGGGGTGTCAATACGACATCAGCCCGTGCGGCGCAGCGGAGCGCGCGATTCTAGGGGCGTTTCGCGAAGACCTTTTTCCGACCGGGCTCAGGCCGTCTCACAAGGCTTCGGCGATCGCTTTTCCGAGGTCGCTGGTGCTCGCCGTGCCACCGATATCGGGCGTGCGCGGCGCACCGCTTCCGGGCGCGAGCACCTTCTCGATGGTCGAGAGGATCGCGTCGTGCGCGTCCTTGTGGCCGAGAAATTCCAGCATCATCGCGCCGCACCAGATCTGGCCGATCGGGTTGGCGATGCCTTTGCCCGCGATGTCGGGCGCCGAGCCGTGCACCGGTTCGAACAGCGAGGGCGTGGTGCGCTCGGGGTTGAGGTTGGCGCTCGGCGCGATGCCGATGGTGCCGGTGCAGGCCGGCCCGAGGTCGGACAGGATGTCGCCGAACAGATTGCTCGCCACCACCACGTCGAAGAAGTCGGGCCGCTGCACGAAGTGGGCGGTGAGGATGTCGATGTGGAACTTGTCGAGCGTCACGCCCGGATAGGCCTTCGCCATCTCGGCCACGCGCTCGTCCCAGTAGGGCATGGTGATCGAGATGCCGTTCGACTTGGTGGCGCTGGTCAGGTGCTTCTTCGGCCGCGACTGCGCGAGCTCGAACGCGAACTTGAGCACGCGGTCCACGCCCAGGCGCGACATCACGGTCTCCTGCACCACGATCTCGCGCGGCGTGCCTTCGTACATGCGCCCGCCGATGCTCGAGTACTCGCCCTCGGTGTTCTCGCGCACGATGTACATGTCGATCTCGCCGGGCTGGCGCGGCGAGCCGTCGCGGCGCACCACGGGCGCGACGATGCCGGGCATGAGGCGCGCGGGGCGCAGGTTGATGTACTGGTCGAACTCGCGGCGGAACAGCAGCAGCGAGCCCCACAGCGAGATGTGGTCGGCGATCTTCTCGGGCCAGCCGACCGCGCCGAAGAAGATGGCGTCATGGCCGCCGATCTGGTCCTTCCAGTCGTCGGGCAGCATCTTGCCGTGCTTCTCGCAGTAGTCCCAGCTCGAGAAGTCGAAGTGGTCGAACTTCAGGTCGATGCCGAACTTGCGCGCCGCCGCATCGAGCACGCGCACGCCCTCGGGCGTGGTTTCCTTGCCGATGCCGTCGCCGGCGATCACTGCGATTCTGTGGGTGGTCATGGTCTGGGTCCTTCCGATGGGATGAGCGGTGCAAAGAAGTCGAGTGCCTCGGCGAACAGTTCGCCCGGCGCCTCCTCGGGAACATAGTGGCCGCAGGGCAGCGCATGCCCGTCGATCCGGTCGGCGCGCTCGCGCCACAGTGCCAGCACGTCGAAGGCGCGTCCGACCACGCCGTGCGCGCCCCACAGCACGCGCAGCGGCATCGCGAGCCGCGCGCCCGCGGCGATGTCGGCGCGGTCGTGCTCGAGGTCGATGCCGGCCGAGGCGCGGTAGTCCTCGCAGATGGATTCGGCGCTGCCCGGGATGGCCGCGCAGCGCTCGTACTCCGCGAGCACCTCGGGCGCGAAGGGCGCGAGCCCCGCGTGACGCCCGCCCATCACGCTGCGCACGTAGCGCACCGGATCGGAGGCGATCAGCGCCTCGGGCAGCGGCGGCGGCTGGATCAGGAAGAACCAGTGCCAGTAGGCGCGCGCGAAGGCTTCCGAGGTGTGCTCGTACATGGCGAGCGTGGGCGCGATGTCGAGCAGCAGCATGCGCTCGACGGCGGACGGATGGTCGGCCGCGAGCCGGTGCGCCACGCGCGCGCCGCGGTCGTGCGCGAGCACGCCGAAGCGCTCGAAGCCGTGATGGCGCATCGCCGCGAGCGCATCGAGCGCCATCGCGCGCTTGCTGTGGTTCGCGTGCGCGGCATCGGCCGCGGGCCGGTCCGAATCGCCGTAGCCGCGCAGGTCGATCGCGACCACGGTGAAGCGCTCGGCCAGCGCGGGCGCGACGCGGTGCCAGATGGCGTGCGTCTGCGGATGCCCGTGCAGCAGCAGCAAGGGTGCGCCGCGGCCGCCGATGCGGCCATGCACGCGCACGCCATCGCGTTCGATGTCGAAGACGGGAAAGTCGAGGAAAGAGGCGGTCACGCGGCGATTGTGCGTTGCGCACCCGGGTCCATCAAGCAACAATCGGCCAATTCATACTTTCCTTTCTGGCATGAATTCATTGGCACTGGAGCGCGCCGACCTGGCATTGGCGCTCGCCATCCGCGAACACGGCAGCCTCGCGGGCGCGGCCGGCGCGCTCGACGTCGTGCCCTCGGTGGTCACCAAGCGGCTCGGCGCGCTCGAGGCACGGCTGGGCCAGCGGCTGTTCGACCGCACCACGCGGCGGCTCAGCGTCACGGCCGAGGGCGAGGCCGTGTGCCGGCATGCGAAGCAGCTGCTCGAAGGCTTCGCCGCGCTCGAGGGCGAACTCGGCGAGCGCCAGAACGAACTCACGGGCGCGGTGCGGCTGGCCGCCACCTTCGGCTTCGGCCGACGCTGGCTCGGCCCCGCGCTCGCGGAATTCCAGGCCGGCCATCCGGGCCTGCGCATCGAGCTGCAACTGACCGAACGCCTGCCCGACCTCGGCGCCGAAGGCTACGACGGCGCGCTGTGGCTCTGGGCGGTGCAGCAGCGCCATGCCTCGGACTGGGTCTCGCGCCGCATCGCGCGCAACCAGCGCGTGCTGGCGGCCGCGCCCTCCTACCTCGCGCGCCGCGGCACGCCGGCCAGCGTCGATGCGCTGGCTGCGCACGACTGCCTGGTCGCGCGCGAGAACGGCGAGATCCACCGGCAGGAATACGCGCTGTGGTCGCTGCGGCATGGCCGCGACGGCAGCACGGCGCGCGTGCGGGTGCAGGGCCCGCTGTCGAGCAACTCGGGCGAGATGGTGCGCGACTGGTGCCTGGCGGGCCACGGGATCATGCTGCGCAGCCTCTGGGACATCGCGCCGCAACTGGCTTCGGGCGCGCTGGTGCGGGTGCTGCCGCAGTACGCGATGCCCGATGCCGACATCCACTGGATCGCGCCCTGGCGGCCGAAGACGCCGCGGCGGGTGCGGCTCTTGGTCGACCACCTGGCAGAGCGCTTTCGCGGCGAACCCTGGAAGCCAGCGCGCTAGACGAAGGCCCCGCGCGCTTCAGCGGGCCGCGCGCACCACCAGGCTCACACCCACCGCCGTGAGCGCGGTGCCCAGCAGCGTGGCCGGCGTGATCTGCTCGCGGAACAGCAGCCAGGCCATGAGGGCGGTGCAAGGCGGCACCAGGTAGAGCAGGCTCGTGACCGCGGTCGCGGTGCCACGCTGAATCAATATATAGAGCAGCGAGCTGCCACCCAGCGAGAGCGCGAGCACCGACCAGGCCATCGCGCCGATCGAATGCGCATTCCACGCGATGGCCTCGGGCTCGAGCAGCGCGAACGGCAGGGTCGCGACCACGGCCGCCGCCATCTGCACCGCGCTGGCGCTGCGCACGTCGCAGGGTGCGACGAAGCGCTTCTGATAGAGCGTGCCCGCGGTGATCGACACCAGCGCCATGAGCGCGAGGCTCATGGTCGCGGCATTGACCTCCGAGCCGTCGCCCAGCTTGCGCCACACGACCAGCACCAGCCCCGCGAAGCCCAGCGCCAGACCCAGCCATTGCCGCGGCGACACGCGCCCGCCGTTGAAGGACATCCAGATCGCGGTCAGCACCGGCTGGATGCCGACCAGCAGCGCGACCAGCCCCGAGCCCATGCCAGCGCGCACCGCGGCCCAGACGCCACCGAGGTAGCCGGCCTGCATCAGGATGCCCGTGACCGCGAGGTGACCCCACTGCGCCCGGGTCGAAGGCCACGCCACGCGCGCCAGCGCGACCCACAGGCCGAAGCAGAGGAACGAGAGCACGAAGCGCACGGCCAGGAACTTGAAGGGCGGCGCATGCGGCATGCCGTAGCGCGCGACGATGAAGCCCGTGCTCCAGATCAGCACGAAGACCGCCGGCATGGCCCGCAACCAGCCCGCCTCGCGGGCCGAGGCGGCGCTCATTTGGCCCGGGCCCGGATCTCGGGAATGGCCTTTTGCAGGTAATAGACCATCGACCACACGGTGAGCACGGCCGAGACCCAGATCAGCCACTGGCCCCACAGGCCGGTGTCGATGAAGCCGAACAGCTGCCCGTCGTAGAGCAGGAACGGGATCGCCACCATCTGCACCGTCGTCTTGACCTTGCCGATCATGTGCACCGCCACGCTCTTGCTGGCGCCGATCTGGGCCATCCATTCGCGCAGCGCCGAGATCGCGATCTCGCGGCCGATGATGATCAGCGCCACGAACACGTCGGCCCGGTTCAGGTGCACCAGCACCAGCAGCGAGGCGCAGACCAGGAACTTGTCGGCCACCGGATCGAGGAAGGCGCCGAAGGCCGAGGTCTGGTTGAGCTTGCGCGCCAGGAAGCCGTCGAGCCAGTCGGTGGCCGCGAACACGATGAACATGACCGTGGCGATCACGTTGCGCATCGGGTCGGCGATGGGCAGGTAGAACACACCGACGATCAGGGGGATCGCGACGATGCGCGTCCAGGTCATGATGGTCGGCAGGGTCCAGAACATGCGCTCGATTGTGTCACGCGAAAACGATGGATTCGAGAACGGGGGCAAAGCCGTGCCGGCGCCCCGTTCCCGCGCCGGCATGTTCAGTGCAGCGCACGGTAGATTTCCTCGGCCAGGTCGAAGGCGATGCCCTCGACCGAGGCGATGTCCTCCACGCTCGCCGCCGCCACGCCGCGGATGCCGCCGAAGCGCTGCAGCAGCCGGGCCCGGCGCTTCGGGCCGATGCCCGGGATGTCCTCGAGCTGGCTGCCGCCCACGCGCACCTTGGCGCGCTTGGCGCGCATGCCGGTGATGGCGAAGCGGTGCGCCTCGTCGCGGATCTGGGCCACCAGCATCAGCGCCGCCGAATCCTTGCCGAGGTAGACCTTCTCGCGGCCGTCGGCGAACACCAGTTCCTCGAGGCCGACCTTGCGGCCCTCGCCCTTCTCGACGCCGACGATCAGCGACAGCGGCAGGCCGAGCTCGCTGAACACCTCGCGCGCCATCGACACCTGGCCCTTGCCGCCGTCGACCAGCACCAGCTCCGGCATGCGCGCGCCCCGGGCCCGCGCCGGCGCCGCCGCAACCTCGACGCCCTCGGCGCCTTCGCTCTCGGCATCGCCGGGCGGCAGCGCCTCGGTCTCGGCGGCCATCGCCTCGGCCAGCTTGCCGTAGCGCCGGTGCAGCACCTGGCGCATCGCCGCATAGTCGTCGCCGGGCGTGATGCCGTCGATGTTGTAGCGGCGGTATTCCTTGTTCTGCATCGCGTGGTGCTCGAACACCACGCACGAGGCCTGCGTGGCCTCGCCCGCGGTGTGCGAGATGTCGAAGCACTCGACGCGGAAGTTGTCGAGGTCCTCGCTCGCGAGCTCCAGCGCATCGGCCAGCGCGCGGGTGCGGGCCTGCTGCGAGCCCTCCTCGGCCAGCAACCGTGCCAGCTGCAGGCTGGCATTCTTCTCGGCCATCTCGAGCCAGTGGCGGCGCTGCTCGCGCGGCTGGAACACGGCCGTCACGCGCGTGCCCGACTGCAGCGACACCGCCTCGATCAGTTCGCGGCCCACGGTTTCGCTGAGCACCAGCGTGGCCGGCACCGGCACGTCGATGTAGTGCTGCGCGATGAAGGCCTCGAGCACCTGCACCTCCACCGAATCGGTGGCGGCGGGAGGCGCGCCCTCGCCTTCGTCGTTGTCGAGCTCGCCGTGGTGCATCTGCGAGGCGTCCTCGACATGCACCGGGAAGTAGGCCCGGTCGCCCAGGTGACGGCCGCCGCGCACCATGGCCAGGTTCACGCAGGCCTTGCCGCCCTGCACCTTGACGGCGAGGATGTCCACGTCCTTGTCGGAGGCGATCTCGATCGACTGCTGGTGCAGCACGCGCGAGATCGCCGACATCTGGTTGCGCAGCTCGGCGGCCTGCTCGAACTCCAGCTTCTCGGCGTGCGAGGTCATGCGCTGCTCGAGCTTGCTGAGCACGAGCTGCGTGTCGCCGCGCAGGAAGGCCTCGGCGCTCGCCACGTCCTGCGCATAGGCCTCGGTCGAGATGTGGCCCACGCAGGGACCGGTGCAGCGCTTGATCTGGTAGAGCAGGCACGGCCGGGTGCGGTTGGCGTAGACCGTGTCCTCGCAGGTGCGCAGCTTGAACACCTTCTGCAGCAGCTGGATCGACTCCTTGACGGCCCAGGCGCTCGGGTACGGCCCGAAGTAGCGGTGCTTCTTGTCGACCGCGCCGCGGTAGTAGGCCAGCCGCGGAAACTGGTGCGAGGCGATCTTGAGATAGGGATAGCTCTTGTCGTCGCGAAACAGGATGTTGTAGCGCGGCTTGAGCGTCTTGATGAGGTTGTTCTCGAGCAGCAGCGCCTCGGCCTCGGAGCGCACCACGGTGGTCTCCATGCGCGCGATCTTGGAGATCATGTGGCCGATGCGCGTGCCGCCGTGGCTCTTCTGGAAGTAGTTGGCGACCCGCTTCTTGAGGTTGCGCGCCTTGCCCACGTAGAGCACGGCGCCCGCCGCGTCGAAGTAGCGGTAGACGCCCGGCAGCTGCGGCAGGGCGGCCACTTCGCTGAGCAGTTGATCGGAATGCACGTCTGACATGGCGGCTATTGTGGCGCGCGGCGACCGACGTCATGGCGCACCTGCGAGCAAACCCCGAGGTGGCTGGAACGAAATGTGCTCATGATGGATGCGGGCGCGAGGAGCGCCCGTCTCGTTTCAACACAACTACTCGGGAAACTCTCTCCATGACGAAGAAGATCCAGTCGCGCGCCTGGTGGGCGCTCTCGCCCCTGGCGCTGGCATTGACGGTGGCTGGCTGCGGCGGTGGCGGCGGCGGACAGGACAACGCAGCGCTGGTCGCGACGATCGCCGCCATCAACGCGGCCAACAATCCCCCCCCGCCGCCCCCGCCCGCGGCCGACAAGGGCTGCCTGATCGGCGACAGCGGCACCCAGGTGACGGTGGGCTCGGGCGATCCGGGCGATCCGGCGGCACCCGAACCGGCCTCGGGCTACGTGGTCGGCCACAAGCTGGTCTACGCAAAGAACTACATGGTGGTGGCCAACCATCCGCTGGCCACGCGCGCGGGCTGCGACATCCTCAAGGCCGGCGGCAGCGCGGTCGACGCGGCGGTCGCGGTGCAGGCGGTTCTGGGCCTGGTCGAGCCGCAGTCCAGCGGACTGGGTGGCGGCGCCTTCATGCTGCACTACGACGCGAAGACCAAGAAGGTACAGGCCTACGACGGACGCGAGATGGCGCCCGCCGCGGCCACCGAGAACTACCTGCGCTACATCGACGACGTCAGCGACAAGAACCCGCCGCAGCCCACCTCGCGGCTGCGCGCGAGCGGCCGCTCCATCGGCACGCCCGGTGCCGTGCGCATGCTCGACATCGCCTACAAGGACCATGGCAAGCTGCCGTGGAAGGACCTGTTCGGCTACGGCATCACGCTGGCCTCCGACGGCTTCCCGATCGGCGGCCGCATGGCCACGGCCATCTCCGGTGCGGCCACCGACATCAAGCGCGACGCCGACGCGACCGCCTATTTCTTCAACGAGGATGGCACGCCGAAGGCGCTGGGCACGCGACTCAGGAACCCGGCCTATGCCAAGACCTTGACGACCCTCGCCACGCAGGGCGCGGACGCGTTCTATACCGGCGCGATCGCCCAGGGCATCGTCGACAAGATCGCGGTCTCGAAGGCCGTCGACGGCTCGGCCATCACGCCCGGCAAGACGACCATGGCCGACATGGCGAACTACGTGGCCAAGCGCCGCGATCCGGTCTGCGGCACCTACCGCGACTATTACATCTGCAGCATGTCGCCACCCTCTTCCGGCGGCATCGCGGTGGTGCAGGCGCTCGGCATCCTCGAGAACTTCAACATGGGCCAGTACAAGCCGACGGCCATCGACCTCGAGGGCGGCAAGCCCAGCGTGATGGGCGTGCACCTGGTGAGCGAAGCCGAGCGCCTGGCCTATGCCGACCGCGACAAGTACGTGGCCGACACCGACTTCGTACCGCTGCCCGGCGGCTCGCCCGACAAGATGCTTCGCAAGTCCTACCTGCAGGAGCGGGCGGGCCTGATCAGCCTGACCAAGAGCATGGGCGAGGCGAAGGCCGGCGACTTCAGCGGCGCGCCGCTGGGGATCGACAAGACCGAGGAGCACGGCACCACCCACTTCACAGTGGTCGACAAGCAGGGCAACGTGGTGACGATGACCACGACGGTGGAAGCCTCGATGGGCTCGTTCCACATGACCCAGGGCTTCCTGCTGAACAACCAGTTGACCGATTTCTCGGCCGACCCCAACGACGCCAAGAACCCGAGCATCAAGGTCGCCAACCGTGTCGAGCCGGGCAAGCGCCCGCGCAGCACGATGGCGCCAACGTTGGTGTTCAAGAAGAACACCGACGGCAGCATGGGCGAGTTCGTGATGGGCACCGGCTCGCCGGGCGGCGGCACGATCATCCAGTACGTGGTGAAGACCGTGGTCGGCGCGCTCGACTGGGGCCTCGATGCGCAGCAGGCCACCTCGCTGGTCGACTTCGGCGCCACCAACAGCGTGACGACCAACGTCGGCGGCGAACACCCCGCCATCGACACCTCGAACTCGGGCAACAACGATCCGCTGATCACCGGCCTGCGCGCGCTCGGCCACACGGTCAACTTCGGCGCCCAGTCCAGCGGCATCAGCACCATCATCCGCACCAACGTCGGCGGCCAGCCGGTGCTCACGGGTGGCGCCGATCCGCGGCGCGAAGGCATCGTGCTCGGCGATACCTTCACGCCCTGATCCGGGCCCGAAGCCCGGCGGCGCCTACTTCGCGAGTTCGCTCACCAGCCGGTAGAGGAACTCGCGCCCGTCGTAGAGCCGCTGGATCTCGATGCGTTCGTCCAGCCCGTGGGCGCGCGCATCCGAGGGCTCGAGGAACATGCCGGTCACGCCGTACATCGGAATGCCGGCATTGCGCAGGAAGCGGCTGTCGGTGGCGCCCGTGCTCATCGCGGGAATCACCGGCACGCCCGGCCACATCTGCTCGGTCAGCCGCTCCACCGTCTTCACCAGGTCGCCCTGCAGCGGCGACGCCGGGCTGCGCAGCGGCTTGCCGAGGTTGCGCACCACGATCTTGTCGTTGCCCACGGCCTGGGTCAGCAGGCGCTCGACCTCCTCCGGATCGTCGTGCGGCAGGATGCGGCAGTTGACCGTGGCCTTGGCCGACTGCGGCAGCGCGTTCTCGGCATGGCCGGCCTGCACCATGGTCGCCACGCAGGTGGTGCGCAGCTGGGCGTTGTAGGCCGGGTTGGCCGTCATGCGCTCCAGCACGCCGGCATCGGGGTTGCCGGTGCCGATGGCGCGCATGTCCTCGGCCAGCTGGCCGGTGGCGAAGGGCGCGCTGCGCGCGAAATAGGTCTTCGTGACGTCGGCGAGCTTGATCGGGAAGGCGTAGTTGCCGAGCCGCTCCAGGCCGGCCGACAGCGCGTAGATCGGGTTGTTCTTGGTCGGCACCGAGCTGTGGCCACCGACGTCGCGCGCCTCGAGCATGTAGGTGGTGTACATCTTCTCGGCCACCTGCAGCCGGTGCAGGTTCGGCTTGCCGTTGCGCAGTTCGCCGCCGCCGCCCTCGTTGATGCCGAACTCGGCCTGCAGCAGCTCGGGCTTGTTGTTGATGAGCCAGAAGGCGCCGTTGCTCAGCGCATCGCCGCGCTCCTCGTCGGCCGTGAGCGCGAGGATGATGTCGCGGCGGGGCTTGAAGCCCTCCTGTTTCAGTTGCCCGAGCACCGACACCAGCGCCGAGGCCATCGCCTTGTCATCGATGGAGCCGCGCGCCGTGAAGTAGCCGCCCGACTCCTGCAGCTTGAACGGGTCGGTCTTCCAGTCCTCGCGCCGGGCCTCGACCACGTCGATGTGGGCCAGCAGCAGCAACGGCTTCTTCGAGCCGTCGCCCTTGAAGCGCATCACGAGGTTGCCCTTCTTGGGGAAGGGTTCGAGGATCTGGATGTCCGCGGGCGCGAAGCCCGACTCGACCAGGCGCTTTTCCATCGCGCGCGCGGCCTGCGTGTTGTCGCCCACCGAGTGGGTGGTGTTGATCTCGATGAGCTCCTTGTAGATCTCGCGGAAGCGCTGCTGCTGCGGCGTGAGCGTCTGGGCGCCCGCCGTGGCGAGGCCACCGAGCGCGAGGGACAGGGCCAGCGCGCTGCGCAAGCTGCGCAGTCGCGAGGTCGCGGGCAAGGCGGCGCCGGGATGTCGGGCGCGGATCTTCTTCAGGCTCATTCGCTCTCTCCTTGTGGTTGTGGTGCGCGGCCAGCATAGCGACGGCCCTGCGCGAGAGCCATTCAGAAGAAAGGCACAAGGTGCACACTCGCGGCCATGCAACGCGACTGGGACATCTTCTGCAAGGTCATCGACAACCATGGGGACCTCGGCGTGTGCTGGCGGCTCGCGCGCCAGCTCGCCGGTCTCGGCGAACGGGTGCGGCTCTGGGTCGACGACGCCAGCGCGCTGGCCTGGATGGCACCGGAAGGCTGCGCGGGCGTGCGCGTGATCGACTGGAGCGACCCGGCGGCGGTGAGCGCGGCCGCGGCCGAACCGGCGCCGCGGGTGCTGATCGAGGCCTTCGGCTGCGACCCGGCGCACGAACTGATCGCGCGCTTCGCCGCAGCCTCGGCCGCCGACGGCACCCCGCGCGCCTGGATCAATCTCGAATACCTCTCGGCCGAACCCTATGTGGAGCGGCTGCATGGCCTGCCCTCGCCGGTCTTCAGGGAACCGGGCGCCGGGCTCACCAAGCGCTTCTTCTATCCAGGCTTCACACCGGCCACCGGCGGCCTGCTGCGCGAACCGGACCTGGCGCGGCGGCGCGCGGCCTTCGATCGAGCTGCCTGGCTGGCTCGACGGCAGTTGCCCTGGAACGAAGGCGAGCGGCTGGTGTCGCTGTTCTGCTACGAGCCGCCGGCCCTGGCCGCGCTGCTGGCCCAACTGGCCGATGAGGGCACGCCGACCCGGCTGCTCGTGACACCCGGCCGCGCGACCGCGGCCGTCGAGGCCTGTCTTTCGAGCGCGCCATGGCTCGAACGCGCTCCCGGCCAGGCGAGCGCGCTATCGATTTCATACCTGCCGCACCTCGACCAGCCCGATTTCGACCATCTGCTCTGGGCCTGCGACCTGAACTTCGTGCGCGGCGAGGACTCGCTGGTGCGCGCTCTCTGGGCCGGCGCGCCGCTGGTCTGGCAGATCTATGCGCAGGACGACGACGCGCATCACGTGAAGCTCGACGCCTGGCTCGACTGGCTGGAAGCGCCGGCCTCGATGCGGCGCTTCCACCACGCCTGGAACGGCTTCGGCAACACGGCCCTGTCGCTGGCCCACATCGGCGAGGAATGGCGTCTTGCGGTGACCCAGGGGCGCGAGCGCCTGCTCGCGCAAGACGATCTCGTGACCCAGCTGCAGCATTTCGTCGCCGGAAAAAGCTAAAATAGCGGGCTTTGCGGATTTCGGCCCGGATCCTGGGAACTTCCTGGGGGTTCGAGATGCACTCCGCTGAACCTGCCGCGGGACATGTACCGCGGGGCTTTTTCCAACCGGCACTCCTGCCCGGATTCTGGAAGTCCCGCGCACCGAGCGGCTTACATCCAGAGACCCTGATATGAAAATCGCTCAAGAAATCCGCGCCGGCAACGTCATCATGCACGGCAAGGATCCGATGGTCGTGCTCAAGACCGAATACAGCCGCGGCGGCCGCAACAGCGCCACCGTGCGCATGAAGATGAAGAGCCTGATCGCCAACTTCAACACCGAAGTGGTCTTCAAGGCCGACGACAAGATCGACCAGATCGTGCTGGACAAGAAGGAGTGCACCTACTCCTACTTCGCCGACCCGATGTATGTCTGCATGGACGCCGACTACAACCAGTACGAAGTCGAAGCAGAGAACATGGGCGACGCCCTGAACTACCTCGAGGACGGCATGGCCGTCGAAGTGGTGTTCTACGACGGCAAGGCGATCTCGGTCGAACTGCCGACCAGCGTCGAGCGCGAAATCACCTGGACCGAGCCGGCCGTCAAGGGCGACACCTCGGGCAAGGTGCTCAAGCCCGCCAAGATCGCCACCGGCTTCGAAGTGCCCGTGCCGCTGTTCGTCTCGCAAGGCGACCGCATCGAAATCGACACGCGCACCGGCGAATACCGCAAGCGCGTCTGAGCGACGCTTTCCCCGGCTGACCACCACCCGCAAGAGGCTCCGCAAGGAGCCTTTTGTCTTTGCGCACCGCCGCACGCAACGAATCCCGCGCCGCACAATCCCATTCCTATGACCAACAGCACGCACGACCTCCACGACAAGCGCCTCGCCGATGCCTGGGCCACGCTCCAGGCCCATGCCGACCATGGGCTGCCGCTCGACCCCGATCCCTCGCGCATCGCCTTCGCCGACCCCGAGTTCCTGCTGCGCCGCGAAACCCGCGGCGTGCGCATGCAGCTCGAGCTGATGAAGCCCGACATCGAGCAGCGCGCCCACGGCATCGAGAACACCATCGTGGTCTTCGGCAGCGCGCGCTTTCGCAGCGAAGAAGAAGCCGCAGCGCTGATCGCCGAGGCCGACAAGGCCGGCGACACCGCCGCGGCCGAGCGCTGGCGCCGGCTGGCGCGCAGCTCGCACTACTACGAGAAGGCGCGCACCTTCGGCAAGCTGGTCGCGCGCCACAGCGAGAACAAGGAGCCGCAGGACAAGCTCTTCATCTGCACCGGCGGCGGTCCCGGCATCATGCAGGCGGCCAACCGCGGCGCGCACGAGGCCGGCGGCCTGTCGGTCGGCCTGGCCATCGCGCTGCCGATGGAGGAAGCGGCCAATCCCTACGTCACGCCCGCGCTGAGCTTCAAGTTCCACTACTTCGCGATCCGCAAGATGCATTTCATGATGCGTGCGAAGGCGCTGGTGGCGTTCCCGGGCGGCTTCGGCACGCTCGACGAACTGTTCGAGGTGATCACGCTGGTGCAGACGCGCAAGTCGAAGCCGGTGCCGATCGTGCTGTTCGGCTCGGACTACTGGAAGCGCCTGATCGACTTCGACTTCCTGGTCGACGAAGGCGTGATCTCGCCCGGCGACGTCAGGCTCTTCGAGTACGTCGACGCGCCCGAGGACGCGTGGGACGCGATCAAGCGCTTCTACAAGCTTTGAGCCGGCGCGGGCCGCCGCGCCTCAGGAGCTAGGCGGCCTCGTCCTCATCGTCGTCGTCATCGGGCCGCAGCGCGTGCTCGAAGAAGCGCGTGAGCGCCTTGGCGCGCCGACGCCGCTCGGGGCCCGGGCCGATGGCGAGTCCCATGGCCACGGCACCGTCGGCCACGCCATGCAGCGCGTTGAACAGGATCACGGCCGTGAGCGTCGGGTCCTCGACCTCCCACACGCCGGCCGCGTCGCCATGCCTGAGCAGGCCGACCAGTTGCGTGATGACCGCGTTGTCGTTGCGCATGCGCCGGTCCTCGGGCCGGTATTCGTGGAACACCACGTCGTGCAGCGCGACGTTGTCGAGGTAGGTCGCGAGCCCGGTTTCGACCCAGGCCTTGATACGGCCATGGTGGTCCTCGGGACGGTGGCGGTCCATCGCCTCCTGCAGCTGCGCGCAGAAGCTGTCGACGAAGCGCTGCTGCAGCGCGCCCAGCAGCGCCTCCTTCGACGGGAAGTACAGGTAGAAGGTGCCCTTGGCCACCTGCGCGCCGGCCGCGATGTCGTCGATGCTGGTGGTGGCGATGCCCTTCTCGATGAACAGCCGCTCGGCCGCATCCATCAGCGCCACGGCGCGGGTTTCGGGGGCCTTGACGCGGCGGCGCGGCTCGGCCGTTTCGGGAGCCGCAGGCGGGTCCGCCGCATCGGGCGTGGAAGAAGTGGTGGTGCGGCGCCCCGTCGTCATTCGGTTCCTCAGGTTGTGGCTGCGGCGGCACGTGCCGCCGCGATGGCCGCGTTCACCGCGGCCGCGTCGAGCGCCAGGCCGCGCGGCCCCAGCACGCGCTCGCCGAGCCAGGCGATGGCCTCGTCGGTGCGCGCGAAGGTGTCGGCCGGCACGCCGAAGAGCTTCTCGACATTCATCTTGCGGATTTTCTCGTATTGATCGGGCGGCACCACGCTGGCCATTCCCATCATATGGCGCCGGATGTCGGCGCCGCGCGCCTGCAGCCACTGCTTCGCGCTCTGCGCGCTGCCTTCGGGATGCACCAGCGCGTCGGCGTCGGCGAACACGCGCAGCGCAGCAAAAGGCTCGCCACGGTCGAGCCAGCGGTTCCAGTCCTCGGTGAAGACCTGCATGTCCTCGAGGGTCTGCAAGCCCGAAGACACGCTGATGACCAGCGGCCACTGGCCGAGTTCGTGATGGATCATGGACAACTCCTTGACGACAGTCCGGGAACGAAGAACGGGAAGGCGACGCGCGGACAGGCGCAGCGGCACGCGCGCGGCGGGCATGGAACGAAGACCTCAGGCGCGGGCCGGCAGCGCGGCGGCGCGCGGCCTGACGCCGAGCAGCAGCCCGGCCGCCAGCAGGCCGGCCAGCCCGGCACAGGCCACGGCCGCATGGAAGCCCCCGGCCAGCGCACCCGACACCAGGCCATGGGCCAGCGAAGGATCGAGCGCGCCGAGCGCGGCGGTGTCGTGCCGCGCCACGGCGGCCACCGCCATCTCCTGCGCGCGCGCCGCCGACAGGCCGCCGTGCTCGAGCGCGGTGGCCAGTAGCGCGGTGGCGCGGCTGCTCATCAAGGTGCCGAGCAGCGCGATGCCGATCAGCATGCCGGCCTGGCGCAGCGCATTCATCGTGGCCGAGGCCATGCCCGAGCGCTGCGCCGGCACCGAGGCGATCACCGCCGTGCTGGTGGCCGGCACCGCCAGCCCCGTGCCGGCGCCGAGCACCACGAACAGCAGCGCGAGCACCACGTAGGGCGTGTCGGCCGCCAGCAGCGTCATCGCGAGCATCGCGGCGCCGATCAGGCCGTAGCCCGCCACCATCAACGCGTGGACGCCGTGGCGCCGCGACAGCCGGCCGAACTGCGAGGACACGATGCCGGTCGCGACGAACTGCGGCACCATGCGCCAGCCGGTGTCGGTGGCCGACCAGCCCTGCACCTGCTGCAGGAACAGCGAGAAGAAGAACAGGCTCGCGTAGGCCGAGAAGCCCAGCACGAAGGACGCGAAGTTGGTGACCGAGAAGCGCGCGTCCCGGAACAGGCCCAGCGGCAGCAGCGGCCGCTGCACGCGCGCCTCCACCGCCAGGAACAGCACCAGCCCGAGCGCCGCCAGCGCCAGCGACACCGTGGTGCGCCCCGACAGCCAGCCGTGCTCGCCGGCCGCGATCAGCCCGAAGGTCAGCGCGCCGAGCCACAGCACGCTGAGCACCTGCCCGGCCGGATCGAGCGCCGCATGCTCGGGGTGCGAAGTCTCGCGGATGCCCCAGAGCCCCAGGCCCACGGTCAGCAGGCCGATCGGCAGGTTGATCAGGAAGATGCTCTGCCAGCCCGTGTGGTCCACCAGCAGGCCGCCGAGCATCGGCCCGAGGATCAGCGAGATGGCGGTGAACGAGGACCAGCCGCCGATCACGCGCGCGCGGCTCGCCGGCTCGGGAAAGGCATGGGCCAGGATCGACAGCGCGCCCGGGATCAGCAGCGCGCCCGCGATGCCCTGCACCGCGCGGCCGGCCAGCAGCGTGCTCAGGGTGCCGGCCATGGCGCACATCGCCGAGCCGATGGTGAACACCACCACGCCGGCCAGCCAGGCGCGCTTGCGGCCGTAGCGGTCGCCCAGCGGCCCGGCCGAGAGCATGAAGGCCGACAGGCACAGCGCGTAGATGTCGATCACCCACTGCAGGCCCGCGAGGTCGGTGGCGAGCGCGCGCTGCAGGGTGGGCAACGCGACGTTGACGATGCTCACGTCGAGCGTGGCGATGAAGCTGCCGAGATAGACCGCGGCGACGAGCGCGAGCCGGCGGCGCGGATCGTCGATCGCCGCCCGGGATGGGGAGTCCATGGGACCGCCTTCGGGATTCGTTGAGGAGGCGGCGATACTGACTTCAAGTCACTATCTTGTCAATCAGATGAGAATTGATCTTATTTGGATCAGGGTTTCCTGGAAGCCGGCAGTGGCTTCGGGACCGTTCAGGCCCCCTCCTCCCGCACCTTCAGGCCCCAGGTCGCGCGCGCGCCGAGCGCCACCACCCCGCCCACGACCCAGAACACGCCGCCAATGCCGATCAGCGCGCCCAGCGAGCCGAACAGCATCGGCATCGCCACGCTCGAGGCATTGATGGTCATCAGCCGCAGCCCCAGCGCCTCGCCATGGCGGCTGTGCGGCGTGATCTGGTGCAGCATGCTCATCACCATCGGCTGCACCGCGCCGAGCGCGAAGCCCAGCACCACCGAACAGACGCCCATGCTCAGGGCCGAAGGCAGCAGCGGATAGACCAGGAAGACGCCAACCGTGACCAGGGTCGAAACGAAGATCACGCTGCGCTCGGAAGCGCGCGAGGCGATCGCCGGCAACACGATGCGGATGACGGCCGCCGCGATCGCGAAGGCACCGAGGATCGAGCCGATCACCGAGGCGCTGATGCCGCGCTCGTGCCCGAGCACCGGCAGCACGAAGGCATGCACGTCCCAGCTCGAGGACTGCAGCCAGTTCACGAACAGCAGGCGGCGGAACATGGGTTCGCGCAGCAGGTCCCAGGCGCGCGTGCGCGCGGCGCCGGGCGGCGGCGGCGGCGTGGGCGGCGGCTCGTGAGCACCGCGCGCCATCAGCCAGCACAGCACCGGCAGCAGCGCCATGGCGGCGAAGCAGACGCGGAAGGCCAGCATGTCGGCCGCCGCGCGGCCCGCATGGTCGATCAGCAGCCCGGCCAGGAACGGGCCGACGAAGTTCGCCACCGCGGGCGCGATCGCGAGCCAGCTGAACACCCGCTTGAGCTCGGTCGGCGTGGTGGCAGAGCGGCCGACGTGGCGCTGCAGCGCGATCACGGTCGCGCCGGTGGCGCCACCTGTCAGCAGCGCCGCCACGCACATGGCCGGAAAGACCGGGAACGCCCAGACCAGCCCCGCGCCCAGCGAGGCCGCGATCACCGACAGCAGCAGCGGCCGCTTGAAGCCGTGGCGGTCGGCGAAACGCCCGGCCGGCAGCGCGAGGAAGACCTGGGTCAGCGCGAACAGCGCGATCAGCACGCCGATCGCGGCCGCGCTGTAGCCCTGCTGCAGCGCCAGCAGCGGCGTGGCCAGCCGCATGCCGGCCATGGTGGCGTGGAGGCAGACCTGCGCGCCGATGACGCGCAGCAGTTCGCTGCCCTTCACGGCTTGCCGCCGGTGTCGGGGTCCGCGTCGATGCCTTCGGCGCCCGCGGCCAGCGGCGGCAGCAGCGCCTGCGCCTGGCCCTCGGGCAGCGCCTCGACCTTGCGCAGCGCCAGGCGCATCTGCCTGGCGCGCGTGTCAGCCTTGTCGAGCGTGTCGGAGGCCTTGGCCACCTGTTCCTTCACGCGCTCGACCCACTCGCCATAGCGCTCGAACTCGGTCTTGACCGCGCCCAGCACCTTCCAGACCTCGGAGGCCTGGCGCTCGAGCGCCAGCGTGCGAAAGCCCATGTGCAGGCTGTTGAGCATCGCGAGCAAGGTGGTCGGCCCGGCCAGCGTCACGCGGTGCTGGCGCTGGATCGCGTCCATCAGGCCCGGACGCCGCAGCACTTCGGCATAGAGGCTCTCGACCGGCAGGAAGAGGATCGCGAAATCGGTGGTGTGCGGCGCCGCGAGGTAGCTCTCGGCGATGGACCTGGCCTCGGCGCGGATGCGCGCCTCGAGCGCCTTGGCGGCGAGCTCGGCGGCACCCGCGTCGGCCTGCTCGTGGGCCTCGATCAGGCGCTCGTAGTCGTCGCGCGGAAACTTCGCGTCGATCGGCAGCCAGACCGGCGCGCCCTCGTCGCCGCGGCCCGGGAAGCGGATCGCGAAGTCCACCCGCTGCCCGCTGCGCGGCTTGGTCTCGACCTGGCGCGCGTACTGCTCGGGCGTGAGCACCTGCTCGAGCAGCGCCTCGAGCTGCACCTCGCCGAAGATGCCGCGCGTCTTCACGTTGGTCAGCACGCGCTGCAGGCTGCCGACGCCGACCGCCAGCGCCTGCATCTCGCCCAGCCCCTTGTGCACCTGCTCGAGCCGCTCGGCCACCTGCCGGAAGCTCTCGCCGAGGCGCGCCTCGAGCGTGCTCTGCAGCTTCTCGTCGACGACCTTGCGCATCTCGTCGAGCTTGGCGGCATTGCCCTGCTGCAGCTGGGTGAGCTGGCTCTCCATCGTGGCGCGCACCTCGGCGAGGCGGCGCGCGTTCGATTCGGACAGGCCCTGCAGCTGCGAGGCCAGCGTGTTCTGCAGCGCGGCGAGCTGCAGCGCGAAGGCGTCGAGCTGGGCGTTCTGCGTGCGCGTGGCCTCGGCGCCCTGCATCACCAGCGACTGCTGGAAGGTGGCGAAGGCCTGCGCCGTCTCCTGTCGCGCGCCACGCGAACTCTCGGCGATCTCGCGGCGCAGCTCGCGCTCGGTGCGCGCGTGGGCGGCGAGCAGCTCGCCATGATCGGGCGGTGGCTGCCGGCGGGCGAGCAGCCAGACGAGGAGCACGAGCTGGATGGCGGCCACGGCCGCCAGGGCGAGAAGAAGCAGATCGGTGAGTTCCAAGGGGATCGCGGGGCGCTTTCTTTCTTTTTCGTTCGGCGCCGCTTACCTGGCGGCCACAGGCGTGACCGGCGTCAATGGGCCCTTGCCGCCGAAGAAGGCGATCAGGTTGTCGGCCGCGAGCCCGGCCATGGCCTTGCGCGTGGGCACCGTGGCGCTCGCGATGTGCGGCGTGAGCACGACGTTGGGCACGGTCAGCAGGTCGGGGTGGACCTTGGGCTCGCCCTCGAACACGTCGAGCCCCGCGGCGGCGATGCGCTTGTCGCGCAGCGCCACGGCCAGCGCGGCATCGTCGACGATGCCGCCGCGCGCGATGTTCACCAGCGTGGCGGTGGGCTTCATCAGCGCGAGTTCGGCGGCGCCGATGGTGTGGTGCGAGGCGGCCGAGTACGGCACCACCAGCACCACGTGGTCGGCGCTCTTGAGCAGCTCTTCCTTGCTCGCGTAGGTGGCCTTGCACTCGGCCTCGAGCGAGGCGTCGAGTCGCGAACGGTTGTGATAGATCACCTTCATGCCGAAGCCGTGCGCGCCGCGCTTCGCGATGCCCTGCCCGATGCGGCCCATGCCGATGATGCCCAGCGTGGCGCCGTGGATGTCGGAGCCCGCGAACATGTCGTAGCTCCACTTCTGCCACTTGCCGGCGCGCAGGAAATGCTCGCTCTCGGCGATGCGGCGCGCGGTGGCCATCAGCAGCGCGAAGCCGAAGTCGGCGGTGGTCTCGGTCAGCACGTCGGGCGCGTTGGTGCCGACCACGCCGCGCGCGGCCATCGCGTCGACGTCGAAGTTGTTGTAGCCCACGGCCATGTTGGCGCAGATCTTCAGGTCGGGGCAGGCATCGAGCAGCGCCGCGTCGATGCGCTCGCTGCCGGTGGTGAAGGCGCCCTGCTTGCCCTGCAGCTTCGCGGCGAGCTGCTCCCTGGTCCAGCTCTCGTCGGACTGGTTCGACTCGATCTCGAAATGCTGCGCCAGGCGCTCGAGGGTCTCGGGGAAGATCGCGCGGGCGACCAGGATCTTGGGCTTGCTCATGGGCTTGTCTCGCTAGCGGAAGAAGAGGAAGGTGGTGAGGACGAACAGCGGCAGCAGGATGGCCATCGACCAGGCCATGTAGCCGAAGAAGCTCGGCATGCGCACGCCGCGACTCTCGGCGATGGCCTTGACCATCAGGTTGGGCGCGTTGCCGATGTAGGTGTTGGCGCCCATGAAGACCGCGCCGGCCGAGATGGCCGCGAGCGTGGTCGCGTAGGTGGTCATCAGCGCCGCGGGATCGCCGCCCGCGGTGTTGAAGAACACCAGGTAGGTCGGCGCGTTGTCGAGGAAGGAACTGAGCGCGCCCGTGGCCCAGAAGTACATCGCCGGGTCGGGCTGGCCGTCGGGCCGCGTGACCGCCGAGACGACGGCGCCGAACGGTCCCTGCGTGCCGGCCTTGAGCATCGCGATCACCGGGATGATGGTCAGGAAGATGCCCGCGAACAGCTTGGCGACCTCGGCCATCGGGCCCCATTCGAACTGGTTGGCCTGGTGCACCGACTTCGCCGTGATCTTCAGCGAGACCAGCGTGATCGCGATCAGGCCGACATCGCGCAGCAGGCCCGGCAGGCCGACCTCGGTGCCGGCCACGTCGAAATGCACATCGGATTTCCAGAAGCCGCTCACGAGCACCAGCGCCACCACGCCCGCGAGCAGCCAGAAGTTGGCGGCGCCGTCGAAGCCGATGCCCGGCGTGTCGGGCGTGGGGTCGACCGGCAGGATGCCTTCCTTGCGGTAGTAGTGGCGGTCGATCAGGTAGAACAGGACCAGCAGCACGCCGAGCACGAACATCGTGTCGGGCAGGATGTTGCGCGCGGTCCAGAAGAAGTCCACGCCCTTGAGGAAGCCGAGGAACAGCGGCGGATCGCCCAGCGGCGTGAGCGAGCCGCCCACGTTCGAGACGATGAAGATGAAGAACACGACCACGTGCACCCGGTGCACGCGGTTGTCGTTGGCGCGGATCAGCGGCCGGATCAGCAGCATCGACGCGCCCGTGGTGCCCATGAAGCTCGCGAGCACCGCGCCGATCGCGAGGATGGCGGTGTTCAGGCCCGGCGCCCCGTGCAGGTTGCCGCGGATGTGGATGCCGCCGGCCACCGTGAACAGCGCGGTCAGCAGCACGATGAACGGGATGTACTCGGCCACCAGCGCATGCATGAGCTGCGTGCCCGCGAGCGCCGGGCCGTGCAGTGCCGCGAAGGGCAGCAGGAAGGCCAGCGCCCAGGCCGCGGAGACCTTGCCGTAGTGGTGGTGCCAGAAGGACGGCGCCAGCAGCGGCATCAGCGCGATCGAGAGCAGGATCCCCGCGAACGGCACGCCCCACAGCGGCGACAGCGAACCGCCGTCGAAATCCGCGGCCAAGGCCGGCCCGGCAACGAGCAGCGGCACCATCGCCGCCACGAGACGCATCGATTTTTTCATGGGGCCGTACCGTACCAGAGCCGGGCCCCGCGGCGGACCGCGTGAACCCGCATCAGGCGGCAGGCTGCTCGATCTCGAACACCTGGCGCAGATAGGCCAGGTATTTCTCGTCCTCGCACATGTTCTTCGACGGGGTGTCCGAAAGCTTGGCCACCGGCTGGTCGTTGCAGCGGATCATCTTGATCACGATCTGCAGCGGCTCGTAGCCCAGGTCGTTGGTGAGGTTGGTGCCGATGCCGAAGGCCAGCTGGCAGCGGCCGCGGAACTGCTGGTAGAGCTCGATGGTGCGCGGCACCGTGAGGCCGTCGCTGAAGATCAGCGTCTTGGTGCGCGGGTCGACGCGGTTCGCTAGGTAGTGCGCGATCATGCGTTCGCCCCACTGGAACGGATCGCCGCTGTCGTGGCGCGCGCCGTCGAACAGCTTGCAGAAGTACAGGTCGAAGTCGCGCAGGAAGGCGCTCATGCCGTAGACGTCGGACAGCGCGATGCCCAGGTCGCCGCGGTACTCGCGCGCCCAGCTCTCGAAGCCGAAGATCTGGCTGTCGCGCAGCCGCGGGCCGAGCGCCTGGCAGGCCTGCAGGTATTCGTGCGCCATGGTGCCCAGCGGGATCAGCCCGAGCTTCATCGCATAGAGCACGTTGCTGGTGCCCGCGAGCTGCGGCAGCCGGCCGCCGGGCTGCGAGTTCGCGGGCGGCGAGGTCACCGCGCCGAGCCGCGCGTTGAGGGTGCGCAGCACCTCCTCGTGCCAGTCCTTCGAGAAGCGGCGGCGCGTGCCGTAGTCGGCGATCTTCAGGTCGCCGAGGCCGGCTTCCTGCAGCTGCGAAATCTTGGTCTCGAGCCGGCGGCGGCCCTCGTCGAGGTCGGGGCGCTTCTGCGTGTTGCGGAAGTAGACCTCGTTGACGATCGCCAGCACCGGGATCTCGAACAGGATGGTGTGCAGCCACGGCCCCTGGATGCGGATCTCGAGCTCGCCCGAGGGCTGGGGAATGATGTTGATGTACTTCTCGTTGAGCCGGAACAGGCCCAGGAAGTCGATGAAGTCGCTCTTGATGAAGCGCATCGAGCGCAGGTAGGCCAGTTCGGCATCGCGGAACTGCAGCGAGCAGAGGCTGCGCACTTCCTCGCGGATCTGGCTGGCGAACTGCGCGAGGTCGACGCCGGGATTGCGGCACTTGAAGCGGTACTCGACGCGCGCCCCCGGGAAGTGATGCAGCACGACCTGCATCATGGTGAACTTGTAGAGGTCGGTGTCGAGCAGGCTGTGAATGATCATGGTGCGGCGCGCGTTGTCTCTCGGTCGTCCCGGCCCGGAGTTTTCTCGGGCATCGCTCGATTATCACGGCCCCCGTCGGCCTGTGCCTACGGACCCTGCCCAGCACGTCCTACCGCTGGGGTGAATGCGCCTGGAGACAGTGTTTTCACGGCGGCGAAATGACCGCCGAATCAACCTCTCAAGGAGATTCGCATGAACAAGGACACCATCGAAGGCAACTGGAAACAGCTCAAGGGCAAGGTCAAGGAGCAGTGGGGCAAGCTGACCGACGACGACTTCGACGTCATCGCCGGCAAGCGCGACCAGCTGCTGGGCCGCATTCAGGAACGCCACGGCATCAGCCGCGACGAGGCCGAGAAGCAGGTCAAGGACTGGGAATCGCGCGACGGCCGCACGCCCGACGCGCTCTGGTTCGAACGCTACTGACGGGTGTCCTGACGCCCCCTCCC
The DNA here is from genome assembly GCF_025376855.1 of Variovorax endophyticus. Taxonomy (NCBI): domain Bacteria; kingdom Pseudomonadati; phylum Pseudomonadota; class Betaproteobacteria; order Burkholderiales; family Comamonadaceae; genus Variovorax; species Variovorax endophyticus. The sequence continues at coordinate 97,157 of NZ_JAHUTH010000023.1, forward strand.
TCATCCATCGACCAGGAGAACTCCAAAATGAAGAAACATCTGCTCATGCTCGCGCTCGCCTCCACCTGCTTCGTCGCCACCCAGGCCGGCGCCCAGATGAACAAGGACGAGCACAAGGTCGCCAAGGAAAAGATCGAGGCCGACTACAAGGTCGCCAAGACCCAGTGCGACACGCTGAAGGACAACGCCAAGGACGTCTGCCAGAAGGAAGCCAAGGGCAAGGAGAACGTTGCCAAGGCCGAGCTCGAGCAGCAGTTCAAGCCCAGCGACAGCAACGCGCGCAAGGTGGCCGAGGAAAAGGTGAAGGCCACCTATGAAGTCGCGAAGGAAAAGTGCGACGACCAGACCGGCGATGCCAAGTCCGCCTGCGTGAAGCAGGCCAAGGCCGACGAGGACAAGGGCAAGGCCGACATCAAGGCGATGGCCAAGAAGTAAGCCGCGTCTCCGACCTCGCAACGACGGCGCCCCCAGGGGCGCCGTTTCTCTTGGGGGCTCAGGCCCGCAGCGAATCGACCACGCGCTGCAGCGCTTCGGGCAGCGGCACCGGCCGCTGGGTCGTGCGGTCGACGTAGACATGCACGAAATGCCCCTGGGCCGCCGCGGTGTCGGCACCCTGCGCGAACAGGCCGACCTCGTAGCGCACGCTGGACCGCCCGGCCTGCGCCACGCGGATGCCGGCCTCCACGGTCTGCGGGAAGGCCAGCGGCGCGAAGTAGTTGCACTGGGTCTCGACCACGAAGCCGATGGTCGAGCCCTGGTGGATGTCGAGGGCGCCGCGCTCGATCAGCAGCGCATTCACCGCCGTATCGAACCAGCTGTAGTAGACGACGTTGTTGACGTGGCCGTACATGTCGTTGTCCATCCAGCGCGTGGGAATGCTGCGGAAGACGGGGTAGCTGGCGCGCGGCTGCGGCACGGGCTTGGGGCTGGGAGAGGCGGGCGTCGTCATCGCGCGAGATTCTGCCAGCGGCCTTGGCCGGCTCCGGGCGACTGCGCGACACCCATGGTCGCCATCGGCTTTCAAGGGCGGCCGGCCTGTTTTAGAAAGCCTCTTCTAAATTGCTGCAAAGCAACAAAAACCTCTTGCCCGGAGATTTCAGCTGCCTATACTTGAGCCCATGCTGCACCGCAACAAAGACGACGAGGCGCAGCGCAACGTGAATAGACCAACCATCATCCCTTCCGGAGATTCCAAATGGCCCTGACCGCTGACCAGATCCTCGCCGCCCAAAAAGCCAACCTCGAAACCCTGTTCGGCCTGACCACCAAGGCTTTCGAAGGCGTCGAGAAGCTCGTCGAACTCAACGTGACCGCCTCCAAGGCCGCCCTGTCCGAAGCCGCCACCACCGCCCAGGCCGCCCTGAGCGTGAAGGACGCGCAAGAACTGCTGACGCTGCAAGCCAGCCTGTTCCAGCCCCTGGCCGAGAAGACCGCCGCCTACAGCCGTCACCTGTACGAAATCGCCCAAGGCACCGGCGCCGAATTCACCAAGGCCTTCGAATCGAAGGCCAGCGAAGCCCAGCAAGCCTTCGTCGGCCTGGTCGACAGCGCTTCGAAGAATGCCCCCGCCGGTTCGGAAACCGCCGTCGCCGTGCTGAAGAGCGCCGTCGCCGCCGCCAACAACGCTTTCGAATCGGTGCAAAAGGCCGTCAAGCAAGCGTCGGACGTCGCCGAAGCCAATTTCAACGCCGTGTCCACGCAAGCCGTCGCCGCTGCCAAGACCGCGACCGCTTCGTCGCGCAAGCGCTAAGCCGCCGACCACCACCAGTTGTCTCCTTGGGTCCTCACGGATCCAATTCAGGGCCTCGTCTTCGGACGGGGCCTTTTTTTATGCGCGCGCCGAAACGGTCGCGCACCGGGGCGTCTTCGATAATGCAGTGCTTTTCTTCCTCAGGAGACTCCTACATGCAGATCGACGGCAAGGTTTTCATCGTGACCGGTGGCGCTTCGGGCCTCGGCGAAGGCGCGGCGCGCATGCTGGCCGGCAACGGCGCCAAGGTCGTCATCGCCGACATGCAGGCCGACAAGGGCGAAGCCGTCGCGCGCGACATCGGCGGCGTGTTCGTGAAGTGCGACGTGAGCCAGGAAGCCGACGGCCAGGCCGCGGTGGCGGCCGCGCTGCAGCTCGGCAAGCTGGTCGGCCTGATCAACTGCGCCGGCATCGCGCCGGCCGAGAAGACCGTGGGCAAGAACGGCCCGCACGCGCTGGCGGTGTTCAGCAAGACCGTCACGGTCAACCTGATCGGCAGCTTCAACATGATCCGGCTGGCCGCCGACGCGATGAGCAAGAACGAGCCCGAAGCCACGGGCGAACGCGGCGTGCTGATCTCGACCGCCTCGGTCGCGGCCTACGACGGCCAGATCGGCCAGGCCGCCTACAGCGCCTCGAAGGGTGGCGTGGTCGGCATGACGCTGCCGATCGCACGCGACCTGGCGCGCAACGGCATCCGCAACATGACGATCGCCCCCGGCATCTTCGGCACGCCGATGCTGTTCGGCATGCCGCAGGAAGTGCAGGACGCACTCGCCGCCAGCGTGCCCTTCCCCTCGCGCCTGGGCACCCCGGCCGACTACGCGAAGCTCGCCAAGCACATCATCGAGAACGACATGCTCAACGGCGAGGTGATCCGGCTGGACGGAGCGATTCGACTCCCTCCCCGCTGACCGAGGACGGCCGCACGCGGGTGCTGCCGGTGCGGTCCAAACGCTCGTAGTTCGCGATCACCTGGGCGCCCAGCAGCACCAGCGTGGCCGCGATCTCCAGGCTCAGCAACACCACGATCGCCGTGGTCAGCGAGCCGTAGACGACGTTCACCTGCGACAGCGTCGAGAAATACCAGATCAGGATCCGCCGCGTGGCCTCCCACAGCAGCGCGGCGGTGATGCCGCCCAGCAGCGCATGGCGCAGCGACATGCGCCCGGCCGGCATCACGAGGTAGAGCGAGGTCAGCATGAAGATCTCGCCGCCCAGCCCCAGCAGGTACAGGAGCAGCCCCGACACGCCGGACAGCGACCAGCTGCGCCCGAGCAGGTCGACGCTCTCCTGCCCCACCAGCTGCAACGCGCCCGACACCAGCGTGACCAGCAGCAGCCCCACGCACAGGCACAGGATGTAGACGTAGGGCATGGCCACCGACACCAGGAAATGGCGTTTGTGGTCGGCCTTGCGGTGATGGAAGATCACCGCCATCGCACTCTCGAGCACGCTGAAAGCCAGCGAGCTGAAGAAGATCATCGTCACCAGCAGCACCGGCCCGAGCACATCGCGGTGGTCCAGGAAGCTCGACAGCTCGGCCACGATGGCCTTCGACTGCCCCGGCAGCAGCCATTCGAGGTAGCGGCCGATGGTGCGCAGCAGCTCGGCCTGGTCGATCACATGCGACAGCGCGATCACGCTGACGATCAAGAGCGGCACGATCGACAGCAGCGCGTAATAGGCCACGGCACCGGCCAGCAGCAGCCCCTGGTTGGCGCGGAATTCTTTCAGGGCCTCCCAGCCGAAGCGCAGCGGGTGGCGCAGCAGCGGGGCGGCGTGTTTCAGCGGATTGAGCGTCGTCATGCGGGCGGGATGGTCGGTCGCCGCCAGTATGCCGCCGGGTCGCGGGGGACCCGCGGCTTGCGTATGATTTGCCGCTCCCCGCCTACATGACCATCCCCGCTTCATTCATCCAGGAACTCATCGCGCGCGCCGACGTGGTGGAAATCGTCGGCCGCTACGTGCAGCTCAAGAAGGCCGGCGCCAATTTCATGGGGCTGTGCCCCTTCCACGGCGAGAAGTCGCCCTCCTTCTCGGTCAGCCCGACCAAGCAGTTCTATCACTGCTTCGGCTGCGGCGCCCACGGCAACGCCATCGGTTTCCTCATGGAGCACGCCGGCATGGGCTTCGTGGAGGCCGTGCACGACCTCGCGGGCCAGTACGGCCTGCAGGTGCCGGAAGACGACGCCTCGCCGGCCGAACGCGCGCGCGCCGCCAGCCAGCGCCAGAAGCAGGCCACGCTGACCGACGTGCTCGAGAAGGCCGGCGACGCCTTCCGCAAGCACCTGCGCCAGGCGCCCGGCGCCATCGACTACCTGAAGGGCCGCGGCGTCTCGGGCGAGATCGCCAAGCAATTCGGCATCGGCTATGCGCCGCCGGGCTGGCGCACGCTCGCGGGCGTGTTTCCCGACTACGAGGACCCGCTGCTGGCCGAGAGCGGCCTGGTGATCGTCAACACCGAGGACGGCCAGGTCGAGGCCAGCGAGGCCAAGCGCTACGACCGCTTCCGCGACCGGGTGATGTTCCCGATCCGCAACGTCAAGGGCGAATGCATCGGCTTCGGCGGCCGGGTGCTCGGCGACGAGAAGCCCAAGTACCTGAATTCGCCCGAAACGCCCGTCTTCAGCAAGGGCCGCGAGCTCTACGGTCTCTACGAGGCCCGCGCCGCCTTCCGCGACCGCGGCTACGCGCTGGTGACCGAGGGCTACATGGACGTGGTGGCGCTGGCTCAGCTCGGCTTTCCGAACGCGGTGGCCACGCTGGGCACGGCCTGCACCACCGAGCATGTGCAGAAGCTGTTCCGCTTCACCGAATCGGTGGTGTTCAGCTTCGACGGCGACGCCGCCGGCCGCCGCGCGGCGCGCAAGGCGCTCGACGGCGCCCTGCCCTATGCCACCGACACGCGCAGCATCAAGTTCCTGTTCCTGCCGGCCGAGCACGATCCCGACAGCTTCATCCGCGAGTTCGGAGCCGACGCCTTCGCGCGCTTCGTGCAGGAGGCCACGCCGCTGTCGCGCTTCATGATCGAGGCCGCGCGCGAGGGCTGCGACCTCGGCACCGCCGAGGGCCGCGCCCACATGAGCAGCAACGTGCGCCCCTTGTGGAGCGCGCTGCCCGACGGTGCCCTCAAGCGCCAGTTGCTGAGCGAGATCGCCACGCTGGTGCAGCTCGACGCGGCCGCGCTGTCGGACCTCTGGGCCACGGCGGCGGCGCCGCGTGGCGGCGGCGCCTCGCGCCAGGCCGAGCGCAGCCAGGAGCGACCGCCCGACGACGACGGCTACTTCCCGGAACCGCCGGTCTACGAAGAGCGCGAGCGCCACTACGAAAACGATAGCAAGAAGCGACCGTTCAACAAGCGTTTCGGCCGCAAGGAGCCGCCGCGCGAACCGATGCGCGGGCGCAGCCAGCCGCTGAGCCGGCCCGACATCGCGGTGCGGCTGCTGCTCGCCAACATGGCGCAGTGGGAACCGCTGTCGCACGAGGTGCACCTGATGCTGTGCGAGCTGCCGGGGCCGCACGGCGCGCTCTTTACCTGGCTCGACAGCCAGCTGCACGAGCACGGCGCCCAGTCGTGGGCCGCGCTGCGCGAGGGCCTGCGCGGCCAGGAATTCGAGGCGCTGGCCGACAAGCTGATGACGGCCGCGGAAGGCGGCCCGCCCGTCGATCCGGAGGCCAGCGAGAGCGACCTGCAGGCCGAGGCCGCCCGCGAGCTGGGCAGCGTGCTCGACTTCATGCTCGACGACCGTCTCAAGTTCCAGCAGAGCGAGGCCATCGCGGCCGTCGGCAAGGATCCGCGGGCGCTCGAGCGCTACAAGGCGCTCGAGGCGCGGCGGCTTGAGCTGCGCGCCCGCATGCGCCCCAAGACGGTGTGATTGCTTGAAATTTGCGCAAGACGCTATAATGTAGGGCTTCGCAACTGGCGAAATCGGCAAGAGCGACAGCAGCACCTCCGGACCGGCCCCTCGCGCAACGCACTCCACGGCAACCCCGCTGGAAAGGGCCAATACCCGCAAGGACTGCACACCAAATGATCGCCCGACATCTTGCCTATTGAGGATTTATTCCTCTTTTCCCCAATTGTTCCTGTCCGGCCGTGCCGGGCTGGCGGCGCTGTCCTCGCGGACCGCGCCCGTGTGATTTCGTGTGATCCCGCTTGTTCATTCTTGTTGTAACGAGGTCGTATGCCCAGTTCAAAGAAGCCTGCTCCTTCACCCGCCAAAAGCGCCGCCGCCAAGCCTGCAGCCGAAAAACCGTTGAAAGCGGCCGCTTTGCCGGCAACTAAGACGGGTGCAGCCGCGTCCAAGGCGGCAGCCGCAACGAAAGTGAAAACCGTGCCCACGAAATCGACGACCACCACCGACGACACCAAGAAGACAGCCGCCAAGACGGCTGCCGCAGGCGCTGCAGCCCCCGCGGCCAAGAAGGTCGGCCGCCCGCCCAAGGCCGCCAGCACCGCCGCCGCTCCCGCCACCGGCGCCAAGCGCGGCCGCAAGCCCAAGGCCGACAAGGATGCGCCCGAGAGCGACGTCGACCTGTCGGACATCGAGGACGACCTGGCCGGTGACGAACCCGCGGCCGCCGTTGCGACGACCGAGGAGAAGGTCAAGCCGCTGCGCATGAAGATCAGCAAGGCGAAGGAACGCGCCTTGATGAAGGAATTCGGCCTCGACGAGACCGTGCTGTCCGAGGAAGACCTCGCCAAGCGCCGCTCGCGCCTGAAGACCCTGATCACGCTGGGCAAGACCCGCGGCTACCTGACGCACGGCGAAATCTCCGACCACCTGCCCGACAAGCTGGTCGACGCCGAGACCATGGAAGTCGTGGTCACCATGCTCAACGACATGGGCGTGGCCGTCTACGAGCAGACCCCCGACGCCGAGACCCTGCTGCTGAACAACACCGCCCCCACCGCGACCACGGTGGAGGAAGCGGAAGAGGAAGCCGAAGCGGCTCTCTCCACCGTGGACAGCGAATTCGGCCGCACCACCGACCCCGTGCGCATGTACATGCGCGAAATGGGCACGGTCGAACTGCTGACCCGCGAAGGCGAAATCGAGATCGCCAAGCGCATCGAAGGCGGCCTGATGGCGATGATGGAGGCCATCTCGGCCTCCCCTGCCACCATCGCCGAGATCCTGCGCCTGGCCGGCGAGATCCGTGAAGGCAAGGTTGTCATCTCGACCATCGTCGACGGCTTCTCGAACCCCAACGAGGCCGACGACTACGTGGCCGAGGAAGACTTCGACGAATTCGACGAGGAAGACGACGACGACGGCAAGGGCGGCTCCAAGGCGCTGACCAAGAAGCTCGAGGAACTCAAGAACGAGGCCCTGTCGCGCTTCGACCGCATCGCCGAGATGTTCGAGAAGGTGCACAAGGTCTACGACAAGGAAGGCTACGGCACGCCCTCGTACACCAAGGCCCAGCAGTCCCTGTCGGACGAGCTGATGACCATCCGCTTCACCGCGCGCACCATCGAGCGCCTGTGCGACCTCGTGCGCACCCAGGTCGACGACGTGCGCAAGAAGGAGCGCGAGCTGCGCCGCATCATCGTGGACAAGTGCGGCTTCCCGCAGGACGAGTTCATCCGCGACTTCAGCGGCTTCGACAAGAACGGCAACCGCATCGCCTCCAACCTGCTGAACCTCAAGTGGGTCGAGAAGCAGGCCGCCGCCGGCAAGCCCTGGAGCGCCGTGCTCGCGCGCAACATTCCGCCGGTGCAGGAACTGCAGCAGAAGCTGGCCGACATCCAGTCGCGCGTGGTGGTGCCGCTGACCGAGCTCAAGGACATCAACAAGCGCATGAACGAGGGCGAATCGTCCTCGCGCGATGCCAAGAAGGAAATGATCGAGGCCAACCTGCGCCTCGTGATCTCGATCGCCAAGAAGTACACCAACCGCGGCCTGCAGTTCCTCGACCTGATCCAGGAAGGCAACATCGGCCTGATGAAGGCGGTGGACAAGTTCGAATACCGCCGCGGCTACAAGTTCTCGACCTACGCCACGTGGTGGATCCGCCAGGCGATCACGCGCTCGATCGCCGACCAGGCGCGCACGATCCGCATCCCGGTGCACATGATCGAGACCATCAACAAGATGAACCGCATCTCGCGCCAGCACTTGCAGGAGTTCGGCTTCGAGCCCGACGCCGGCATCCTGGCCGCCAAGATGGAGATCCCGGAAGACAAGATCCGCAAGATCATGAAGATCGCGAAGGAGCCGATCTCGATGGAAACCCCCATCGGCGACGACGACGATTCGCACCTGGGCGACTTCATCGAGGACAGCAGCAACACGGCCCCGATCGAGGCCGCGATGCAGGCCGGCCTGCGCGACGTGGTCAAGGACATCCTCGACTCGCTGACGCCGCGCGAGGCCAAGGTGCTGCGCATGCGCTTCGGCATCGAGATGTCGACCGACCACACGCTGGAAGAAGTCGGCAAGCAGTTCGACGTGACGCGCGAGCGCATCCGCCAGATCGAGGCGAAGGCCCTGCGCAAGCTCAAGCATCCGTCGCGCTCGGACAAGCTGCGCAGCTTTATTGATACGCTCTGAGCCGGTCTCCCGGTATTTCCCCGCAAAGGAGGCGCCCGCAAGGGCGCTTTCTTTTTTGGGCCCCTCTGCGACAGCCACCCAGATAAGAAGAATGGAGCAATCCTCATCATGAATCCCGATGCAGACAAACTCTGGCACGCCCCGCGCTGGGCGCTGGCCGTGCTGCTCGCGGTGCTCGGCATGCTCGGGCCCTTCTCCATCGATACCTACATCCCCGCCTTCTCGGGCATCGCGCGCTCGATCGGCGCGACGCCGGCCGAGATGCAGCAGACGCTCTCGGCCTACCTGTTCGGCTTCGCGTTCATGAACCTGTTCCATGGCGCGCTGTCCGACAGCTTCGGACGCCGCCCGGTGGTGCTGTGGGGCCTCGCGGTGTTCACGCTGGCCTCGCTGGGCTGCGCGCTGTCGCAGACGATCACGCAGCTGGTGCTGTTCCGCGGCCTGCAGGGCCTGTCGACCGGCGCGGGCATCGTGGTCTCGCGCGCGGTGATCCGCGACATGTTCCCGCCCGCCGAGGCCCAGCGCGTGATGAGCCAGGTCACGATCTACTTCGGCGTGGCACCGGCCATCGCGCCGATCGTCGGCGGCTTCCTGTTCGTGCACGCGGGCTGGCACGCGGTGTTCTGGTTCCTGGTGGCCGTGGGCGTGGTGCTGTTCGCGGCCAACTACAAGCTGCTGCCCGAGACGCTGCACCCCTCGCACCGCCAGTCCTTCCACGTGCGCCACCTGCTGCGCGGCTACTGGGACCTCTGTTCCGACCCGCGCTTCCTGCTGCTGGCCTTCGCCAGCGGCGTGCCCTTCAACGGCATGTTCCTCTACGTGCTGGCCGCGCCGGCCTTCCTCGGCGACCACCTCGCGCTGCAGCCGCAGCAGTTCTTCTGGTTCTTCCTGCTGACCATCGGCGGCATCATGCTCGGCGCGCGCGCCAGCGGACGCATGGCCGGCAAGGTGGCGCCCAAGCGCCAGATCCGCGACGGCTTCCTGATCATGCTGGTCACCTCGGTGGTCAACGTGGTCGCCAACACCTTCTTCCAGGCCCACGTGGCCTGGGCGCTGTGGCCGCTCGCGGTGTTCGCCTTCGGCTGGGCGCTGATGGTGCCGGTGGTCACGCTGCTGGTGCTCGACCTGCATCCCGAGCGCCGCGGCATGGCCTCCTCGCTGCAGGCCGTGATCGGCTCCACCGCCAACGGCATCGTGGCCGGCGCGGTGGCGCCGCTGGTGATGCACTCCACGCTCGCGCTCGCGCTCACTTCCACCCTGATGCTGGCCATCGGCCTGGTGGCCTGGGTCTGGCTGCACCGCCGCTGGCCCGACATCGGACGGCGCGTCGCCCACGAGGGCTGAAGCGGCGGCCGGCGAACGAACAAGAACAACACCGAGACACTCTTCGATCCGCATGTCCTCCGCCAACAAGCTCCTCGTCTATCTGCGCGCCTGGCTGCCGGGCCGCACCACCGTCGATGCGCGCGAGCGCCTGCGCGCCATGGGCGGCGCGGCCCTCGGGCTGCTGATCACGGCGCTGATCTGCCGCTGGATCGCGCAGACGCTCGGCGGCAACGCCGTGTGGCTGATCGCGCCGCTGGGCGCGAGCGCGGTGCTGGTGTTCGCGGTGCCGGCCAGCCCGCTTGCTCAGCCCTGGTCGGTGGTAGGCGGCAACACGCTGTCGGCCATCGTGGGCATCGCCAGCGTCAACTGGATTCCCGACCCGGCGGTGGCCGCCGCAGTCGCGGTGGGCGGCGCCATCGGCCTGATGTTCGTGGCGCGCTGCCTGCATCCTCCGGGCGGCGCCGCGGCGCTGCTGGCGGTGCTCACCCACACCACGCACCTGTCGTCGGCCTTCTTCCCCTTCTTCGTCAACTCGCTGCTGCTGGTGCTCGCGGGCGCGGCCTACAACAGCTTCACCGGCCGGCGCTATCCGCACGTGCAGGTGGCGCAGCCGCCGCGCGCCGACGCGCGCTTCAGCCAGGCCGACATCGATGCCGTGCTGGCGCGCTACAACCAGGTGCTCGACATCAGCCGCGACGACCTCGAGTCGCTGATCCAGCAGACCGAGCTCGAGAGCTACAAGCGGCGGCTCGGCACCCTGCACTGCGACGACATCATGTCGCGCACGCCGATCACGGTGGAGTTCGGCACGCCGCTGCAGGAGGCCTGGGCGCTGATGCACGAGCGCCGCATCAAGGCGCTGCCGGTGGTCGACCGCACGCGCCGCGTGGTGGGCATCGTCACGCAGGCCGACTTCTTCCGCCAGCTCGACCTGGCGCACCACGAGGGCATCGCGGGCCGGCTGCGCGACTTCATCCGCGCCACCCGCACCGTGGTCTCGAACAAGCCCGAAGTGGTGGGCCAGATCATGACGCGCCAGGTGCGCGTGGCCAGCGCCGACCGCCCCGTGGTCGACCTGGTGCCGCTGTTCTCCGAGGGCGGCCACCACCACATCCCGATCATCGACGCCGAGAAGCGGCTGGCCGGCATGATCACCCAGTCGGATTTCGTGCGCGCGCTCTACCGCGCGGTGCGGCCCGAGAACTGATCGCCCCGGGCCGCGAAGGCCCGCGTGCTCACTCGAGCACCACGTTGGCCTTCTTCACCAGCGCCGCGTAGCGCGTCGCCTCGCTGCGGAAATAGGCGGCCGCCTGCTCGGGCGTGGTCGGCTTGATGAGGTTGCCCTGCTTGTCCATGGCCTCGCGCACCTCGGCGCTCGTGAAGGCGGCGGCCACGGCGTCGTGCACGCGCTGCACCTCGGCCGCCTGCATCTTCGCCGGCCCGATCACCGCGAACCAGCCCTCGACCACATAGTTCGGCAGCCCCTGCTCGGCGATGGTCGGCATCTCGGGCGCGGCCGGCGAGCGCGCCGGGCCGCACAGGCCGATGGCGCGCAGCGCACCGCTCTTCAGGTGCGGCTGCACGGCCGGCAGCGCGACCACGCCCATCTCGACCTGGCCCGCGATCATGTCGGTGACCATCGGGCCCGTGCCCTTGTACGGAATGTGCCGCGCCTTCACGCCGGCCTCGTCCATGAACATCTCGCCGGCCAGGTGGATGATGGTGCCGTTGCCCGAGGAGGCGTAGTTGTAGCCCTCGGGCTTGGCGCGCAGCAGCGCCACCAGCTCCTTCACGTTCTTCGCCGGCAGCTTCGGGTTCACCGCCAGCACCAGCGGCGTGGCGCCCACCACGCTGATCGGCGTCACGTCGGCGATCGGGTCGAAGGGCATCTTCCTGAACACCGCCGGGTTGATGACGTGGTTGTTCGACACCATGCCCAAGGTGAAGCCATCGGGCGCGGCCTTGACCACGGTCGAGGTGCCCGTGATGCCGCCCGCACCCGGCTGGTTCTCGACCACCACCGGCTGGCCGAAGGCCTTGCCGAGCGCGACCGTGGCGGCGCGCACGATGGCGTCCACGCCCGAGCCCGCGCTGATCGGCAGGATGAAGCGCACGGGCCGGTCGCCCTGCGCCCAGGCGGGCCAGGCGGCGAGCGCGGCCGCGCCGGCACCCAGGCCCAGCAGCGCGCGGCGGTTGATGAAGAAAGGCAGTGGGTTGCGCATCGTCTTGTCTCTCGTTGTAGTGGGGGAAGAAAAAACCGGCCTAGGCCACGGCCGCGTCGTCGAGCAGCGCCTGCATCTGCGCCTCGCCATAGCCGAGCTCGGCCAGCAGCTCGCGCGTGTGCTGGCCCAGCGTCGGCGGATCGAGGCGCACGCCCAGGCGCTCGCCGCCCAGCGTGATCGGGAACAGCGTGGTCTGCGCGGTCCGGCCCGCGCGCTCGCCGTCGGGCAGCCGGATGTCGGCCAGGCCGCCGGTGGCCAGCAGGTGCGGATCGCCGTAGAGGTCCTCGGGCCGCACGATCGGCGCGAACGGCAGGCCGCGCGCCTCGAAGAGCGCTGACAGCTCGGCGGCCGGGCGCGAGGCCAGCCGCGCGCGCAGGTCCGCCAGCAGCGTCGGGCGCAGCCGCACGCGGTCGTTGTTGGTGCGCAGCGCCGGGTCGGCCTTCAGGTCGTCGAAGCCCAGGGCATCGCAGAAGCTCTGCCATTGCGCGTCGCTGACCGCGGCCAGGAAGATCTGCTCGCCGTCCTTCACGGTGAACACGTCGTACAGCGCCCAGGCCGAGATGCGATCGGGCATCGGCGCCGCGGCCTGGCCCGTGATCGCGTACTGCAGCATGTGCTGGCCGACCAGGAACACGTTGTTCTCGAACAGCGCCGAATGCACCTCCTGGCCCTCGCCGGTCTGGCCGCGCTGCATCAGCGCGGCCATCGCGCCGATGGCGCCGAACATGCCGCCCATGATGTCGTTGACGCTGGTGCCCGCGCGCAGCGGGTCGCCGGGCCGGCCGGTCATGTAGGCCAGCCCGCCCATCATCTGCACCACCTCGTCGAGCGCGGTGCGGTGCTCGTAGGGGCCGGGCAGGAAGCCCGTGTGGTTGACGTACACCAGCCGCGGGTTGAGCCGGCGCAGCGCGGCGTAGTCGAGGCCGTACTTCCCCATGGTGCCGGGCTTGAAGTTCTGCGCCACCACGTCGGCGCCGGCGCACAGGCGCAGCGCGGCCTCGAGCCCCTGCGGATGGCGCAGGTCGAGCGCGATGCTCTTCTTGTTGCGGTTGAACATCGGGAAGAAGCCCGCGCCGGCGCCCAGCAGGTGGCGCGTGCGGTCGCCTTCGATGGGCTCGACCTTGATGACCTCGGCGCCGAGGTCGGCCAGCACCATGCCGCAGGTCGGGCCCATCACCATGTGGGTGAACTCGACCACGCGGATGCCGGCCAGCGGCAGGCGCTTCTCTTCGAGGGCGCTCATGCCGCCACCTCTTCCTGCGCGAAGGTCTTCGGGAAGCCCGCGCGCCACAGCGTGCCCTGCAGGGTCTCGCCGTCCAGCCATTGCGCCACGCGCCCGCGCAGCGCGAGCAGCTGCCGTAGGTCGACGCCCGTGGCCACGCCCATGCTCTGCAGCATGAACAGCAGGTCCTCGGTGTCGACGTTGCCGCTGGCGCCCGGCGCGTGCGGGCAGCCGCCGATGCCGGCCAGGCAGGCGTCGAAGCGCGCGATGCCGACCTCGAGCGCCGCATAGACGTTGGCCAGCCCCAGCCCGCGCGTGTCGTGGAAATGGCCGCACCACAGTCGCTCGCCCGCGATCGCCCGCGCGCGCTCGAACAGGCTGCGCACCATCGCCGGATCGGCATAGCCGACGGTGTCGGCCAGGCTCACACGGTCGGCGCCCGCATCGAGCAGTGCCTGCATCAGCCGCAGCACCTCCTCGGGCGCCACGGGGCCCTGCAGCGTGCAGCCGAAGGCGGTGCCCACGCCGCCCTCGATCAGCGTCCTCGAGCCCGCGGCATCGCGCGCGGCGCGGATGCGGGCGACCTCGGCCACCACCTCGTCGGGCGTCTTGCGCAGGTTGGCGAGGCTGTGCGCATGGCTGGCCGACAGCGGCACCACCAGCAGGTCGGCCTCGCCATCGATGGCGCGCTCCGCACCCTTCAGGTTGGGCACCAGCACCGAGGCGAACAGGCCCGGCAGGGTCTTCGCGAAGGCCAGCAGCTCGGCCGTGTCGGCCAGCTGCGGCAGCAGCCGCGCGGGCACGAAGGAGCCGACCTCGATCTCGCGCTGGCCTGCCCCATGGGCAGCGCGGATCCATTCGCGCTTGTGCGCGGTGGGCAGGGTGCGGGCGATGCTCTGCAGGCCGTCGCGCAGGCCCACTTCGCGCACGGTGGCGCGCGGCGGCAGGAAGGCGTGCGGGCGCGCCGGGGCGGAAGGTTCGGTCAAGGCGTTGTCTCCGTGGGATGGATGTCTGGAATCGGCTTGATTCTTAGACTTTCCGATTCGATGCAGAAGCTATATTTCGGAAGCCAATCCGTTCCGAATCGGAACACCACAAAAACCACGGAGCCGACGCCATGCGCGACCTCGACCTCACCACCCTGCGCCTGTTCGTCTCGGTCTGCGAGACCCGCAGCATCGCGCGCGCCGGCGCCCAGGCCAGCATCGTCGGCTCGGCCATCAGCAAGCGGCTGGCGCAGCTCGAGGACACGCTAGGCACGCCGCTGTTCGTGCGGCGCCGCCGCGGCGTGGTGCCCACGGCGGCCGGCGAAACCCTGCTCGAGCATGCGCGCGCCATGCTCGGCAGCGTGAACCGCATCGAGCGCGACATGGCGGCCTATGCGGGCGGCATGCGCGGCCATGTGCGCATGCTGGCCTCGGCCTCGGTGATGGCCGAGTCGCTGGCCGAGGACGTGGCCGACTTCCTGCAGGACCCGGCGCACCGCAACATCCGCGTCGACATGGAGGAGCGCGTGAGCCCCGAGATCGTGCGCGGCATCCGCGAGGGCGTGGCCTCGATCGGCCTGTGCTGGGACGCGGCCGACCTCGAGGGCCTGCAGCGGCGCGACTACCGCAGCGACCACCTCGCGGTGGTGGCCCATCCCTCGCACCCGGTGGCGCGGATGCGCGAGGTGCGCTTCGAACAGCTGCTCGACCACGAGTTCGTCGGCATGCCCGCGCTCAGCGCGGTGCAGCTGCTGCTCGCGCGCGAGGCCACGGCCGCGGGCAAGCCGCTGGTGCACCGCGTGCTGGTGTCGAACTTCGACGCCGCGCTGCGCGTCGTGCGCGCCGGCCTCGCGATCAGCGTGGTGCCGGCCGAGGTGGCGCAGCCCTTCACCGCGGCCTACGGCCTGTGCCTGATGCCGCTGGCCGACCCGTGGGCGAAGCGCCGCTTCGCGATCTGCTTTCGCGACGAGGCCTCGCTCTCGCCCGCGGCACAGCTGCTGGTGGCGCACCTCGAGAAGCTGGCGCGGCGCGACTGATCCGCCCGATTCGACCGGATTGCGAAACGATCCTTTGCGCGGAAGCCGGTTTTTGTTTCGTTCGGCGCCATCCACACTGCGGGCTTCACCTGTCACACCCTCATGCGCAGAAAGAATCGCCATGTTCCGCCGCAGCTTCCTCGCCGCCACCGCGCTCGCCGCCTTCTCCACCCTCGGTCTCGCCGCATCCGCCTCCCCCTTGACGCTCGAGGTCTACAACCCTGGCGCGGCCTCGCTGTTTCCCGTCTCCTCGAGCATCGTCTCGGGCGAGAAGGAGGCCGTGCTGATCGACGCCCAGTTCCAGCGCAACGACGCCCAGGCGCTGGTGAAGAAGATCCAGGCCGGCGGCCGCAGGCTCGCCACCGTCTACATCAGCCACAGCGACCCCGACTACTACTTCGGCCTCGACGTGATCCATGCCGCCTTCCCCGACGCGAAGATCGTCGCCACGCCGCAGACCGTGGCCGCGATCCAGGCCTCGAAGGACGGCAAGCTGGCCCACTGGGGTCCGATCCTCAAGGACAACGCGCCGCAGTCGCTGGTGGTGCCCGAGCCGCTCGCGGGCGACACGATCGAGCTCGAGGGCCGCAAGATCCAGGTCGTCGGCCCCACGCCCGCGCGCACCGTCGCGTGGATTCCCTCGCTCAGGACCGTGGTCGGCGGCGTGCCGGTATCGGCCAACATCCACCTCTGGGTGGCCGACATGCAGACACCCGAGTCGCGCCGCGACTGGCGCCGCACGCTCGACCGCATCGCGGCGCTCAAGCCGAAGACCGTGGTGCCCGGCCACTACCTGCCGAACGCCGACGGCTCGGCGCCCTCCACGCTCGCCTCGGTGAACTTCACGCGCGCCTACCTGCAGGCCTTCGAGACCGAGGCCGCGAAAGCCAAGGACTCGGCCGCGCTGATCGCCGCGATGAAGAAGCGCTACCCCAAGCTGGAAGACGCCTCCTCGCTCGAACTGAGCGCGAAGGTCATCAAGGGAGAGATGAAATGGCCGCAATGAATGAAGCCACCACCCTGCATTGCATCTTCGATCCGCTGTGCGGCTGGTGCTATGCCGCCGCGCCGCTGGTCGAGGCCGCGCGCGAGGTGCCGGGCCTGCGCGTCGAACTGCATGGCGGCGGCATGATGACCGGCGCCAACCGCCGCGCCATCACGCCGCAGTGGCGCGACTACGTGCTGCCGCACGACCGCCGCATCGCCGAGCTCACGGGCCAGCCCTTCGGCGAGGCCTACTTCGAAGGCCTGCTGCGCGACGGCACGGCCGTGATGGACTCCGAGCCGCCGACCACCGCGATCCTCGCGGCCGAGTCGCTGCGCGCGGGTGGCGCGCTCGACATGGCCCATCGCGTGCAGCGCGCGCACTACGCCGAAGGCCGGCGCATCGCCGACGCCGACGTGCTGCAGGCGCTGGCCGCGGAACTGGGCTTCGATGCCGAGGCCTTCGCCGCGGCCTTCGCGCGGCTGTCGGGCGAAGCGACCGCGCAACACATCGAGGCCAGCCGCGCGCTGCTGCGCCGCGTCGGTGGCCAGGGCTTCCCGACCTTCGTGCTCGCGCGGCCCGATGGCGGCGCGAGCCGCGTCGACATCGGCCCGTGGCTGGGCCGGCCGGACGCGTGGAAAGCGCAGCTCGCGAGCTTCGCGGCGCCGGCGTCGACTTCGTCGGCAACGCCGGCCTGCGGCCCGGACGGCTGCGCGATCTGAGCGCTACGCGACCTGCTCCAGAAAGACCAGCCGGATCGGCTCCTCGAGCAGTTCGTCGAAGCGCTGCTCGAAGGCCTTGAAGTGCGGCGTGGCCAGATGCGCATCCAGCGCGGCCTGGTCCCGGAACGACTCGCGCATGTAGAAGCTGCCGGGTTCGTCGCGCAGTTCGAACAGCGTGTAGTCGAGGCAGCCGGGCTCCTGGCGCGTGGGCGGCACCAGCGCGCTCAATGCGGCGCGAAGGGGTTCGCGCCGACCGGGCCGGGCTTTCAGGACGGCGATGCCGATGAGGGGGGTCGTGTTCATGGGGCGTGGAGGGTGTGACAGGGACCCCGCAGTGTGCGAGCAGGCCCGTGCATGAAAAAGCCCTCGCGCCCGGAAACTCTTTCAAGCGCCGCTTGAAGATCGGCCCGGCGCTAGCGCGTGCACTGGAAGCTCGCCGCCTGTGCCACATCGCCCCCCACGTAGCGCGGCCACAGCGGCCATTCGCACAGTGGGCGCGCGCGCACCGTCCTGAAGGGCGGCCGCACCTCCTGCTCGAGCAATTGCAGGCCGGCGGGCGCGCGGCCGCGCTCGACCCAGTCGACCAGCACGCCGAGCATGTCGACGTTGGCCGGCGCGCCGCTGCCCACGTGGTCCACGCCGGGCGCGGTGTACAGCCGCATGAAGCGGTCCACCTCGGCGCGGCCCATGCGCGCGACCACCGACTCGTGGTAGCGGATGCCCGCGAACGGGCTCTGCGCATAGTCGGCCATGTGCTCGAGCATCAGCAGCTTGCCGCCGCGCGCGCTGAAGGCGCCGAGGTCGGGGTCGGTCGAATCCATCAGCCGCGAGACGGTGGCGATGCGCGCCGCATGGTCCTCGGCGCGGTAGTTGCGCACGTCGAGCGACGGATCGCGGGCATAGAAGTACTGCAGCGCGCCGCTGCCGTAGAACCACGCGATGCCGTTGCTCGGCTGCGGCGGCACGGTCGGCGCGGCACTGCCGGTCCACCAGGCGTTCCAGCCGCCCATCGAGGCGAAGGCCGGCGTGGCCTCGCCGCCGATGCCCCAGCCCGGGTACTCCGCGATGCCGTTGGCGAGTGGCACGGGCGAGCGCCACGGCGAACGCAGCGTGCGCACCGCCTGCACCTGCGCGTCGTTGAGGCAGTCGTCCCCGCGCGTGCCCGCCGCGCAGCGCAGGCTGGCCGGGTCGAAGCGCTGCAGGCAGGCCACCGGGTTCGACACGATGCGATCGGCCGTGCCGTCGGCGGCATCGCAGGCCGCGAGCACGGCCTCGTGCACCCGCTGCACCTGCGCGGGCCGCAGCCAGCCCTCGCCGAAGGTGGCGATGCCGTTGCGCGTGCCCGCATGCTGCAGCCCGGTCCAGTTGATGACCGGCACGCGGCTGAAGATGCCGTCGAAGTCGCGCGGATAGCGCTGCGCCATGGTCAGCGCCTCGCGCCCGCCCTCCGAGCTGCCCATGAAGTAGAGCTTGCGCGGCGCCTGTCCGTAGGCGCGCTGCATCAGCGCCACGGCCACGTCGCGCACCTTCTTGTACGAGGCATGCGCGAAGTTCTCGAGCGCCTCGTCGTTGAGCGCGAAGGCCTGCGGCGGCTGGCCGGCCACGTTCTGGTGGCCGGAGTCGGTGCCGTAGGTCACGTAGCCCTGCGCGAGCGGCGTGGGCTGGTCGAAGCGGGCCGCCGGCACCAGCGCCAGGCCGGTGATCAGCACGCCGTTGAACCCGCCGCCGCCGTACTGCAGGCTGCGGCCGTTCCAGGCCAGCGGCAGGTTGACCTGGAACCCGATCGGCGGCGCGGCAGCATCGAGCGGCGCGATGCGCCCGAGCAGCCGGCAGTGCGCGGGCGTGGCCGGCGTGATGCGCACTGCCGGACTCGGGCCGCGTTCGGCCACCGCCAGCGGCGCGGCGGCCACGAGGGTGGCGGTATCGATGGTCGCCATGCCGCTGGGCAGGCCGATCGCGCCGGGCGGCACCGGTGCCGCGAGGCGCGCGCAGGCCGCGGCGGGGTCGGGCCCGAGGCTCAGGCTTTGCGGCGCGGAAGGCCCGCCGGTGCCGCAGGCGGCGAGCAGGCCCGCGGCGATCGCCAGGGCCGACAGGCCGGCGGTTCTTCGCATCGTCGTGTTCCGGATCGCCATGGTCTTCTGTCTCCTTGTCTTTCCGGCCGATGCGTCGACCGCCTAGCGCGCCACGCCCAGCAAGCGATCGAGCACCTGCGGCTGCGCGCGCAGCGCGGCCGCGCTGTCGGCATGCACGATGGTCCCGTGGTCGAGCACCACGGCCTCGTCGGAGATCGCGAGGATCGCCTGCGGATGCTGCTCGACCACGATCGCGGCCAGGCCCTCGTCGCGCGTGATGCGGCGGATGGCGCGCAGCAGCTCCTCCACGATGATCGGCGCCAGGCCCTCGAGCGGCTCGTCGAGCAGCAGCAGCTTCGGGTTCAGCACCAGCGCGCGGCCCACGGCCAGCATCTGCTGCTCGCCGCCCGAGAGCTGGGTACCGAGGTTGGTCTTGCGCTCGGCCAGGCGCGGGAACATCTCGTAGACGCGGCGCGGATTCCACGGCCCGGGCCGCTCCACGGCCGTGAGGTTCTCGTGCACGGTGAGCGACTTGAAGATGTTGCGCTCCTGCGGCACCCAGCCGATGCCGGCCGCCGCGCGCTGGTGCGGCGCGAGCCGGTGCAGCGCCTGGCCGCCGAGCGCGATGCTGCCGCCGTGCTGGCGCGTGGCGCCCGCCAGGGTGTTGATCAGCGTGGTCTTGCCGGTGCCGTTGCGGCCCAGCAGCGCGAGCGTGCGGCCCTCGCCGAGCGCGAAGGAAACGTCGTGCAGCACCACGGCCTCGCCGTAGCCGGCGCTCAGGTTCTCGATGCGCAGCAGCTCAGACATGGGCGACCTCCGCGGACTGGCCATGGCCGAGGTAGACCTCCTTGACCCGCGGGTCGTTGGCGATGGCCTCGGGATCGCCCTCTGTCAGCAGGGTGCCGTTGACCAGCACCGTCATGCGGTCGGCGAAGCTGAACACCAGGTCCATGTCGTGCTCGATCAGCAGCACCGACACGTCGGCCGGCAGCGCGGCCACGGTCTGCAGCAGCTCCTCGCGCTCGCCCGCGGGCACGCCGGCCACGGGTTCGTCGAGCAGCAGCACGCGCGGCTCGCAGGCCAGCGCGATCGCGATCTCGAGCAGCCGGCGCTTGCCGTAGGCCAGGTGCTTGGTCTGCTGGTGCGCCACGTCGGCCAGGTGGAACTGCTCGAGCAACTGCCCCGCGCGCTCGGCCACCGCCTTGGTCGCGCCGAGCGGGCGCCACCATTGCGCGCCGATGCCCTGGTGCTGCGACACGACCAGCGCCAGCGTCTCGAGCGGCGTCATCGAGTCGAACAGCTGGTTGATCTGGAAGGTGCGCACCAGCCCGCGCGCCACGCGCTTGTGCGGCGCGAGGCGCGTGATGTCCTCGCCGAGCAGCGTGATGCGGCCCTCGGAGGGCGTGAGCACGCCCGTGAGCTGATTGATCAGCGTGGTCTTGCCGGCGCCGTTCGGGCCGATCAGCGCATGGCGCGCGCCGCGCCGGAGTTCCATCGAGACGTTGTTCGTCGCGGTGATGCCGCCGAAGCGCATCACCAGGCCATGGGTGGAAAGCACGGTGTCGGTCATCTTGCGACCCTCGCGATCTTGCTCCTTCCCCCTCTGGGGGAAGGTCGGGATGGGGGCACCGGGCGGTCGATGCGATGGCAGCGATGGACAGGCCCGTTGCCCCCACCCCAGCCCTCCCCCAGCGGGGGAGGGAGCAATACGTCGCTCATGCCGCACCGCCCTTCTTGCCGGCACCGAACCAGGTCCAGGGCTTGAGCAGACGATCGCGGCCCACCAGCACCAGCAACACCAGGATCAGGCCGATCCAGAACATCCAGTACTGCGGCGTCACCGACGACAGCCAGGTCTGCAGCAGCTTGAAGACGATGGCGCCCGCGACGCCGCCGTAGAGCCAGCCCACGCCGCCGATCACCAGCATCAGCAGCACGTCGGCCGAGCGGTCGAAGGCCAGCACGTCGAGCGAGGCGAAGCCGGTGGTCTGCGCGAGCAGCGCGCCCGCGGCGCCGGCCACGCCGGCCGCCACGGTGTAGATCACGGCCAGCCGCGACACCACCGGGATGCCGATCGCCATGGCGCGCAGCCGGTTGTCGCGGATCGCCTTGAGCGTGGCGCCGAAGGGCGAATGCACGAGCCGGCGCATGACGAGGAACAGCACCAGCATCACGGCCAGCGAATACCAGGCGGCCGTGCGGCCGTAGAGATCGAACTCGAACAGGCCGAGCACCGGCCCCATCACCACGCCCTGCAGGCCGTCGGCACCGCCGGTCAGCCAGTCGAGCTTGTTGGCGAGCTCGAGCAGCAAGAGCGCGGTGCCGAGCGTGACCATCAGCCGCGTGAGGTCGCTGCCGCGCAGGATGGTGACGCTGGCCACCAGCCCGAGCAGCGCCGACACGACGATGGCGAACAGCAGGCCCACGGTCGGGTCGGGCATCACCAGCTTGGCGAACAGCGCCGCGGCATAGGCGCCGAAGCCGAAGAAGGCCGCATGGCCCAGCGAAACGATGCCGGTGTAGCCGAGGATCAGGTCGAGCGACATCGCGAACAGCGCGACGATGGCGATCTCGTTGACCAGCAGCGAGTGCGAGGGCGTGATCAGCGGCAGCGCGAAGGCCACGGCCCACACGACGAACTCGACCGGATGCCAGCGCGCCTTGCGCAGCAGCGGCGACTGGAAGTCGGAAGGCGCATCCATCAGCGGCCTCCCTTGCGCGTGAACAGGCCCTGCGGCCGCCACATCAGGATCAGGATCATCAGCAGGTAGACGGTGAAGGCGCCCATCTTCGGAATGAAGTACTTGCCGGCCACGTCGGCGATGCCCAGCAGCAGCGCGGCCGCGAGCGGCCCGGTGATCGAGGAGGTGCCGCCGACCGAGACCACGATCAGGAAATAGATCATGTACTTGAGCGGGAAGGTCGGATCGAGGCCGAGGATCTCGGCACCGAGCGCGCCACCCAGCCCCGCGAGCCCCGAGCCGACCGCGAAGGTCAGCAGGAACACCACGTTGACGTTGATGCCCAGCCCCGCGGCCACGCGCGGGTCGTCGACCGCGGCGCGCAGCCGGCTGCCGAAGCGGGTCTTCGAGAGGATCAGCTGCAGCACCACGGTGAGCACCGCGCAGACCGCGATGATGAACAGCCGGTAGTGGCCCATGCCCAGCATCAGCGCGCCGTCGCCGAGCTCGGTGCGCCCGCGCAGCCATTCGGGCAGCTGCACGTTCTGCTGCGAGGAGCCGACGAAGTAGTCGATGGCCGCCACGGCCATGAAGGCCAGCCCGATCGAGAACAGCACCTGGTCGAGGTGCGGCTTGCCGTACATGGGCCGGTAGAGCGTGCGCTCGAGCAGCGCGCCGGCCAGCGCCACGACCACGAAGGCCAGCGGCAGGCACAGCATGAACGGCACGCCGAACTTCTGCATCGCGAACACGGTGAGATAACCGCCCGCCATCGCGAAGGCGCCGTGCGCGAGGTTGATGAAGTTCATCAACCCCAGCGTCACGGCCAGCCCCACGGCGAGCACGAACAGCAGCATGCCGTAGGCGATGCCGTCGAAAAGAATAGTCAACATATCAACAAGTCAACGGCGCACCGAGGCCAACTTACACCAGCTACGTGCCGCGGAACCGGCTTTGCCGGGCCGCAGGCAGGGTCCCCTCCTCGGGAGGTGGCGAATTACACGCAGCGAAGCGAAGTGAAAAGCCGGGAGGCTCTATTTCGCCTTGCCCGGGTCCTTGACGCCCTTGATCACGTCGAACTCGACGTTATAGAGCTGCCCGTCCTTCTTCTCGACCTTGCGCAGGTACACGTCCTGCACCACGTCGCGGGTCTGGGCGTCGATCAGCACCTGGCCGCGCGGGCTCTCGAAGACCTGGCCCTTCATGCCGGCCAAGAGCGCCTCGCCGCCGCCCTGGCCCTTGCTGGTCCTGAGCGCCTCGTAGATCACGCGCATGCCGTCGTAGCCGCCCACGGCCATGAAGTTGGGGCGCAGCTTGGGGTTGGCCTTCTCGAAGGCCTCGACGAACTTCTTGTTCGCGGCCGAGGGATGGGCGGCCGAGTAGTGGTGCGAGGTGACCACGCCGAGCGCGCCGTCGCCCATGTCGTTGAGCTGGTCGTCGTCGGTCACGTCGCCGGTGGCGATCAGCTTGATGCCGGCCTTGTCCATGCCGCGCTCGAGGAACTGCTTCATCACGGCCGCGCCCGCGCCCGAGGGCACGAAGACGAACAGCGCGTCGGGCTTGGCGTCGCGCACCTTCTGCAGGAAGGGGGCGAAGTCGGGATTGCGCAGCGGCACGCGCAGCTTGTCGATCACCTTGCCGCCGTTGAGCGCGAAGCGCTCGCTGAAGAACTTCTCGGCGTCGTTGCCGGGGCCGTAGTCGCTGACCAGCGTGACCACCGTCTTGATGCCGTTCTTCGGCGCCCAGTCGCCCATCGGCACCGACACCTGCGGCAGCGTGAAGCCGCTGCGCACGATGAAGGGCGAGGCCTCGGTGATGCTCGAGGTGGCCGCGGCCATCACGACCTGCGGCGTCTTCGACTGGGTGGCGATCGGCGCCACCGCGAGCGCCAGCGGCGTCAGGCCGAAGCCCGCGAGCACGTTGACCTTGTCGTTCACCACCAGTTCCTGCGCCAGGCGCTTGGTGACGTCGGGCAGGCCGGTGTCGTCCTTGACGATCAGCTCGATCTTCCTGCCGGCCACGGTGTCGCCGTTCTGCGCCATGTACAGGCGCGCGGCGGCCTCGATCTGGCGGCCGGTCGACGCCGACTGGCCGGTCATCGGCAGGATCAGGCCGATCTTGAACTTGTTGTCCTGGGCCTGGACGGCCGTCACGGACAGCGCGCCGGAAAGCGCGAGCGCGGCGAGGCTCGCGGACTGGATGAGTTGACGCCTTTGCATGAGTTCTCCTTTGGGGGCGACGAGCGGAATCGGCCTATTTTTCAACACTTTGCAACATTCCTTGTCGCGGGCCTTCACCTAGGCGCGGGCCCGCGCGGCGCTTTGTTGCGCGATAGACAAATGAACTGCGCGATGATCGCGCAACGGGGGTGGATCGGTGCCGGTCAGGCGTCCGCGCGGTACGCGGAATCGAGCGTGAGCGTACCCACCGCGCGCGACACGCAGGCACAGATGCGGGTGGTGGCCCGCTTCTCGTGCGCGCTGAGGAACACGTCGCGGTGGTCGATCTCGCCGTCCACCGCCAGCACGTCCATCGCGCACAGCCCGCATTCGCCGCGCCGGCAGTCCCACAGGGTCTGCACGCCGGCGGCGTCGAGCGCATCGAGCAGCGAGCAGTCGGCCGGCACGGTGATCGCGAGGTCGTGCCGCGGCACGCGCACGGTGAAGGCCTGCGCGGCCAGCCGGCCGCTGCTGCCGAAGGTCTCGAAGCGCAGGTCAGCCGCGGGGCGGCCGGCCGCCGCCCAGGCGCGCTGCACGGCCTCGAGCATCGGTGCCGGGCCGCAGGTGTAGAGCTGGCCGCCCGCGGGCAGCGCGGCGATGGCAGCCGCGAGGTCGATGGCCGCGGCGCCTTCGTGGGTCTGCAGCTTCTCGTCGCCGAGCGATGCGCGCAGCTCGTCGAGGTAGGCGAACTCGCCCGCATGGCGCGCGCCGTAGTGCATGGCCAGCGGCACGCCGCTGCGCCGCGCATGCGCGCTCAGCCGCTGCGCCATGCCCACCAGCGGCGTGATGCCGATGCCGCCCGCCACCAGCAGGTAGCCCGGCGCCGACAGGTCGAGCGCGAAGTGGTTCTGCGGCGCGCTGACCTGCAGGCGGTCGCCGACGGCCAGCCGCCACATCGCGAGCGAACCGCCACGGCCGTCGTCGAGCCGCTTGACGGCGATGCGCCAGCCGCCCTGCTCGCCCTGCCCCACGAGCGAATACGAGCGCGTCTGCAACTGGCCCTGCGCGCTCGTCACCTGCACCTGCAGATGGGCACCGGGCTCGTGGCCGCCGGCCGTGCCCGCCTCGGGCCGCAGCTCGAATTCGCGCACGGTGGGCGTGAGGTCGCGCAGCGCCACCACCTGCGCCTGCATCCATTGGAGATCGCTTTTCATCGGAGAACCAGGACCGGGAAAAAGAAGGAAGCCGCTCAGCCGCGGCGGCGGATCAGTTGCACGCCGGGCAGCGGACGCTGCTGCTCGGTGGGCGCGCCGTGCAGCGCCTCGCGCAGGTTGCGCCGCGCGATGCGGCTGTGCTCGCGCATCAGCGCCTCGGCGCGCGAGCCCTCGCCGGACTCGATGGCGTCGAGCACCTGCACATGCTGGTCCTGCGCGATCACCAGCATGTCGCGCGCGGCCGGCGAATTGGCCTGCACGATCACGAAGCCCGAGGGCGAGGCGAACGGCAGGTTGATCACGCGCTCGAGTTGCTGCGCGATGACCGGGCTGCCGGCCATCTCGCACAGCAGCGCATGGAAGCGCTCGTTGTGCGTCACGTAGCGCGAGAAGGCGGCGTCATCGAGCGCGGGCTCGCGCAGCAGCTCGTCGATGCGCTGCAGGCAGCCGCGCGCCTCGCGCAGCACCACCGGCGCCGCGCCGCGTTCGGCCGCGAGCCGCGCGACCAGCCCCTCGAGCGTGCCGCGCAGCTCGATCGCATCGGCCACGTCGCGTTCGGAAAAAGTGCGCACCGCATAGCCGCCGTTGGGCAGGGCCTCGAGCAGGCCTTCCTGCTCGAGCCGCATCAGCGCGGTGCGCACCGGCGTGCGCGACACGCCGAGTTGCTCGGAGATCGCGACCTCGGCGATGCGCGCGCCGCCCGGCAGCTCGCCGGCCAGGATCATCTCGCGCAGCCGCAGCTGCGCCTTCACGGCCTGCGAGGCGCCGCTGTCGCCGGGCTCGCCGGCGCTGCTGCTGGCGGCGACCTTCATGCGGCCTGCCGCCGGTCGACGCGGATCGGGATCGCGGCGCGCGCGGGCCGCTCCTTGTCGACCATGCGGTCGATCAGCCGCCGCGCCCACATCGAGCCGGCGTCGATGTTGAGGTTGTAGAAGCGGTGGTCGGGATGCTCGTCGATCGCCTTCTGCTGCGCCTCGAGCACCAGCTCGTCCTCGCGGAAGATGCCCGAGACGCCCTCGCGCAGCTCGTGCGTGAGGCGCTGCTCGCCCAGGCAGTAGTTGCGCGCGAAGGCCCAGAAGTAGAGGCAGGTCTTGTCGGTCTCGGGCGTGATGGTGTTGAGCACGTAGCCGTTGACGCCCTTGCCGCGGTCGCCCGGGTTGCCGCCCTTGGGCACCGCGCCGCTGCCGGCCTCGGCCACGCCGACGTCGATGTTGACCGTGCACGGCGCCTCGAAGCGGATGATCTGCCAGCGGTCGACCTTGCCCGCGTAGCCGCGCGCATGGCGGATCTGGCCACCCCAGAAAGGCGGCGCCTCGATGTTCTCCATCCAGCGCGTGACGGTGGCCGAGCGGTCGCCATGGGTGGCGACGAAGGGCGCCTCGGCCACCTCGCGGTTGCCGATCGAGGAGCCGTGCACGAAGGTCTCGTGCGTCAGGTCCATGAGGTTGTCGACCACCAGCCGGTAGTCGCAGTTCACGCGGATCATCTTGCCGTCGCCGGCCCAGGCCGGGTCGTCGTTCCAGTGCATGTCGGGCACCAGCGCGGGGTCGGCCAGCGCCGGATCGCCGGGCCAGATCCAGATGAAGCGGTGCTTCTCGGCCACCGGGAAGCTGCGCACGCAGGCCGAGGGGTTGAGCGTTTCCTGGCTCGGCATGTGGGTGCAGCGGCCCTGGCTGTTGTAGACCAGGCCGTGGTAGCCGCAGACCAGCTCGTCGCCCTCGAGCCGCCCCATCGACAGCGGCAGCAGCCGGTGCCAGCAGGCGTCCTCGAGCGCGGCCACCTGCCCGTCGGTGCGGCGGAACAGCACCAGCTTCTGGTTGCAGACCGTGCGCGGCAGCAGCGCATGCCGCACCTCCACGTCGTAGGCGGCGGCATACCAGGCGTTGAGCGGGAAATGGGGCGATCGCGTGTCCATGGATACTCAATGTATACAGAAACACGAGAATTTCCAGCCAATTACGCCGAATCGAGGGAAAACACCGATCTCTCTGTACACATCAACGTCGTCGCACAAGGCGATACGATGTTCCGTTCCACCTCTTTCGTTCAGACAAGCCGGAGTTCCATCCTCATGTCACAGCACGCCACCCTGCCCGCCCGCTACGACCACGTGGGCAGCTTCCTGCGTCCCCAATACCTGCTCGAAGCCCGCGAGCAGAAGGCCAGGGGCGAGATCACGCCCGAGCAACTGCGCACGGTCGAGGACAAGGCCATCGCCGAGGTCGTCAAGTTCCAGGAAGACATCGGCCTCAAGAGCATCACCGACGGCGAATTCCGCCGCACCTACTTCCACATCGACTTCCTCGACCAGCTCGGCGGCGTGAAGACCGACATCCCGGTCACGATCCGCAAGCCCGACGGCAGCGAGGAACTGGCCCCGCCCGCGATGCGTGTCATCGACAAGGTGCGCCACGTCAAGAACATCCAGCTGGCCGACTTCGAGTACCTCAAGAGCCAGGTCTCGGCCGGCCGCACGCCCAAGGTCACGATCCCCTCGCCGACCATGCTGCACTTCCGCGGCGGCCGCGCCGGCATCAGCAAGGAGGCCTACCCCGAACTCGACCCCGCGTTCTACGACGACGTGGCCCAGGCCTATGGCGACGAGCTGCGCTCGCTGGCCGCGGCCGGCTGCACCTACGTGCAGATGGACGACACCAACCTCGCCTATCTCTGCGACGAGCACATGCGCGAGGCGGCCCGCAAGCGCGGCGACGACCCGAACGAGCTGCCGCACCGCTACGCCGCCTTCATCAACAAGGTGGTGGCGCAGAAGCCGCCGGGCATGCTGCTGGCCATGCACCTGTGCCGCGGCAACTTCAAGAGCACCCATGCCGCGGCCGGCAACTACGAGCCGGTGGCCGAGGCGCTGCTCAAGGAGATGGACCTCGACGCCTACTTCATGGAGTACGACGACGCGCGCTCGGGCGACTTCAAGCCGCTGCGCTTCCTGCCCAAGGGCAAGACCGTGGTGCTGGGCCTGGTGACCACCAAGTTCGGCCAGATGGAGGACAAGGACGAGCTCAAGCGCCGCATCGAGAACGCCGCCATGTACGCGCCGCTCGAGCAGCTCGCGCTGTCGCCGCAGTGCGGTTTCTCGAGCACGGTGCACGGCAACAACATCGCGGTCGAGGCGCAGCGCGCCAAGCTGCGGCTGGTGGTCGAGACCGCGCAGGAGGTCTGGGGATCGACCTGAGCCGCGCTTTCTGCTGAACTCGGGGCCATGACGACCCACATCTTCTCCGGCCCCCTCAGCATGTTCGGCGCCAAGGTGCAGATCGCGGCGCTCGAGAAGGGCATCGCCTTCGAGCTCGTGATGGTGCCCTTCGACCGCGACGACAACTACAGTCCCAAGCACCCCGAGGTGCTGCGCATCAACCCCAAGGGCCAGGTGCCGGTGCTGATCGACGACGCGGTCGAGCTGTTCGACTCGACCCAGATCTTCGAGTACCTCGAGGACCGGCATCCACGGCCCGCGCTGTGGCCCGCCGAAGCGGCCGCGCGGGCCCGCGCGCGCCAGCTCGAGCACCGTTCCGACGAGGTCTTCTTCCCGCAGGTGGTCAGGCTCTTCGGCCTGCAGGAGGCGATGCAAAGCCCGCCCGCGGTGGAGGCCTGCGCCGCCTGCGCGCGCTTCTACGGCCAGCTCGACACCCTGCTGGCCGACGGCCGCGCGTTCCTGGCCGGCGACTACGGCTATGCCGACATCGCCTTCTACATGGCCCATGTGTTCGCCGACCGCAAGGGCGCGGGCATGACCGCCGAGACGCCGCGGCTCGTGGCCTGGCGCGACCGCGTCGGCGAGCGGCCCGCGGTACGCGCGGTGGTCGACCCGATGATGGACTTCCTGGCCTCGCAGGGCCGCGGCGTTCCGGCCTTCCTTCGGCGCTGAGGGGGCAAGCACGGCGGCGCGCGGCCGCCTCAGGCATCATCGGCCCATGCCGAAAAACGGGTTCGACTGGCTTCCCTCTCCGTCCCAGCATTTCCTCGTCGTCACCTTCGCGCTGCTGGTCTACGTGCTGACCACCCGCGCACGCCGCGAGCAGCGCGCGCCCACCACCGCCATCGCGTGGGTCATGGGCCTGGTGCTGCTGCCCTACCTGATCCTGCCGATGTACCTGCTGTTCGGCCAGCGCAAGCTGCGCCCCGCGGGCTCGGCGCGGCCGCCGCGTTCGGCTCCGGCCGGCCACTGGGCGGCCGACCTGATCGAGAGCTTCGGCCTGGCGCCGCCCGGGCGCAGCGCGATCCGGCTGCATGCCGACGGCGAGCACGCGCGGCTCGCGCTGTTCGAGGTGATCGACGGCGCGCGCGAACGGCTCGACGTCTGCACCTTCATCATCGGCAACGACGCGCTCGGCCGCTCGGTGATCGAGCGGCTCGCGCAGCGCGCGCGCGAAGGCGTCAAGGTGCGGGTGCTGCTCGACGGCTTCGGCGCGCTCACGCTGCCGCGCCACCACTTCGATCCGCTGCGCGCGGCCGGCGGCGAGGTGGCGGTGTTCCGGCCCTTCTTCAGCCTGCGCCGCATCGGGCCGCGCAACCTGCGCAACCACCGCAAGTTCACCATCGCCGACGACGGCTGGCTCTGGTCGGGCGGGCGCAACCTCGCCTGCGAGTACTTCAACGGCGACGCCGCCCATCCCGAGGCCTGGCGCGATCTCTCGTTCGACCTGCGCGGCAGCGTGGCGGCCGCCGCGGCGCGCCAGTTCGACCACGACTGGGCCTCGGTGCGCAGCCGCAAGCCGCGCGCGATCACGGCCGAGGACGTGCCCGAGGGCCCCGGTGCCGCGCTGGCGCAGTTCCTGCCGAGCGGCCCCGACCAGACCGAGGACACCGCGCATGCGCTGCTGATCGACGCGTGCTTTCGCGCCGAGCACCGGCTGCTCGCGATCACGCCCTACTTCGTGCCCGGCGACGGCCTGCGCGACGCGCTGCGGCTGGCCGCGCGGCGCGGCGTGCAGGTCACGATCGCGATCCCCGCGCAGTCGAACCACCGGCTGGCCGACTTCGTGCGCACGCGCGCCATGCGCGACCTGGCGCGCGCGGGCGTGAGCTTCCGCATGCTGCCGTTCATGGCCCATGCCAAGGCGGTGGTGGTCGACGACCAGCTCGCGATGTGCGGCTCGATCAACCTCGACCTGCGCAGCCTGCTGCTGAACCACGAGGCCAATGTCGTGTTCTACGGCACGCACGAGATCGAATGGCTGGCCGAGTGGATCGAGACCACGGCCTCGGCCGGCGAGGCCTACCGCGCGCGGCGCCCGGGCCTGTTGCGCGACGTGGCCGAGGGATTGCTGCTCACCGTCGCCTTCCAGCTTTGACGGGCGCGGCGGCCTGCTGGCCGCCCGCCTCCCGCGCCACCGCGTCGAGGCCCGCGAGCACGTAGCGCATCAGGTCGTCGACCAGCGCCCCGGTGTCGCGCACCGCGGGCAGCACGCGCTGGCCCAGCTCCTTGGGCGCGACCATCATCACGATGCACGGCAGCACCGTGAACATCACGCCGCGCTGCACCGAGGGGTGGTCGTCGGCCAGGCCCATGATCTCGCCGATCAGCCCGCGCACCACCTTGGCCTTGGGCAGCACCGCCTTCTGGATCAGCACCGGCATCGCGCTCGAGGGCGACAGCGCCTCGCGCAGCATCACGCGAAAGCCCCAGGGCGCCTGCGGCTGGTGGCCCATCTCGACCAGGTGGCCGAGCAAGGCGCGCAGCCGCTCGCGCGGATCGGCGCCGCTGCTCGCCTGGGCCACCAGTTCGTCCAGGCTGACGATCTGGCGGTGCGCCTCGACCAGCACCGCCTCGTAGAGGCCGTCGCGGCCGCCGAAGTGGTAGTTGACCGCCGCCATGTTGGTGCCGGCGCGGGTGCAGATCTCCTTGCTGGTGCTGGCCGCGAAGCCCCGCTCGGCGAACAGCCGGCCCGCGGTCTCGAGGATGTGGGCGCGGGTCGCGTTGCCGTCGGTGCGCGGCGCGCGCGCGGCCGGTTCGGCCTCGGCGGCGGGCGGTGCGGAGGAGGCGGTCGGACGAGGGGAACGGGAGCGGCTGGCCATGGCGCGAGCCTACCCCAACTTCCGGCCTACTTCAAATTCAAATTTGAATTTGATACGATCCGGACGCTCCTTCCGCTTCCGCCCCAAAAAGCCATGACCAAGAAACCCCTGATCGCCCTCGCCGTCGTCGTGCTGGCCGCCGCGGCCGTCGCCGCCTGGCACTACGGCCGCCCGGCCGCGCCTTCCGACCGCATCGTGCTCTACGGCAACGTCGACCTGCGGCAGGTGTCGCTGGCCTTCAGCGGCAGCGAGCGCGTGGCCGAGCTCGCGGTGCGCGAGGGCGACCGGGTGCGCGCCGGCCAGGTCATCGGCCGGCTCGACACGCGCACCCTGGCGCTGCGCGTGGCGCAGTCGCGGGCGCGCATCGGCGTGCAGGAACAGGCGCTGCTGCGGCTGAAGACCGGCAGCCGGCCCGAGGAGATCGCGCAGGCCGAGGCGCAGGTGAGCGCCGCCCAGGCCGATGCCGAGCTCGCCGCGCAGCAGCTCGCGCGGCTGCAGGCCATCGGCCAGTCGACCGCGGGCCGCGCGGTGAGCCAGCAGGACCTCGAGAGCGCGCAGGCGCGACGCAAGGTCGCGCAGGCCCAGCTCGACAACGCGCGCAAGGCACGGCAACTGGTGGTGAGCGGGCCGCGCAAGGAGGACATAGCCCAGGCCCAGGCCCAGCTCGAGGCGGCGCGCGCCGAGCTCGCGCTGATGCAGCACGAACTCGAGGAGGCCGAGCTCAAGGCGCCGATCGACGCCGTGGTGCGCGCGCGGCTGCTCGAGCCCGGCGACATGGCCTCGCCGCAGCGCCCGGCCTTCACGCTCGCGATCACCGATCCCAAGTGGGTGCGGGCCTACGTCGCCGAGCCCGACCTCGGCCGCATCCAGGCCGGGCAGGAGGCCAGCGTGACCACCGACAGCCAGCCCGACCATGCGATCGCGGGCAAGGTGGGCTACATCGCCTCGGTGGCGGAGTTCACGCCCAAGACCGTGCAGACCGAGGAGCTGCGCAGCAGCCTCGTCTACGAGATCCGCGTGATGGTCGACGACAGGGAGGACCGGCTGCGGCTGGGCATGCCGGCCACGGTGACGCTGCGGCTCGCACCCTCCGGAACGGCCGGCAAGTGAACGCGCCCGCCGTCCTCGCGCGCGGCCTGCACAAGCGCTTCGTCGTCAAGCCCGCGAAGAAGACCGTGCACGCGCTCGACGACATCGCGCTCGAGGTGCCGCCCGGCACGCTGACCGCGCTGGTCGGCCCCGACGGCGCCGGCAAGACCACGCTGCTGCGGCTGATGGCCGGCCTGCTGCGCGTCGATGCCGGCGAGCTGCGCGTGCTCGGCATCGACGTCGCCGCCGACCCGCAGGCGGTGCAGGACCGCATCAGCTACATGCCGCAGCGCTTCGGCCTCTACGACGACCTCAGCGTGCAGGAGAACCTCGACCTCTATGCCGACCTGCACGGCGTGCCGCGCGACGAGCGGCGCGAACGCTACGGCCGGCTGATGGAGATGACCGACCTCGGCCGCTTCACCGACCGGCCCGCGGGCAAGCTCTCGGGCGGCATGAAGCAGAAGCTCGGGCTGGCCTGCACGCTGGTGCGCTCGCCCGAGCTGCTGCTGCTCGACGAGCCCACGGTGGGCGTCGATCCGCTGTCGCGGCGCGAACTGTGGCAGATCGTGCAGCAGCTGGTGGACGACGAGCAGCTCTCGGTCATCGTGAGCACCGCCTACCTCGACGAGGCCGAGCGCTGCGCGCGCGTGTTCGTGCTGCGCGAGGGACGGCTCGTGGCGCAGGGCGCGCCCGAGGAGATCCGCGACCGCGCGCAGGGCCTGTGCTTCGTGGCCGCGCCGCCGGCCGGCGAGCCGCCGCGGCGGCTGCAGGCGCGGCTGCTCGATGCGCGCGCCGAGATCGTGGACGCGGTGCCGCAAGGCGGCGAGGTGCGCTTCGTGCGGCGCGACGACGCGGACGAGGCAGGCATCGGCACGCTGCTCGATGGCGCGGCCGCCGAGCCCGTGGCACCGCGGCTCGAGGATGGCTTCATGACGCTGCTGCGCGCGCAGGAAGAGCCGGCGCAGAAGCCCGCCGAGCCGATCGCGCGGCAGCCGGCGCCCTCCTCTTCCACGCCCGGCGACACCGTCATCGAGGTCAAGGACCTGGTGCGCCGCTTCGGCGACTTCACCGCCGTCGCCAGCACCAGCTTCAGCGTGCGCCGCGGCGAGATCTTCGGCCTGCTGGGCCCCAACGGCGCGGGCAAGACCACCACCTTCCGCATGCTCTGCGGCCTGCTGCCGGCCAGCGGCGGGCAGCTGCGCGTGGCCGGCGTCGACCTGCGCCATGCGCGCGCGCAGGCACGCCGGCGCATCGGCTACGTCTCGCAGAAGTTCGCGCTCTACGGCAACCTCAGCGTGCGCGAGAACCTCGAATTCTTCGGCGGCGCCTACGGCCTGCGCGGCGGGCGGCTGCGCGAACGCATGGACGCGGTGCTGCGCCAGTTCGACCTGGCGCGCGAGATCGACGCGCCCAGCGGCCAGTTGCCCGGCGGCTACCGCCAGCGCCTGGCGATGGCCACCGGCCTGCTGCACGAGCCCGAGATCCTGTTCCTCGACGAGCCCACCAGCGGCGCCGACCCGCTCGCGCGGCGCGAGTTCTGGCGCCGCATCACCGCGCTGGCCGAGGCCGGCACCACGGTCGTGATCACCACCCACTTCATGGAAGAGGCCGAGTACTGCGACCGCATCGTGATCCAGGACGCGGGCCGGCTGCTGGCCATCGGCACGCCGCGCGAGGTGCGCGCGCAGGCGCTGGGGGACGAACACGGCGAACACGGCGAGCACGATGCGCGCCGCATCGACATCGAGCAGGCCTTCATCGGCATCGTCGAGAAGGCGCGGAAGGAGAAAGCATGAGCGGCTTCTGGTCCCGCCTGGTCTCGCTCACGCGCAAGGAGTTCCGCCAGCTGCTGCGCGACCGCAGCAACCTCGCGATCGGCATCCTGCTGCCGATGGTGCTGATCCTGATCTTCGGCTACGGCATGTCGCTCGACGTCAAGCATGCGCCGGTGGCGATCGTGTTCGAGGACGCCTCGCCCGGCGCGCACGAGGCGATGGCCGGGCTGCAGCTCTCGCCCACGCTCGCGCCGATCCCGCTGGCCTCGATGCACGAGGCCGAACGGTTGATGCGCGAGCGCCGCATCGACGCCATCGTGCGCGTGCCCTCGGACTTCCCGCGCGCGCTCGCGGCCGGCCAGGCGCGCGTGCAGGTGATCGTGCATGGCGCCGACGCGGGCCGCGCGACCATCGTGCTGCAGTACCTCAACGCGGCCATCGGCCAGTCGGCGTTGCGCCAGGCCGACCGCGGTGGCAACGCCAGCGCCGCGCCCGCCATCGGCAGCGTGACGCTAGAGCAGCGCATGTGGTTCAACGCCGCCAACACCAGCACCTGGTACCTGGTGCCGGGGCTGATCGTGCTGATCATGACGCTGGTCGGCGCCTTCCTCACCGCGCTGGTGATGGCGCGCGAATGGGAACGCGGCACCCTCGAGGCGCTGTTCGTCACGCCGGTGCGGCCGGTCGAGATCCTGCTGGCGAAGATCGTTCCCTACTTCGCGGTCGGCATGCTGGGGCTGGCGCTGTGCCTGCTGGCCGCGCGCTTCCTGTTCGCGGTGCCGATGTACGGCTCGCTGGTCGTGGTGGTGCTGAGCTCGATGCTCTACCTGGTCGTGGCGGTGAGCCTGGGCCTGGTGATCTCCTCGGTCACGCGCAACCAGTTCCTCGCCAGCCAGGTGGCGCTGATCGCCACCTTCCTGCCCTCGATGATGCTGTCGGGCTTCCTGTTCGACCTGCGCAACACGCCGCTGGCGGTGCAGGTGATCGGGCATGCGCTGCCGGCCACCTACTTCATGGAGCTGGTCAAGACGCTGTTCCTCGCGGGCGACGTCTGGCCGCTGATCTGGCGCGACTGCGCCATCCTCGCCGCCTATGCGGTGGGCCTGCTGGCGCTGGCGCGCGCGGTCACGCGCAAGCGCCTGGACTGAAAGGACCCGCACCATGCTCGACTTCCTGCTGCGCATCGCCAACCTCTGCCGCAAGGAACTGCTCGCGATCCTCAAGGACCCCGCGAGCCGCGTGATCCTGGTCGTGCCGGCGCTGATGCAGAGCCTGATCTTCGGCTACGCCGCCACCTACGACCTCAGCAACGTGCCCTATGCGCTGCTCGACCAGAGCCATGGCGGCGCGGCCACCGAGCTGGTCGCGCGGCTCGACGGCACCGGCGTGTTCCACCGCGTCGCCACGCTGCGCACCCAGGCCGACATCCGCGAGGTCATCGACACGCAGAAGGCGCTGCTGGTGGTGCAGCTCGGCCCCGACTTCGAGCAGCGGCTCGCGGCCGGCCAGCGGGCGCCGGTGCAGCTGATCCTCGATGCGCGCAACTCCAACACCGCGGGCTCGGCCGCTGGCTACGTGGGCGCGGTGGTCGAGCGCTACAACGCCGAGCTGCGCAACCGCGCGGGCCTGGCGCCGGCGCCGCTGGCCGTGGAATCGCGCGCCTGGTTCAACCCCAACCTCGAGACGCGCTGGAACCTGCTGCCCGGCATGATCGCCGCGCTCAGCATGGTGCAGACGCTGCTCTTGACCGCGCTGTCGGTGGCGCGCGAGCGCGAACAGGGCACCTTCGACCAGTTGCTGGTGACGCCGATGTCGCCGCTCGAGATCATGGTCGGCAAGGCGCTGCCGCCGGTGCTGGTGGGGCTGGTGCAGTCCTCGCTGGTGCTGCTGGTGGCGCGCTTCTGGTTCGGCATACCGATGGCGGGCTCGCTGTTCACGCTCTACACCGGGCTGGTGTTCTTCACCGTCGCGAGCGTGGGCATCGGGCTGTCGATCTCGGCCGTGTCGGCCAACATGCAGCAGGCCATGCTCTACACCTTCGTGCTGCTGATGCCGATGATGCTGCTGTCGGGCCTGACCACGCCGGTACGCAACATGCCCGAGCTGCTGCAGATCGCCACGCTGGCCAATCCGCTGCGCTTCGCGATCGACCTGGTGCAGCGCGTCTATCTCGAGGGCGTCGGGCTCTCGACGGTGGCGGCCAATCTCATTCCGCTCTCGGTCATCGCCGTGGTCACGCTGCCGCTGGCGGCCTGGTTGTTCCGGAACCGGCTCGCCTGAACGCGCGCCATTCCACGTCTGGAGAAGAAGACATGTCCCTCCCTCATGCCCTCGCGCCGCTGGTGCTCGCCCTCGCGCTGTCGGGCTGCGCGGTCGGCCCCGACCATCGCCCCGCCGAGACGCCGGCCCCCGCCGACTGGTCGGCCTGGCACGGCGGCGCCGATGCGCTGCTCGGCGCCGAACGGCGCGCCGGCGCCTCGGCCGCCACCAGCGACTGGAAGGCCTTCGGCGATCCGCTGCTCGACAGCCTGCAGGCGCGCGCGCTCGCTGCCAACCACGACCTGCGGACGGCCGCCTTGCGCTTCGCGCAGAGCCGCGCGCAGCGCAGCGCCACCGCGGCGCAGCGAGGGCCGCAGCTCGAGGCGACCGCGGGCGTGAACCGCCAGCGGCAGAGCGAGAGCGGCGCGGCCACGCGCATGATCGACGCGATCGGTTCTTCGGCCGGCAACCGCGAGCAGCTGATCCGCTCGCTGTCGCAGCCCTTCGACCTCTACCAGGCCGGCTTCGACGCCTCGTGGGAGATCGACCTCTGGGGCCGCGTGCGGCGCGCGGTCGAGGCCGCCGAGGCCGACAGCGCCGCCTCGGCCGCGCTGCTGCGGCAGGCGCAGCTCAGCGTGCAGGCCGAGGTCGCGCGCAACTACGTCGAGCTGCGCGGCAGCCAGCGCGAACTGCAACTGGCGCGCGCCGACCTCGCGGCCGCCGGCGAGTCGCTCGAGCTGGTGCAGGCCCGCGCGCGCGGCGGCCTCGTGACCGAGCTCGACCCGGTGCGCCAGCGCGGCCTGCTGGCCGAGCTGCGCGGCCGCATCCCGGCGCTGCTGCAGCAGGAGGCGCAGGCGATGAACCAGATCACGCTGCTGCTCGGCGCCGCGCCGGGCGCGCTCAATGCCGAGCTCGCGGCGCCGGCCGATGCCGCCGCGCAGGACCGCGCCCTGCCCGAACTCGCGCTGGGCCTGCCGGCCGAACTCGCGCGCCGCCGACCCGATATCGCCGCGGCCGAGGCGCAACTCCATGCCGCCATCGCGCGCGTGGGCGTGGCGGTGGCCGAGCTCTATCCGCGCGTGACGCTGGGCGCGCGCTTCGGCAACGAATCGGTGGGCCACGAGCGCTTCGGCGACTGGGGCAGCCGGCAGTGGCAGGTCGGCCCCTCGCTGAGCCTGCCGATCTTCGACATGGGAAGGCGCCGCAGCACCGTGACCCTGCGCGAGCTGCAGCAGCAGGAAGCGGCCGTCGCCTTCCAGCAGACGGTGCTCAAGGCCTGGCACGAGATCGACGGCGCGCTCAGCGCCTATGCGGCCGAGCGCCGCCGCCAGGCCGAGCTGGCCGAGCGCGAGCGCGAGAGCGCCGATGCGCTGGCGCTCGCGCAAGCGCGTTACGCCGGCGGGCTCACCGACTTCGGCGTGGCGCTCGAGGCCCGCCGCACCCTGCTGCAGGCCCAGCGCGACCGGGCCCAGAGCCGCAGCCGGCTGGCCGTGGACTGGGTCGCGGTCTGCAAGGCGCTGGGCAGCGCGCCGCCCGAGGACGCGGTCGCCACGGCGGCATCGGGGCCGCCAATTTGATACATTGCAACAACGTTTGAAACACAAACACACAATCCATCTAGAATTACTACCGGTTTCGGTAGTTGACGGATTGGTTTTGTCCGCGCGCCCCTGAGGCGCGGCCCGATCGGCACTCCCGGCACCCCCTGCATCGCAGGGCCGCCCGACGGGGGTCGCGCACGGCGAACGGCCGGCTCCCGGCGCCGACCGTTCGCGCTTTGCGCCCCCGCCGCGGGGAAGACCGATGCGAGCCTTCTCCTCGCTGCAAGCCGGCGTACGCCGGCTGTGCGCCGCCCTGCTGGGGGCAGTGGCCCTGCTGGTCGCATCGCCCTCGGGCGCGGTCGTGCTCGACGAGATCGGCCGCGGCACCGCCAGCGTCCACCGGCTGAAGTTCTTCGTCGATCCGCAGCTCGCGGCCGAGATCGGCGGCGCCGAGGCCGGCCGCCGGCTCGCGCAGTACGTGGCCGACGTGAACACCGTCTTCACGCGCGAATCGGTGCGCGGCTTCGGCTTCGACCCCGCCGCCGACCTGCAATGGATCGCGCCGGCCCAGGCACCGCAGTGCAGCCTCAACGGCCTGGTCAATGGCGAGATCGCGGTCTGCATCAACAAGTCGACGCGCGGCTACAGCCACGGCGGCCTGACGATGAGCTGGACCTTTCCGGCGCGCGGCGCGACCTGGAACCTCAACTGGACCGCGATCCACGACCCGCTGCGCCTCACGCGCGCCATCGCGCCCGGCGCCGTCGAATCGACCGAGAAGGACTACCTCGGGCGCCAGCTCAAGACCCTGCTGCATGAACTCGAGCACGTCTTCGGCGCCGGCTCGGGCGAGTACTACAACGCGATCGCGGTGGCCGACACCACCGACGTCGCACCCAAGGCCGACCTCGACCTCACGAAGCCCGCCGACCGCTACAGGTGGCCGCGCCAGCACTGGCGGCTCGATCCGCTGCTGGGCACGGTGTTCGAGGAGCGCTTCGACCCCGCGGCCAACCGCGTGGCCACGATCGAGATGATCCGCTTCACCGAGGGCACGAAGGCCAACCTCGACACCGACTGGAGCAACTGGCCCAAGCTCGGCAGCTCCAAGTTCATGGCCGGCACCACCGCCACCCAGGTGCGCGTGAGCGAGCGCGAGGGCGGCGCGGCGCTGCCCGGCGCGCAGGTCTGGGTATGGCGCGATCCGGGCGCGGGCAAGCCGCTGGAGCCGATCGCGCAGGGCGTGTCGGACGCGGGCGGGCGCTTCGTCTTCGACTGGCGCTGCGGCTTCACCTGCTTCGCGGTCGGCAAGACCAACCTGCTGGTGAAGGCGCAGGCACCGGGCCGCGCGCCGGGCGCGAGCTGGTTCACCATCTTCGATGCCTTCGAGCAGAAGGCGGTGCGCGGCCAGGCCATGTTCTCCATCGACCTGCCGCTGGGCCTGCCCGACGACCACAAGCCGGTGGTCTCGCTGGCCGCGCCGGCCATGGCCACCGTGGGCCAGCCGGTGACGCTGGCGCCGGTGGCGGTCGATAACGTGGGCGTGTGGGGCCTCAAGGTGATGGGCGCGCAGAGCCTGCCGATCTGCAGCTTCACCGCCCCGCCCTACACCTGCAGCTGGACGCCGACCGCGCCCGGCATGCAGACCATCCGCGTGATCGCGATGGACGCGGCCGGCAACACGGCGGTGGCCTCGGCCAACGTGATGGTCAACCCGCCGGCCGACACGCTGCCGCCCGCCGTGGCCTTCGTCGCGCCGCCGACCGCTGCGGCCGGCCTGCCGCTGCGCCTGGCCGCGAGCGCGGCCGACAACGTGGCGGTGGCCGAGCTCAAGTTCATCGCCGACGGCCGCACCGTCTGCACGCTGCGCGCCGCGCCCTACGTGTGCACCTGGACGCCGACACGCGCGGGCCATGCGGTGATCGAGGTGCGCGCCTCGGACGCGGCCGGCAATCTCGCGGCCGTGTCGGGCGGGGTGCGCGTCGAGGGCAGCTTGCGGCCCGAGGACCTGTAGCGCAACCCTACATGCCGCGGTCGCTGCGCTGCCGCTGCGCCGTCATCAACGCCGTGTGCATGGCCTCTCGCATCGCGGCCAGCGTGCGGCTGTCGTCGTCGGTCTTGCGCGTGACCAGCGACAGCTGCAGCATCGGCGCGCCACGGCCGAGCCGCACGATGCGCACCGGGTAGGTCGCCACCAGCCCCGGGTCCGCGATCTGCACCACCGAGATCCCGAGACCGCCGCTGACCATGGCGACGATGGCGGGCGTGCTGTCGAACTCCAGCGTGCCGCGCTTCTCGCGCACCTGCGTGCTCACGAAGCGCGCGGCCAGCGTGCCGGTGACGGTGGAACGGTCGTAGCGGATCCAGTCGTACTGCTTGAACAGCGCGGCCACCGAGCTCTCGGTGGCCGTGGGCGGCGCCACCAGCACCAGCTCGCGCCGCAGCATCGGCTGCCAGCGCAGCCGCGCCGAACCGCCGCTCTCGGGCTGCGCCACCAGCGCCGCATCGAGGTCGCCGGCCTTCACCGCCGCGATCAGCGACGCGCTGCGCCCGCGCGCGGGGCGCAGCTCCAGCCGCGGATAGCGCTCGCGCAGCAGCCGCATGGTGGCGGGCAGCACGATGGGCTGCATCGACTCGATCACGCCCAGCCGCACGCTGCCCTCGATGCTCACGCTCGCGCGCTTGCGCAGCGACTCGAGCTGCTGCAGCGCATCGCGCATGACCGAGGAGACCTCGTGCGCCAGCTTCATCGGCTTGACCTGCAGGCCCGAGCGGTCGAACAGCGGCTGGCCCAGGTAGGCCTCGAGCTGCTTCATCTGCATGCTGATGGCGCTGGGCGTGAGGTTCATCTCGTGCGCGGCCGCCGCCAGGGTGCCGCCGCGCAACACGGCGTCGAGCGTGGAGAAGGCATCGATCTTCATCAAATTTCCTTATCTAAGACTTGAAATAGTGTCGCTTTTTCTTCGCATCGCGCGGTCCTAGACTTTTTGGCACGACACCCGAGGACCCGATCGAATGAACGACACGCAACCCGCCGCCCCCCTCGCCTGGACCGCCGAAGAGGTGCGCCAGGACAGTTCCTGGATCCAGCGCCTGAGCGAGACGGAGGTCGACGGCTTCCGCTCGGCGCTGCGGCATGCGGCCGCGCTGGGCAAGCCGCTGCTCTCGATGACGCAGGCCGACTTCCCGCTGCCCGCGGCCTCGCGCGAAGCGCTGGACCGTGCCATCGCGACCACGCAGGGCCGCTGGGGCATGTGCCTGCTCAAGGGCTTCCCGGTCGACGAATGGAGCGAGGACGAGACGCGCACCGCCTACTGGGGCATGAGCCTGCACATGGGCGTCGGCCGCACGCAGAACCGCGCCAGCCAGGTCATGAACGACGTGCGCGACGAAGGCGGCGACTACAAGGTCAAGGGCGGCCGCGGCTACAACACCAGCGCCGGCCTCGACTTCCACCAGGACTCGTGCGACGTGGTGGGCCTGCTGTGCCGGCGCACGGCCAAGAGCGGCGGCACCAGCAAGGTCATCAGCTCGATCCGGCTGCGCGACGAGGTGCAGCGGCTGCGCCCCGACCTGATCCCGGTGCTGCAGCAGCCCTTCTTCCACAGCTACCAGGGCACGCAGGACCCGTCGCAGCCGCCGTTCTACCGCTGCCCGATCTTCGGCAGCGACCCGCTGCATTTCGCCGCGCGCACCAACCGCAAGAACACCGACGCGGCGCAGCGCGACTTCCCCGAGGTGCCGCGCCTCACGCCACAGCAGGTCGAGGCCCTGGACCTGCTCGACGCGCTGATGCCGAGCCCGCTGCTGTGCTACTCCATGACGCTGGAGCGCGGCGACATGCAGCTGCTCAACAACTACGTGACCCTGCATTCGCGCACGCCCTTCGAGGACTTCGAGGCGCCCGACGACAAGCGCCACCTGCTGCGCCTGTGGCTCGCGATCCCTTCGTCGCAACCGCTGCCCGCTGCCTTCGAGGAGTACTACGGCGACGTGCGCGCGGGCGCGGTGCGCGGCGGCGTGCGCGGCAGCGCGATCACGTCCGAGTTCCTGGCCTACGAGCAGCGGCAGGCTCAGGCCCTGAACATGCGGCTCGAGCCCTGGCGGGCGAAGCGGCCGGCGGCGGACGCCCTGGCCTGAAGCGCGCGCCGGCACCGGCCGGCCCGCCCCCCGATGACAACGAAAGAGAGACAAGCATGCTTCGACGCAGATTCATCGCCGCAGGCGCCAGCGCCTCGGCCCTCGCGAGCTTCGGCGTTCGCGCGCAGCAGGTCACGCGCCTGCTCGTGGGCGCGACGCCCGGCGGCGGCACCGACATCGTGGCGCGCGCGCTGGCGCAGGAGCTCACCACGCGCCTGGGCCACCAGTTCATCGTCGAGAACCGCCCGGGCGCGGCCGGCAACATCGCGGCGCTGGCCGTGGCCAAGGCGCCCACCGACGGCAGCACGCTGCTGCTGAGCTACACCAGCCACGCCATCAATGCCTCGCTGTATCCGAACCTCCCCTTCGATCCGCAGAAGGACTTCACGCCGCTCGCGGGCATCGCCAGCCTGCCGGCCATCCTGATCGCGCGGCCCACGCTCCCGGCCAACGACGTGCGCGAGCTGATCGCGCTGGCCAGGCGCGAGCCCGGCAAGCTCAACGTGGCGATCGCGGGCTTGGGCAGCGCCAACCACCTGGCGGGCGAGATGCTCAAGCGCGACGCGGGCATCGACATCGTGGGCGTGCCCTACAAGGGCACCGGGCCGGCCATCGCCGACGTGGTGGCGGGACAGATCGACCTGGCCTTCGCGGGCGTGGCCACGGTGCAGCAGCTCGTGAAGGCAAAGCGCCTCAAGGCCCTGGGCGTGACGAGCGAGAAGCGCCTGGCTGCCTTTCCCGAGGTGCCGGCCGTGGCGGAAGTGCTGCCCGGCTATGCGTACAGCTCGTGGTATGGCCTCTTCGGGCCGGCGCAGATGCCCGCGCCGCTGGTGGCGCGCATCGCCGACGCCGCGCGCGCCGCGCTGGGCTCCGAGCTCATGCGCGAGCGCTTCAGGGACGAGGGCCTGGTGCCGATGGGCACCGGCCCCGACGAGTTCGGCGCCTTCGTGCGCAGCGAGATCGTGCGCTGGGGCAAGGTGGTGGCGGCCACGGGCGCCAAGCCCGAGTGAGCAGCGGGCGGGCCGGGGAGGCCCGCGCCGCGCATCCCCGAGCGCCGGCAAGGGTTTCCACTTAGGACTAGCCTTCGCGTCTCCCCACGGCGTCGCCGGACGCCGCAGCCCTCTTTCTTCCGCGAGCGATGGCCTCCCTGTTTTCCCGTCAAGAGATCCATGCGATCGGCCCGGGCCTGCCGGCCCACGAACGCTTCGGCGCGCTGCTCGCCATCATGCTGGGCGTGTGCGTGGCCAGCCTCGACACCGCGATCGCCAACACCGCCCTGCCCACCATCGCCAACGAACTGCGCGTGAGCGAGGCCGCCTCGACCTGGGTCGTCAGCGGCTACCAGCTCGCGATGGTCGCCGCGCTGCTGCCGGCCGCCGCGCTCGGCGACGTGCTCGGCCACCGGCGCGTGTTCCTCTGGGGCCTGGTGCTGTTCACCGTGTCCTCGCTGGGCTGCGGCCTGGCCGACTCGCTGCCCGCGCTGGTCGGCTGGCGCCTGGTGCAGGGCCTGGGCGCGGCCGGCGTGATGGGCATCAACGGCGCGCTGGTGCGCGTCGTCTATCCCTCGGGCATGCTGGGCCGCGGCCTGGGCCTGAACGCGCTCGTCGTGGGCCTGGCCTTCGCGGGCGGGCCCACGGCCGCATCGCTGGTGCTGCTGCTGGGCTCGTGGCACTGGCTGTTCCTCATCAACGTGCCGATCTGCGCCGTGGCGGTGTTCTACGGGCTGCGCTTCCTGCCGGCCACCGAGCGCCACAGCCACGGCTTCGACGGCCTGGCCGCGCTGCTGTGCGCCGCCGCGCTGGCGCTGCTGGCCTCCACGCTCACCGAGGCCGCGCACCAGGCCACCGTCGAGTCGGTGATCGTGCAGGCCGTGCTGGGCTTCGTACTGCTGGCCTGGCTGCTCAAGCGCCAGTCCGGGCATCCGGCGCCGATCCTGGCCATGGACCTGCTGCGCAATCCCGTGTTCGCGCTGTCGGCCGCCACCGCCGTGTGCTCGTTCGCCGCGCAGGCGCTGGC
Source organism: Variovorax endophyticus (assembly GCF_025376855.1). NCBI lineage: Bacteria > Pseudomonadati > Pseudomonadota > Betaproteobacteria > Burkholderiales > Comamonadaceae > Variovorax > Variovorax endophyticus. The sequence goes on from NZ_JAHUTH010000023.1 coordinate 140,952, forward strand.
CTTCATCTCGCTGCCCTTCCTGCTGCAGTCGCTGCTGGGCTACTCGCAGGTCGAGACCGGCTTCCTCATCACGCCATGGCCGCTGGTGGTGGCCGCGATGGCGCCCCTGGCCGGACGCCTGTCGGACCGCTACGAGCCGGGCCTGCTCTGCGGCATCGGGCTCGCGCTGCTGGCGCTGGGCCTGCTGTCGCTGGCGCTGCTGCCGCCGCATCCCACGGTGGCCGGCATCGTCTGGCGCATGGCGCTGTGCGGCGCGGGCTTCGGCTTCTTCCAGTCGCCGAACCTGCGCGCCATCATGGGCTCGGCACCGGCCTCGCGCAGCGGCGGTGCCAGCGGCATGGTGGGCACGGTGCGCCTGCTGGGCCAGTCCTCGGGCGCGGCGCTGGTGGCGGCCTGCTTCCACGTGTCGAGCACGAATGGCGCGGTGTACGCGCTGTGGCTGGGTGCCGCGTGCGCGGCGAGCGCCGCCGTGTTCAGTTTCCTGCGGCTCAGGCGACGCGCGCTGGCGGTCTAGTCATTTGCGGTTGGTGAAGCTGGCATTGCCCAGCCCGGTGCCGATGGTGAGCACCGCCCAGTGGCCGACATCGCGCATGAACGGCAGTTCGCTCAGGCCCTGCACCACCGCGTCGTTGTGCATCAGCACCAGCGTCGGCCCCGAGCCGATCATCGGCATGCGGCGCCACAGCGCGCTCGGCAGGTGGAAGTTCTCGCTCTCCCAGTCGCCCGGCAGGTTCTGCGCACCGCGCGCGATCGAGCCGTCCTTGCGGATCAGGCCGGGGCAGGCGATGCCGATGAAGGGCGCGAGCCGGATCTTCTTGCGCTCGGCATAGCGCACCATGTCCTCGAGCATGCCGGCCACGTGCTCGACGAAGTTGGTGCGGCTGGGCTTCTCGTCGGCATGGCGCCACTTCTCGCGCCGCACCACCTTCGCGAGCGAGAAGTCGCGCGCCTTGCGGTGGCGCGTCTTCACGATGCCGCAGCGCACGTTGGTGCCGCCGATGTCGATCGCGAGGATCGCGTCGTGCTTCTTGAGCATCTCGGGCGGCGTCAGGTGCACCCAGCCGATCAGCCCGCCGTCGTCGACCTCGTGCGAGAGCCGGCCGAGCTGCACGTGCACGCCCATCTCCTCGAGGATGGCGCCGGCCTCGAGGATCGCGCGCTCGCCGGCCTCGCTCTCGGGAAAGCCTCCGCCCACCACGATGCGCTCGACCTTCTCCCATGAAGGCTGGTGCAGGAAGCGCTGGATCACGGCCGCGAGCTCCTGCGCGAACTCGCCGATCGCGCTGTGCATCACGTTGGCCGCGTCGCTGACCTTCTGGCCGCGCAGCAGCCGGTCGAGCTCCTTCTTGCTCATGTCGCGCGAATGCCGCAGGCCCAGCGGATCGGTGCCGTCGCTGCGGTGCTTGCGGCGCCAGCGCTCGAGCAGCGCGCGGAACGCGGTCTGGCTCGCCTGATCCCCGACGAAGCCCTCGTTGTCGCGCAGCTGCAGGCTGTAGCCGTCGACCTGCAGCTTGGGCAGCTCGCGCAGGCCGTGGACGTCGGGGCCGGGCAGGTCGATCTTGGGAGACTGGCGGGGCTTGGTCGTGGTCTTGGAAGACTTCTTGGCGGGCTTGGGATTCATGGCTTTCGACTATGCGGCGCGGCGCGTCCCGAGCGCATCGGCTTCGCGCACCACGGCGTGTAGGAGACGGGCGGGTACGACCTCGGCTCAGACGGCGGGCAGCGCCGCCAGCAGGCGCTCGGCGAGCGCGCCCGGCACCTTTCGCGTCACCGCATGCACCTCGAGCTCGAGCGCAAAGCCGCGCGGCAGCTCGGCCCAGACCACGCCCGAGGGCGCCAGCCGCTTCAGCCCGGACTGCACGATCGCCAGCCCGAGCCCGCAGGCCACCAGCTCGAGCACGGTGGAAGGCTCGGCCGCCTCGTGGCGGATGGCGGGCGCGAAGCCCGCGCGCCGGCAGGCCTCGAGCATCTGCGCGCGCCCCTCGGGCGTGGCCTGGCGCGGCAGGAAGACGAAGGGCGCGCCATCGAGCGCCCTGGCGCCGGCACGCCGGCCGGTGGCCAATGCATGGTCGGCGGGCAGCGCCAGCAGATAGGGTTCGCGCGCCACGCGCCGGCTCGCGAGCGCATCGTCCGACGCGGGCGGTGCACGGTGCGCGAAGCCGATGTCGATGCGGCCGTCGCGCAGCGCCTCGAACTGCGCCGCGGACCGCGCGGCCAGCAATTGCACCTCGGTGGCCGGCGACTGCCGCCGCAGCGCGCGCAGGGCCTTGCGCAACACGCCCGCATGCAGCGCGCTCTCGACATGGCCGATGGCCACGCTGCCGGCCCGGCCCGCGGCCTCCTCGCGCACGCGGGATTCGAGCCGCGCCGAGGCGGACAGCAGCAGCCGGCACTCCTCGAGGAAGCGCTGCCCCGCCTGCGTGAGCTTGAGCCGCTTGCCGCTGCGCGCGAACAGCGCCAGGCCCAGCCGTTCCTCGAGCGCGATGACCTGCCGGCTCAGCGGCGACTGCGAGATGTGCAGGCGCTCGGAGGCGCGCGCGATGCTCTGCGTCTCGGCGACCGCGACGAAATAGTGGAGCTGCTGCAGATCGAGCATGTCGGACCTTTTCTGTCTCATTCATTGCCGAAACGGACGTGGACGAGCATAGACCGAGGCGCGACCATGGCGGCCATTCACCACCCGCCCCTGGAGCAAATACATGGCACTCACCCGATTCGGATTCATCGTCACCGGCCACGGGCTCGACCCCGCGCGCGACCGCAGCGTGCTGTCCGCCTCGCACTTCCACATGATCACCATCGGCGTGGCGAGCGCGGCCCAGGGCCCGCAGGCCGCGCGCGAGCTGCTGGCGCAGGGCGTGCAGCTCATCGAGCTCTGCGGCGGCTTCGGCCCCGTGGGCACGGCGGCGGTGCTCGCGGCCGTCGATGGCGCGGTGCCGGTCGGCTCGGTGGGCTATGGCCCCGAATCGATCGCGGGGCTGGCACGGCTGTTCGCCTGAGTGCCCCGGGTGGCCGCGCGCCACGCATGCCGATACACTGGTCCGGATGCAATCGCCCCGCCGCCACCTCTGGCGCGCCATCCTGCTGTTCTCGCTGGCCTGGCTCGGTGTCGCGGCATCCGCGCAGACCACCGACGACGGCACGCTGCGCGTCGGCTCGAAGCGCTTCACCGAGTCCTACATCCTGGCCGAGCTGCTCGCGCAGACCGCCGCGCCGCACCTCGCGAACAAGCCGGTGGTGCGCCAGGGCCTGGGCAACACGGCCATCGTCTACGAGGCGCTGCGCTCGGGCGCGATCGACCTCTATGCCGAATACACCGGCACCATCGCGCTCGAGATCCTCAAGGGCTCGCCCGCGGCCACGCGCGCGCAGATGAACGAGGCGCTCGCGCCGCTGGGCCTGGGCGTGGCGATACCGCTGGGCTTCAACGACGGCTATGCGCTCGCGGTGCGCGCGGCCGATGCCGACCGGCTCGGGCTGCGCAGCCTCGGCGACCTCGCCAAGCATCCCGAGCTGAAGCTCGGCCTGTCGAACGAATTCATCGGCCGCGCCGACGGCTGGAAGGGCCTGGCCGCGCGCTACGGCTTCACGCAGACGCCCACCGGTCTCGACCACGGCCTGGCCTACGACGCGATCGGCGCGAAGCAGGTCGACGTGATCGACATCTACACCACCGACGCCAAGATCGACCACCTGGGCCTGCGCGTGCTCGAGGACGATCGCCAGTACTTCCCGCGCTACGACGCGGTGGTGCTCTACAAGCTCGACCTGCCGCGGCGCCTGCCGAAGGCCTGGGCCGCGCTGCAGAAGCTCGAGGGCCGGGTCGACGAGCACGCGATGATCGCGATGAACGCGCGCGCCGAGCTGCAGAGCGTGCCCTTCGACACCATCGCGCGCGACTTCCTCGCGAGCGCCGGCAAGGACGGCGCGGCGCCGCAGGACACGCGGCGCGGCTTCGCGGCAAAGCTCTTCGGCCCCGACCTCTGGCAGCTCGCGCGCCAGCACCTGCTGCTGGTGGCGCTGTCGGTGGGCGTGGCCATCCTGGTCGGCGTGCCGATCGCGATCCTGGTGTTTCCGCATCTGCGGCTGCGCGCGCTGGTGCTGGGCGTCGCGAGCCTGATGCAGACCGTGCCCTCGCTGGCGCTGCTCGCGGTGCTGATCTCGATGCTCGGCGCCATCGGCACCCTGCCCGCGCTGATCGCACTCACGCTCTATTCGCTGCTGCCGATCATGCGCAACACCGTGACCGGCCTGGCCGAGGTGCCCAACGGCCTGCGGCTGGCCGGCACCGCGCTCGGCATGACCTCGAAGCAGAGCCTGCGGCTGGTGCTGCTGCCGCTGGCGCTGCCCACGCTGCTCGCGGGCGTGCGCACCGCCACCGCGATCGCGATCGGCACCGCGACCATCGCGGCCTTCATCGGCGCGGGCGGCTTCGGCGAACGCATCGTGACCGGGCTCGCGCTCAACGACCGCGAGCTGCTCGTGGCGGGCGCGCTGCCGGCGGCGGCGCTGGCGCTGCTGAGCGAGGGCGTGTTCGAGCTGGTGGAGTTCTGGCTGCGCCGGCGCCGCCGCGCGCCGCCGGCATCGACAGTGCCTTGAGGCCCTCGCGCAACAGCCGCGCGCCCACGCCCAGCGGCTTGTCGGCGCGGTGGCAGAAGTAGGCGCGGTGGCCGGTCTCGCCGTCCACGCCGAGCCGGCCCACCGGCAACTGCACCAGCGTGCCGGCCGCGATGTCGGCCGCCACCAGCCATGACGGCATCTTTCCCCAGCCGAGTCCGGCGCGCAGCAGCGCGAGCTTGATCTGCATGTCGCCCGCGCGCCAGGTGGTGGGCGAGAGCACGTCGAAGTCCTGACCCGCGCTGAGCGCGCTCGCGTCCTCCACCACGATCTGCAGGTGCCGCGCGGCCGCGTCGTCGAGCGAGCCGCGGGCCTTCTTCCTCGCGAGCGCCGCCAGCGGATGCGCGGCGGCCGCCACCGCCACCATCGACAGCGGCAGCAGGAACTCGCGCGCGATGCGCTCGTCGAGCTGCGAGAAGGCCGAGATCGCGATGTCGCAGCGGCCGCTGTGCAGCGCCTCGACCGGCGCGCCCATCGAGCCGTACTCGATGCGCATCGCGATGCCCGGATGCACCGCGTGCACGCCGCGGATGGCGGCCGCCACGAGGTCGATCGGGAACAGCGTGTCGACCGCGATCGACAGGCCGAGCTCGATGCCCTGCTCGATCCCCTGCGCGCGGGCGCGCAAGGCATCGACCTTCGCGAGGATCTGCCGCACGTCGCCCAGCAGCGCCTGGCCCGCGGGCGTGAGCACGGGCTTGTGGCCCGAACGGTCGAACAGCCGCACCTGCAGCTGCTCCTCGAGGTTGGCGACGGCCTGGCTCACGGCCGACTGCACGCGGTGCAGCCGGTCCGCGCCCGCGCGGAAGCTGCCGGCCTCGGCCACCACCGCGAACATCTGCATCTGGGACAGCGTGAGCGCATCCAGCATGGGCTTCTCCTTCTTCGGGCAATGCAACTCGATCGGTTCGATCGATGAAGTCGACCGATATTATTTGCTTTCATCGATCGGGCTCGAAGGCCAGACTGGCGCTCATGCACTCCACGTCCGCGCCGCTGCCCTCCTCCGCCGCCACCACCGCCTGGACCGGCGTCGCCCTGGTGGTCGCCGCGGGCGTGATCGCCGCGCTGCAGGTCGGCAAGGTCGCGATCGCGGTGCCGCAATTGCGCGAGGACTTCGGGCTCGGCCTGTCGGCGATCGGCTGGCTGATGGCGGTGTTCTCGCTGCTCGGCGTGCTCGGCGCGATTCCGGTCGGCGCCTGGATCGCGCGCGCGGGCGACCGTCGGCTGCTCGCGGCCGGCCTGCTGGCGCTGGCCGTCGGCAGCACGATCGGCGCCCTGGCCGGCGGCCTGGCCGCGCTGCTGTTCGCGCGCGTGGTCGAGGGCCTGGGCTTCCTGCTGATCGTGATCGCCGGGCCCGCGCTGCTGCAGCGCATCGTCGCGCCCGCCGCGAAGGACCTGGCCTTCGCGATCTGGAGCTGCTTCATGCCGGTCGGCATCGCGATCGCGTTCTTCGTCGGCTCGGTGCTCGAGGGCTGGCGCGGCTTCTGGCTCGCGAACGGCCTGCTCGCGCTGGTGCTGCTGGCGCTGGTGCTGGCGGCCGTGCCGCGCCCGGAGCGCGACACGCGCCGGCTGTCGTGGCGCGACATCGCCGGCGACACCGCCCGCACGCTCGCGGCGAGCGCGCCGCTGCGGCTCGCGCTGTCCTTCGCGATCTACAGCCTGCAGTTCTTCGCGCTGTTCAACTTCCTGCCGGTGCTGCTGATCGAGCGCATGGGCACGAGCGCGGCCACGGCCGGGCTGTTGAGCGCGCTCGCCTGCCTCGCGAACGTGGCCGGCAACCTCGCGGCCGGCCTGTTGCTGGCGCGCGGCACGCCGCGCTGGCGGCTGGTGGCCGTCGCGACCGCCACCATGGGCATCGCCGCGCTCGGCATCTTCCTGCCGCTCCTGGCGGCGCCGCCGACCTTCGTGCTGTGCCTGCTGTTCTCGGGTGCCGGCGGGCTGCTGCCCGCGACCCTGCTGGCCTCGGCAGAACGGGCCGCGCCGCAGCCTCGGCTCGCACCGCTCACGGTCGGCCTGCTGATGACCGGCAACAACGTCGGCCAGATGATCGGCCCGGTGCTGGTCGGCGGTGCGGTGGAGGCGCTGGGCTGGCCGGCCGCCGCCGCGATCGTGGCACTCGCGAGCGTGGCGGGGCTGGGGGTGGCGATGGGGTTGCGACCGCTGCGCTGAAGGCGCGGCCGCGAACGCTGCCTCAGGCCAGCGTGTAGGCCGTCTTCACCGTGGTGAAGAACTCCTGCGCATA
>NZ_JAHUTH010000024.1:0-146740 GCF_025376855.1 Variovorax endophyticus
GTTACTTTCTTTTGGCGAAGCAAAAGAAAGTGACTCGCCCGCCGGGGCGAGACCCGGTCAACAGCCTAAAAACAGAACACAACCCCAACCCAAGCCCCACCCCAAAGGCTTCCTAAAATCACCCCTCCCCCCGTACCCGCCCTTATCCAGAATAAGCATCCAACCGCCCGCAAACCCGCATGAACACTGGCGAATAAGCTTATCCGCATAAGGCGCGAACCAAAAAATAGTTTGGTTCCATAAGGCACGCTTTCAGAATCCCGGCTTCTTGCTGGCGCGCTGGACGCACCGCACTTCAAGACAAGACTCACGCACGATGTACCAATACACAGACTTCGACCGCCAGTTCGTTCATCAACGAGCCGCCCAATTCCGCGACCAGCTCGAGCGCTGGCAAAAGGGCCGCCTCCACGAAGACGAGTTCCGTCCCCTGCGCCTGCAGAACGGCTGGTACGTGCAGCGCTACGCCCCGATGCTGCGCGTGGCCGTGCCCTACGGCGAACTCTCGAGCCGCCAGCTGCGCGTGCTCGCGAAGATCGCCCGCGAGTACGACGAGCCCGAGGCCGAGGTCTACAAGAAGGCCATCGAGACCCAGGGCCAGCTCGGCAGCCAGAAGCTGCCCACCCACTACGCCCACTTCTCGACCCGCCAGAACGTCCAGTTCAACTGGATTCCGCTCGCCAAGTCGGCCGACGTGATGGACCTGCTGGCCTCGGTCGACATGCACGGCATCCAGACCAGCGGCAACTGCATCCGCAACATCACCAGCGACGAACGCGCCGGCATCGCGATCGACGAGGTGGCCGATCCGCGCCCCTACGCCGAAATCATGCGCCAGTGGAGCACGCTGCATCCCGAGTTCGCGTTCCTGCCGCGCAAGTTCAAGATCGCGATCACGGGCGCCGACGAGGACCGCGCGGCCACGGGCTGGCACGACGTGGGCCTGAAGCTGGTGAAGAACGAGGCCGGCGCGATCGGCTTCCGCGTGCAGGTGGGCGGCGGCATGGGCCGCACGCCGATCGTGGGCACGGTGCTGCGCGAGTTCCTGCCGTGGCAGCAGATCATGAACTACCTCGAGGCCGTGATCCGGGTCTACAACCGCTATGGCCGCCGCGACAACATCTACAAGGCGCGCATCAAGATCCTGGTGAAGGCCGAAGGCCAGCGCTACATCGACGACGTCGATGCCGAGTACAAGCAGATCCTCGAGCACGACGGCGCGCCGCACACCATCACGCAGGCGGAGTTCGACCGCGTGGCCGCCTCCTTCGTGCCGCCGGAACTGGCCACCCGCGTGCTGCAGAGCGCCGAGAAGACCGACGCCGAGCTGCGCGCCCATGCCGCCGACGACGTGCAGTTCGCTCGCTGGCTCGCGCGCAACGTGGCGCCGCACAAGAACCCGGCCCTGCGCGCGGTCACGCTGTCGTTCAAGCGCCTGAAGCAGGCGCCCGGCGATGCCTCGGCCGACCAGCTCGACACGCTCGCGCAACTGGCCGACCGCTTCTCGGCCGGCGAAGCCCGCGTGACGCACGACCAGAACGTGGTGCTGCCCTGGGTGCATGCCGAAGACCTGCATGCGCTGTGGCTCGCCGCCCGCGCGGCCGGCTTCGCGAGCGCCAACGTGCACCTCTTGACCGACATGATCGCCTGCCCCGGCGGCGACTTCTGCGCGCTGGCCAATGCGCGCTCGATCCCGATCGCCGAGGCGATCACCGAGCGCTACCAGGACCTCGACGAGCTCGACGACATCGGCGAGATCGACCTGCACATCAGCGGCTGCATCAACTCCTGCGGTCACCACCACAGCGGCCACATCGGCATCCTGGGCGTCGACAAGGACGGCAAGGAGTGGTACCAGGTCACGCTCGGCGGCTCCGACGGCTCGGCCCTCAGCGGCGCGCCGCAGGCCGGCAAGGTGGTCGGCCCCTCGTTCTCGGCGGCCGAAGTGCCGGGCGTGATCGAGGCCGTGCTCACGACCTACCGCGACACCCGCGAGAACGGCGAGAACTTCATCGACACGCTGCGCCGCGTGGGACCCGACCCGTTCAAGGCCGCGGCCAACGGTGCGCGGTTCAAGGTGGAGGAAGCAGCATGAACAAGACCCTGAACATCCTGGCGGCCGAGGAGCACGTGGACGACGGCGACCCGAAGGTGCTGCAACTGGCGAACGACGCCGATCCGCTCGCGATCGAGGTCTGCCTGTCGGACATCGAACGCATCGACCTGCACTTCCCGAAGTTCACCGACGGCCGCGCCTACAGCCAGGCCTTCCTGCTGCGTCGCCGCCTGGGCTTCAAGGGCGACATCCGCGCCACCGGCGACGTGCTGATCGACCAGCTGGTGCAGATGGAACGCACCGGCTTCTCGAGCGCCGTGCTCAAGGAAGGCGTGGACGCCTCCGACGCGCAGCGCCAGTTCGACCGCTTCTCGGCCTTCTACCAGGGCGACGCGGTGCAGACCGCGCCGCACTTCGCGGCCGGCAATTGAGTACCTCCTGCAAAGCCTGATTCATCCATGAGCATCGACCTCGCACGCATCAACACCGAACTCGGCCGCAACGCCGAAGGCCTGGTGGACTGGGCCATCGGCCTGGGCCAGAACGCGATCGTCACCACCAATTTCCGGCCCTTCGAGGCCGTGATCCTGCACATGGTGACGCGCGCCAAGCGCGACGTGCCGGTGATCTGGATGGACAACGGCTACAACACCGAGGCCACCTACCGCTTCGCCGACGACGTGACGAAGCAGCTGGGCCTGGACCTGCACATCTACCTGCCGCGCCGCTCGCGCGCGCACCGCGAGGCGGTCGACGGCCCGACGCCGGCGCTCGACGATCCGCGCCACGCCGCCTTCACCGAGGAAGTGAAGCTCGAGCCCTTCGCACGCGCCCTGCGCGAGACGGCGCCCAAGGTCTGGTTCACCGCGCTGCGCGCCACCGACACGGCCGTGCGCGCGCAGATGGAGCCGGTCAGCATCAACCCCGACGGGCTGATCAAGGTCGCGCCGCTCTTGCACTGGTCGTCCAAGGACCTCTACGCCTACTGCGAGGCGCACGGCCTGCCGAACAACTTCGACTACGTGGACCCGACCAAGGGCGAGGACAACCGCGAATGCGGCCTGCACCTCTCGCATTGAACGCACGCTCCACGACACTGAACCTCCAGCGCCCCACCCGATGAACGCCCGTACCGAATCCGAACTGCTGCTGCCGCCGGCGCACCTGTCCAACACGCACCTCGATGCGCTGGAAGAAGAAACCATCTTCATCCTGCGCGAAGTGGCCGCGGCCTTCGAGCGCCCCGCGCTGCTGTTCTCTGGCGGCAAGGATTCGCTGGTGCTGCTGAAGTGCGCCGAGAAGGCTTTCGGCGTCGGCCGCCTGCCCTATCCGCTGCTGATGATCGACACCGGCCACAACTTCCCCGAAGTGACCGACTACCGCGACCGGCGCGCGAAGGAACTGGGCGCCGAGCTGATCGTGCGCAGCGTCGAGGACTCGATGAAGCGCGGCACGGTGCGCCTCGCGCACCCGGGCGAATCGCGCAATGCGCACCAGTCGGTGACGCTGCTCGAGGCGATCGAGGAATTCCGCTTCGACGCGCTGATCGGCGGCGCGCGCCGCGACGAGGAGAAGGCCCGCGCCAAGGAGCGCATCTTCTCGCACCGCGACAGCTTCGGCCAATGGCAGCCCAAGGACCAGCGCCCCGAGCTCTGGACCCTGTTCAACACCCGCCTGGCACCGGGCGAGCACTTCCGCGTGTTCCCGATCTCGAACTGGACCGAACTCGACGTCTGGCAGTACATCGAGCGCGAGCACGTCGGCCTGCCCTCGATCTACTACACGCACAAGCGCGAGGTGGTCGAGCGCCGCGGCCTGCTGGTGCCGGTGACCGAACTGACCCCGCCGCGCGACGGCGAAACCGTGCAGGTGCGCGACGTGCGCTTCCGCACCGTGGGCGACATCACGACCACCTGCCCGGTCGAGAGCCTCGCGGCCGACGCGGGCGACGTGGTGCTCGAAACGCTGTCGGTCGACGTCAGCGAACGCGGCGCCACCCGGATGGACGACATGACCTCCGAAGCTTCGATGGAAAAACGCAAGAAAGACGGTTACTTCTGATGAGCGCGACGACCACTGCAATCCCTGTCACCGCCGATGTCCAGGGCGACACCGGCACCGCGCTGCGCTTCATCACCTGCGGCTCGGTCGACGACGGCAAGAGCACGCTGATCGGCCGCCTGCTGGTCGACAGCAAGACCGTGCTGCAGGACCAGCTCGCTGGCGTGCAGCGCGGCGGCGAGACCGACCTCGCGCTGCTGACCGACGGCCTGTCGGCCGAGCGCGAGCAAGGCATCACGATCGACGTGGCCTACCGCTACTTCTCGACCGCCAGGCGCAAGTTCATCATCGGCGACGCGCCGGGCCACGAGCAGTACACGCGCAACATGGTGACGGCCGCCTCGGCCGCCGACGCCGCCGTGGTGCTGGTCGATGCCACCAAGCTGGCCTGGGCTGCCGAGGTGGAGGACGGCACCGTGGTCAAGCGCGAGCTGCTGCCGCAGACGCGCCGCCACACGCTGCTGACGCACCTGCTGCGCGTGCAGTCGATCGTGTTCGCGGTCAACAAGCTCGACGCCATCGCCGATGCCGGCCTGGCCTTCGAACGCATCTCGGCCGCGCTCAACGCCTTCGCCGAAGCCGCGGGCGTGCAGGTGGCCGCGATCGTGCCGATCTCGGCGCTCAAGGGCTGGAACGTGGCCACGCGCCATGCCGACTGGGTCGGCTACGAGGGCCCGAGCCTGCTCGAGCTGCTCGAACAGCTGCCGGTGACGGCGCAGGACGAATCGGTGCCCTTCGCCTTCCCGGTGCAGTGGGTCGAGAAGTTCTCGTCCTCGGCCGACACCTCGCAGGGCCGCCGCGTGTTCTGGGGCCGCGTGGCCTCGGGCCATGTCGAGCCGGGCCAGCGCGTGACCGTGCTGCCGAGCAACCAGACCGCCACCGTGGCCCAGGTGCTGAGCCACGCGCGCCAGCCGAAGACCGTGCATGCGGGCCACAGCGCCGGCATCGTGCTCGACCGCGAGGTCGACGTGTCGCGCGGCGACTGGCTGCTGGCACCCGAGGCCTTCGAGCCGGTGCGCGAGATCACCGCCACCGTGGCCTGGCTCGACGACGAGCCGCTGGTCGCGGGCCGCGTCTACTGGGCGCTGCAGGGGCATCGCTGGGTCAAGGCCAAGGTCGCGCGCATCGTCGACCGGGTCAACATCACGACGCTCGAATCCGAGCCGGCGACCCAGCTCGAGGCCAATGCCATCGGCGACGTGGTGCTCGCGCTGCAGCAGCCACTGGCGGTGCTGCCGTTCACGCGCTCGCGCGCGCTGGGCTCGCTGGTGCTGGTCGATACGGCCTCGCATCGCACTTCCGCGGCCGTCCTCGTGCAGCCGAATGCCGCAAAGGCCTAAAATCAAGGGTTTTTCCCGACCACAGAACGCATACAACGCCAAATGACCCACGTCGTCTCCGAAGCCTGCATCCGTTGCAAATACACCGACTGCGTGGACGTTTGCCCCGTCGACTGCTTCCGCGAAGGTCCCAACATGCTGGTGATCGACCCGGACGAATGCATCGACTGCGCGGTCTGCATTCCCGAGTGCCCGGCCAACGCCATCTTCGCCGAGGAAGACCTGCCGGCCGACCAGATCGCCTTCATCAAGCTCAATGCCGAGCTGGCCCAGGCCGACGGCTGGAAGAGCATCACCAAGCGCAAGCCCGCCCTGCCCGACGCCGACGAGTGGAAGGACAAGACGGGCAAGATCTCGGAGCTGGTGCGCTGATCCCCTCCCCCGCCCCGATCGAGACCGACGCCCTGATCATCGGCGCCGGCCCGGTGGGGCTGTTCCAGGCCTTCCAGCTCGGCCTGCTCGAGATCTCCTGCCACATCGTCGATGCGCTGCCCGCCGCGGGCGGCCAGTGCGTGGCGCTGTACGGTCACAAGCCGATCTACGACATTCCCGGCACCCCGGTGACCAGCGGGCGCGAGCTCGCGCAGTCGCTGCTGGCGCAGGTGGCACCGTTCGAGCCGGTCTTCCATTTCGGCGAGCAGGTCGCCACGCTCGAACGCCAGGCCGACCAGCGGCTGCTGCTGGGCACCTCGGCCGGCCGCCACTTCCTCGCGAAGACGGTGTTCATCGCGGCCGGCGTCGGCGCCTTCGTGCCCAAGCGCATCGCGCTGGAAGACATCGGCCGCTTCGAGGGCGAGTCGCTGTTCTATCACCCCGACTCGCTCGACCGCTTCGCGGGCCAGGCCGTGGTGGTCAATGGCGGCGACGACACGGCGCTCGAGACTGCGATCGCGCTGACCGCCATCGCCAGGCAGGTCACGCTGGTGCATCGGCGCGACGGCTTCCAGGCCGACGAGGCCACGGTGGCCGCGATGCGCGCGCTGGTGGCCGAGGGCCGGCTGGGCTTCCGGGTCGGCCAGCCCAGCGGCTTCGACGGCCACGTGCTGCGCATCGCCACGCCCGATGCCAGCACGGTCGAGCTGCCGCTCGATGCGCTGGTCGCCTGCCTCGGCATCTCGCCGCGCCTCGGGCCGATCGCCGACTGGGGCTTCGAGCTCGAGCGCAAGCAGGTGCCGGTCGACACCGAGAAGTACCAGACGCGCGAAGCGGGCGTGTTCGCGGTCGGCGACATCAACACCTACCCGGGCAAGAAGAAGCTGATCGTCTGCGGCTTCCACGAGGCCACGCTGGCCGCCTGGGGCGCCGCGGCCCTGGTGTTCCCCGGCAAGGCGATCCCGCTGCAGTACACGACCACCAGCACCCGGCTGCACGAGCTGCTGGGCGTGGCCGGCAAGGCCTGAGCCGCGCTCAGCCCAGCGCGGGCAGCAGCGCGCGGTACTCGGCGATGAAGCCGCCGATGGCGGCCACGTAGCGCTCGATGTCGGCGTCCCCGAGCGGCAGCGACAGCACCACGAAGCCGCGCGGCGAGGTGTAGATGCCCGCGTTCAGCAGGTGGAAGAACAGCAGCTGGCGCAGCCGCCCGTCGACCGCCGCGAGGTCGGCCACGCGCCGCACCTCGCCCTGCAGGAAATGCGCATTCATCAGCGAGCCCACGCCCGTGAACTGCAGCGCCACGCCCTCCTTCGCGCCCAGCGCATTGAGCCGCGCGCGCATCGCCTCGCCGCGCTCGGCCAGCGCGCCGGCCGCCTCGGGCGTGAAGAGCCGGGTCAGGCCCGCCTGGCCTGCCGCCATGGTCATCACGTTGTTGTTGAAGGTGCCCGAGTGCGCGAGCGCGCCGGTGCGCGGGTCGAACTGCGCCATCACGTCGGCGCGGCCGCCGAAGGCGCCGAAGGACATGCCGCCGCCGATGTACTTGCCAAGGGTCGTGAGGTCGGCGCGGATGCCCAGCTGGTTGGCCAGCCCGCGCGGGCCCAGCCGCGAGGTCATGACCTCGTCGAAGATCAGCAGCGCGCCGGCCGCCGTGGCCGCCTCGCGCAACGCCCGCAGGAAATCGGCCTGCCCCGGTATGCAGCCGGCCGCGCCCTGCATCGGCTCGACCAGCACGGCCGCGATCTCCGAGGCCTGCTCGGCGATGCGGGCGCGCGCCGTCTCGGCGTCGTTGTAGGGCAGCACGAGGAAGTCGAAGGGCACGGTGGTGGGCAAGGGCTTGTCGCCGAAGCCCAGCACGCCGCCGTGGTAGCCGCCCGAGAACACCACGATGCGGCGCCGGCCCGTGAAGTGCAGCGCGGCCGTGAGCGCCATCAGGTTGGCCTCGGTGCCCGAGTTGGTGAAGCGCAGTCGCTCGATCTGCGGGAAGCGATCGCGGATGGTCCGCGCCAGCCGGCCCTCGAGCAGGTTGTGGCCCGTCAGGTTGACACCGCCCTGCATCGCCTCGATCACCGCCTCGCGGATCTCCGGGGCCGAGTGGCCGTAGACGCCAGCCGTGTACTCGGCGATGAAGTCGGCATAGCGGTGGCCGTCGGCATCCCATAGCGCCGCCCCCTCGCCGCGCGCGATGGTCAGCGGGAACGGCGCGTAGAACAGCACCGAGCGCGTGTTGCCGCCGGGCATGGACTCGGCATTGGCCTCGAACTGGCGCCGGCTGGCGGGGTTGGCCTCGGTGAAGCGGCGGTGCGCCTCGGCCAGGGCATGGTCGATGGGGGCAAGGGTCATGGCGGCTCCTGGAAAGGGTTGGACGGCTGGAATTGGCGCTTGGCTCAGTATTAATTGTTCGATGCTCAATTTTTCGATGTTTATACAATCAATTCACCGACCGAACAATGGCACCCACCCGATGACCACCGCGCGCAAGAAAGCCGCTCCCCCGCCCCGCACCGCCGGCCGACCCGCGGGCGGCGCCGCGCTGACCAAGGGCCGGATCGCCGAGGTCGCGCTGGCGCTGATCGACGAGGCCGGCCTCGGCGCCTTCAGCCTGCGCGAGGTGGCGGCACGGCTCGGCGTCTACCCGGCCACGGTGCACTGGCACGTGAGCTCGCGCGAGGCGCTGCTGGCCGAGGTCGCGGCCACGGTCATGGCCGACGTGGCGCCGCCCGCCGATGCCGCGCCGCCGGGCTGGCAGGCCTGGATCGCCGAACTGTTCCGCCGCTGCCGCGCGGCCGTGCGGCGCCATCCCAACGTCGCGCAGCTGCTGGGTGCGCAGCTGGTGTCCAACGGCAGCCTGCCGACCGCGCTGGTCGAGGGCGTGCTCACGGCGCTGACCGAGGCCGGCTTCGAGGGCGAGCCGCTGCGCGAGGCCTACAACTGCACGATCGCGGCGATGCTGGGCTTCCTCACGATGGAGTTCTCGCCGCTGCCCTCGGACAACACGCAGACCTGGGCCGAGGAGCTGCGCGAGCGCGTCCACACCATCCGCCCGCTCGACCACCCGGTGCTCTCGCGCAACCTGCCGCTCCTGGCCAACCGCGCCTTCATCGTGCGCTGGGACAACGGCAGCACGGTGCCGCTGGACAGCAGCTTCGAGCGCCACGTCCAGATGACCATCGACGGCCTCGAGGCCTTCGCGCGGCGCGTCAGGCCGACGTAGGCACGGGCATCGGCACCGCATCGGCCTCGCGCCCGATGCGCAGCAGCGCGTCCTTGAGCCACAGCACGCCGGCGTCGGAATTCGAGCGCCGGTTCCAGCACACGACCGAACGGTAGCCCTGCAGCTCGAAGGGCAGCGGATGCACCGCGAGCAGCGCGTCGAAGCGCGCGGCCACGCGCAGCGGCATCACCGCCACGTGGTCGGTCTGCGCCAGCAGGTCGACGATCTGGCCGAAGCTGGTCATGGCCACGCTCATGCTGCGCTGGCGGCCCTGGCGCGCGAGCACCTGGTCGATCAGGTCGTCGAGCGCCGAGCTGCCATAGCCCAGGAACACGTGCGGCGCGGCGCAGAAGTCGTCGAGCGAGGCGGCCTCGCCCAGGGTCGGATGGCCGCGGCGCACCGCGACCACGTAGCGGTCCTCGTAGAGCAGCGCCGATTCGCAGTCGCTCGGCGGCTGCAGCCGCGGCAGCACGGCGACATCGAAATCGCCCTTGCGCAGCCGCTCGGTCAGCGTGAGGAAGGAGCTGGTCTCCCAGTACAGCCGCACGCGCGAACCGCAGGCCACGAGCTCGTTGGCCAGCCGCGGCAGCAGCAGGTGGCTCGCGTAGTCGCCGCCCGAAATGCGGAAGATGCGCTGCGAATGCTCGGGCTGGAAGCGGTCGTCGGGCTCGAGCATGGCCGACAGGTCGGCCAGCACACGCTCGACCTGGCCCGCGAGCGCCGTGGCGCGCGCGGTGGGCTGCACGCCGTGCGCGGTGCGCGTGAACAGCGGGTCGTCGAAGGTCTCGCGCAGCCGGTTGAGCGAGGCGCTCACCGCGGGCTGGCTCAGGAACAGGCGCGTCGCCGCGCGCGACACGCTGCGCTCACGCATCAGCGCATCGAAGGTCCGCAGCATGCCGACGTCGAGGCTGCGGATATCACGTCGGGCCATATCTCATATCCAAAGCTTCGAATTGCCCGGGGCACGGGCGGTACTTATCGTCGGGTCCACAAGTACAGCACGACCTGGAGACACGATGAATCCGTTGCGACCCCAGCCGACGCGCCGACGCGCGCTCGGCCTTCTCGGCGCCGTCATGGCCGGCGCCGCCGGCCCGGCCTTCGCGCAGGCGAGTCCGCCCAACTTCCCGACCCGCGTGGTGCGCATCATCCCCTTCGGCTCGGGCGGCGGGCCGATGGACTCGATCGCGCGCATCTACGCCGAGAAGCTCAAGGCGCGCTGGAACCAGCCGGTGATCGTCGAGCCCCGGCCCGGCGCCAGTGGCACCATCGCCGCCGATGCGGTCGCCAAGGCGGCGCCCGACGGCTACACGGTGCTGCTGACGCTGCCGCTCACGCACATCAACAACGTGGTGCTGCAGCCGCGCCTGCCCTACGACCCGGTGAAGGACTTCGAGCCGCTGTCGCAGCTCGCGACCGGCGGGCCGATGCTGATCGCGCGCGCCTCGGCGCCGTTCTCGAACGTGCGCGAGTTCGTCGCCTACGCCAAGGCGCACCGCGGCATCAGCTACGGCACCTGGGGCAACGGCTCGAACGCCCACCTGTTCGGCGAGCTGCTCGCGCGCCAGGCCGGCATCGACCTGATCCACGTGCCCTACAAGGCCGAGGCGGCCGCGCACAACGACCTGTTCGGCGAGGCGCTGGGCGTGGCCTGGGCCAACCCGGCCACCGCGCGCGGGCTGGCCCAGGCCGGCCGCATCAAGGTGCTGGGCATCACCGGAAGGCGCCGCGTGCGCTCGATGCCCGAGGTGCCGACCTTCGCCGAGCAGGGCTTCGCGGGCTTCGACCTCGACAGCTGGATCGGCGTCTACGCGCCCGCGAAGACGCCGCAGCCGGTGCTCGACGAATGGGTCGCCGCGCTGCAGGCGGTCACGCGCCAGCCCGACGTGCAGGAGCGGCTGGCCGGCTACGGCTTCGAGCCGCTGGGCAGCACGCCGGCCGAGTTCCGCGCCGGCCAGAAAGCCGATTTCCCCCGTGTCGCGGACCTGATCAAGGCCGCAGGAGTCACCCCCGAATGAGCACCGTCCTTCCCTCCTCCTCTTCCACGGCCGAATGGCAGCCGGTCGCCATCGACACCGGCACCGCCTACGGCCGCAAGCCGCCGAGCCACAAGGCCGAGCTGACCGAGGTCGGCGCCGGCACGCCGATGGGCGAGCTGCTGCGGCGCTACTGGCATCCGATCGGGCTGGCCGCCGATGCCAGCGACACGCCGCGCCAGGTGCGCGTGCTCGGCGAGGACCTGATCCTGTTCCGCGACAAGACCGGCCGGCCCGGCCTGGTGCACTGGCGCTGCGCCCACCGCGGCGCCTCGCTCTACTACGGCCGCGTGGAGGAAGGCGGCATCCGCTGCTGCTACCACGGCTGGATGTTCGACGTGCAGGGCCACTGCGTCGACCAGCCCTGCGAGCCCGAGAACGGCGCGCGCACGCGCGGACGCGTGCGCCAGCCCTGGTACCCGGTCGAGGAGCGCTACGGCCTGGTCTGGGCCTACCTCGGCCCGGCCGAGAAGAAGCCGGTGCTGCCGCGCTACGACTGCCTGGAGGTGCTCGACGAGGGCGAGACGCTCGAGGCCGACGACAACAGCATCGGCGGCGGCGGGCCGCGGATCATTCCCTGCAACTGGCTGCAGCACTACGAGAACGTGGCCGACCCCTTCCACGTGCCGGTGCTGCACGGCAGCTTCAGCGGCACCCAATTCGTGGCGCTGATGGGCCAGATGCCCGAGGTGAACTTCGAGAGCACCGAGACCGGCGTGATGATCACCTCGATCCGCCGGCTCGAGGACGGCCGCGTGTTCCGCCGCGTGGCCGGGCCGGTGCTGCCGACCCTGCGCGTGGTGCCGAACCCGCGCGTGGCGGCCTATGGCCGGGTCGAGTCGATCGGCTGGGTGCTGCCGATCGACGACCACAGCTTCCGCATCTACACCGTGGGCCGGGTGAAGCAGCCCGGCGATCTCGCGCGGGTGCGCTCGCGCCTCAACGGCAAGCTGTGGGAGGAGCTCAGCGAGGAGGAGCACCGCCGCTTTCCCGGCGACTACGAAGCACAGGTGAGCCAGGGCGCGATCACCGCGCATTCGGAGGAGCACCTGGCGAGTTCCGACCGCGGCATCGTGATGCTGCGCCGGCTGCTGCAGCGCCAGCTCGACGCGCTGCGCGAGGGCCGCGACCCGGCCGGCGTGAGCTTCGACGCCGACGCGCCGCCGGTGCGCTTCGAGGCCGGCAACTTCCTGCAGGGCGAATGAGCGCGGCCGTCGAACGCATCGCGGTGCGCGTCGCGCGCAAGACGATCGAGGCCGAGGGCATCGCGGGCTTCCGGCTCGAGGCGGCCGGCGGCGGCGCGCTGCCGCCCTTCGAGGCCGGCGCGCACATCGAGGTGCTGCTGCCCGGCGGCCTGGTGCGGCCCTACTCGCTGTGCAACCCGCCCGCGCGGGCGCCCGGCCACTACGAGATCGGCGTGCTGCGCGAGGCGGCATCGCGCGGCGGCTCGCGCGCGCTGCACGAGGCGGTGGCCGAAGGCACGCTGCTGCAGGTCGGCGCGCCGCGTAATCTGTTCGCGCTCGATGAAGGGTCCGATCACAGCCTGCTGCTGGCCGGCGGCATCGGCATCACGCCGCTGCTCGCGATGGCGCACCGGCTCGCGGCGCTCGGCCGCGATTTCGCGCTGCACTGCTGCAGCCGCAGCGCGGCGCGCGCGGCCTACCGCGAGCGGCTGCGGGCGGCGGCCTTCGCCGACCGGGTGTTCTTCCACGACGACGACGGCCCGCCCGCGCAGCGCATCGACCTGGCCGCCACCATCGGCGCACCGGCGCCTGGGCGCCAGCTCTACGTCTGCGGGCCGAAGGGCTTCATCGAAGCGGTGCGCGCCACGGCCCGCGCGCGCGGCTGGCCCGAGGGGCGCGTGCATTTCGAATGCTTCGCGGGCACGCTGCCGCCCGTCGAAGAGGCCGGCAGCTTCGAGGTGCAGCTGCGCAGCAGCGGCCGCGTGGTGCGCGTGCCGGCCGCGCTCAGCGTGGTGGACGCGCTCGCGGCCGAGGGCATCGAGATCCCGGTGTCCTGCGCCCAGGGCGTCTGCGGCACCTGCCTCACGCGCGTGCTCGAGGGCGAGGTCGCGCACCACGACCTGTTTCGCACGCCCGCCGAGCAGGCGGCCAACGACCAGTTCCTGCCCTGCTGCTCGCGCGCGCGCTCGCCACGGCTGGTGCTCGATCTCTAGGGTGCCTCTTTCTCCTCGAGCAGTTCGTGGAGCACCATGCGCGTCTGCCGGCCGCGCAGCGCCACCTGCTCCTCGATGCGGCGCGTGGGCAGCCGCCCCGCGAGCCCCGCATGGGTGGTGTCGGACATCAGCGTGCGCGTGCCCAGCTCCTTGTTGCTGCCCTCGATGCGGCTCGCGGCGTTGATCACGTCGCCGAGCGCGGTGTAGGAGAGCCGGTCGCTGGACCCGAGCACGCCGGCGATCACCACCCCGGTATGCATGCCGATGCGCGTGTGGAAGGGCTGCAGCCCCTCGGCCCGCCAGCGGCGATTGAGCTCGGCCATCTCGGCATGCAGCTCGAGCGCCGCGAGGCAGGCGCGGTACTCCGCATCGGGCAATTCGAGCGGCGCGCCCCACAGCACCATGATGCCGTCGCCCATGTACTTGTCGACCACGCCGCCATGGCGCGCGAACACGCGCTGCGCGAGGTTGAAGTACTCGGTGAGCTGGCGCACCAGCAGGTCGGCCGGCAGCGATTCGGCGATGCTCGTGAAGCCCTCGACGTCGGTGAACATCGCCGTGATGCGGCGCGGCGAACCACCGGGCGCCAGCGCGTGGCCCTCGGCCACGAGCTGGCGGATCAGGTGCACCGGCACGAACTTGCTGAAGGCCCGCAGGCTGCGCGCGGAATCGTCGAGCGCCTGGTTCAGGTGCTGGATCTCGAGCACGCGGCTTGGCTGCTGCGGCAGGTCGTCGAGCTCGAGCCGGCCGATGCGGCGCGCGGTCTGCGACAGGTTCTCGATCGGCGCGGTCACCAGCTTCGACAGCCGCAGCGAGATGAAGAGCGCGAAGGCCAGGAAGGCCAGGGTCAGCAGCAGGCCCCAGCGCACCAGGCGCTCGAGGCCGGCGAGCAGCTCGGCCTCGGGCTCCCAGCTGATCAGTTCCCAGCCCGTGGGGCCGATGCGCGAGGACTCGACCCGGTAGCGCTCGCCCGCATGGGTGACCACGAAGCTCTCGTCCTCGACGTTCTCCGAGATGCCGTGCGCCAGCATGTGGGCATGCACCGCGCCGAGCACGCCGCCCTCGGGCAGGCGCAGTTCGCGCACCGGATCGGGATGGTCGCTGCGCGCCAGCACATGGTGGTCGTCGCTCAGCAGCACGCTCTGGCCCGGGCCGCGGCTGCCGAACTGGCGCACCAGCGTCGACAGGTGGCCCAGCGACAGGTGGCCGACCACCACCAGCGACTGCAGGTGCCGCCCTTCCCCGTCGAGCCGCTCGGCCGGCTGGGCGTAGCTCACGCCGAGCTCCTCGCCGTCGTCGAAACGGAACGGCGGCGTCCACACCGGCGCCTTCCGTGCCAGCGCCTCGCGGTACCAGGCGCGCTCGGTGGCGTCGTGGTCGCTGCGGAAGGATTCGATGCGCGTGGTCGCGAAGCGCTGGCGCGGATCGCCGCCCTCGATGTCGACCGAGCGCTTGTATGCCCAGGTCTCGGTGCTGAAGGCCGGATCGCGCACCACCTGGCGGATCGCCGACACCGGGTAGCGCTCGGCCATCAGCAGATGACCGTCGTCGCTGGCCACGCCGAGGCTGTCGAGCTCGGTCGCTTCCTCGAGCAGGGTCCACAGCATCTCGGCACTGCGCTCGCCGTCCTCGCCCAGCGGATGCAGGCTCGGCGAATCGCCGACGGCATGCACCACCGCCTGGGTCTTGGCGAGGAAGGCCAGCACGTTGTCCTCGACGCGGTCATGGCTCACCTTGTGCGCCGACTCGCCGACGCGCGACACCAGCCGCTGCGCGCCCCAGTAGCCGAGCGCCACCAGCAGCAGCGACTGGACCAGCGCGACGGCGCAGACGATGGTGCCGACGTCGACCCGGAAGCGCCTCATGCGCGTGGCGGCCGAGGCTTTGGCGGCGGAATCCGTGGAGCCCGGGGGCGGCGTTGCTTCTGTCATGCATTCCCTTTCGGCGCGTTCGGAGCGCCTGCATTTGTTGTGGCGCGGATTGTCTTCGGCCGCGCGCATAGCCCCCACGGCCCGGCGGGACTAAAATGGCGCTTCGCTAGGGGTGTTGGGTCGGCTTGCCGACCCGGCTGAGAAAGTCCCTTTGAACCTGATTGAGGTAATCCTCGCGCAGGGAAGCTGGTCCGGCGGCCTGTCACGTTCTCTCGCGTGCCAGCCGCGCCGCTGGAGCCTCGCCCACCTGCCAAACCTTTTGCCCGGAGCAAAACGGATGGCACACGACGACACATCGAATCCTCTCGCCAACGAGGCGCTGACGCCGCTGCCGGCGTCGCAGCGCGTCTTCCGCTGGCACGACCATGCCTCGCTCTGGTTCAGCCTGGGCGTGGGCCTGCTGGTGATGCAGATCGGCGCCTACCTGGTGCCGGCGGTGGGCACGCGCGACGCGGCGATCGCGATCGCGCTGGGTTCCTGCCTCGGCGCCGCGCTGCTGGCCTGGACCGCGCGCCTGGGCTGCGAGAGCGGCCTGGCCAGCGCGGGCCTGATGCATGCCACCTACGGCAGCGCCTTCGCGCGGCTGCCGGTGCTGCTCAACATCGTGCAGCTGGTGGGCTGGACCACCTTCGAGCTGGTGATCATGCGCGAGGGCACGCAGGCCATCGGCCAGTCGGTGGCCGGGCCGTGGCTGGGCAGCGCCTGGGGCGGCGTGGCGGCCACGCTGCTGTGGGGCGCGGTGCTGCTGGCGCTGCTCGCGGGCTCGATGGTGAAGCTGGTGCGGCGCTTCGTGAGCCGCTTCGGGCTGCCACTGGTGGTGCTGTCGCTGCTGTGGCTCAGCTGGCAGTTCGCAACCCAGTTGCATGCCAAGGGCTTCGACGCCTTCTGGTCGCGCCCGGGCGACGGCAGCATGGGCATGTTCGGCGCCCTCGACCTCGTGATCGCGATGCCGGTGTCGTGGCTGCCACTGGTGGCCGACTATGCGCGGCACGGCAAGCGCAGCGCGGGCGGGCTGGGCAGTGCCTTCAGCGGCACCTGGATCGGCTATGCGCTGGCCAACATCTGGTGCTATGCGCTGGGCGTGATGGTGGTCAGCGTGGCCGAGCCCGGCACCAGCCTGGTCACGGCGCTGCTGCTGGCGCAGGGCGGGCTGGTGGCGCTGGGCCTGATCCTGATCGACGAGCTCGACAACGCCTATGGCGACGTCTATTCGGGCTCGGTCTCCACCCACAGCCTGCTGCCGCGCTGGAGCGTGAAGCGCTGGGGCCTGCTGCTGGCCGTGCTGTGCATCGCGCTCGCGCTGGTGCTGCCGATGCACACGCTCGAGCCCTTCCTGCTGCTGCTGAGCTCGGTGTTCGTGCCGCTCTACGGCGTGATCCTCGGGCGGCTGGGCGGCGGCCGCGCGGTGGCGCCGGCCGGCGCGCGCCCCAAGGTCGACCTGGCGGCGGCGCTGATCTGGATCGCGGGCATCGCGGCCTACCACGCGCTCGCGAAATGGGCGCCGCAGTTCGGCTCGGCGCTGCCGACGCTGGCGCTGACCTTCGTGCTGGCCTGGCTCAGCCGGCCGAAGCCCGCAGCGGCAGGCGCTGCGTCGGCACTGGCGCAAAGCCGTGGTTGAGCGGGCCATGACCGGCGCCGACCTGCACATCGACAGCGGCCGCCATCGCGCCGAGGATGTAGGCGCGCGCGCGCTCCACCGCCTCGGGCAGCGCCGCGCCCAGTGCCAGGTGCGCGGCGATGGCCGACGACAGCGTGCAGCCGGTGCCGTGCAGGTTGCGGCTCTCGATGCGGCGCGAGGCCAGGCGCGTGCGCTCGCCACTGGATTGCAGCAGCACGTCGACCACCTCGCTGCCCGGCAGGTGGCCGCCCTTGAGCAGCACGGCGCGCGCGCCGAGCGCCAGCAGCTCGTCGGCCGCGCCGTCGAGCGCGCCGATGCCGTCGATCGCATGGCCGATCAGCAGGGCCGCCTCGTCGAGGTTGGGCGTGATCACCGCGGCGCGCGGGAACAGTTCGCGCACCAGCACCTGCACCGTCTCGGCCGCGATCAGGCGGTCGCCGCTGGTGGCGACCATCACGGGGTCGAGCACCACGTTCGGCAGGCGGTAGTGGTCGATGGCCCATGCCACGACCTCGACCACCTCGGGCGCATGCAGCATGCCGAGCTTGACCGCGTCGACGCCGATGTCCTCGACCACGGCCTGGATCTGCGCCTTGAGGAAGGCCGGCGGCACGCCGTGGATGCCTGTAACGCCAAGCGTGTTCTGCGCGGTGAGCGCGGTGATGGCCGTCATGCCGTAGCAGCCGAGGGCCGCGAAGGTCTTGAGATCGGCCTGGATGCCGGCACCGCCGCCGCTGTCGGAGCCGGCGATCGAGAGCACGCGCGCATAGCGCTGGGTGGGTCCTTGGGTCATGCCGAAAATTATCGACGCGATTCGAAGGTGCAAGGAGCATGGCGATGAAGCTGCCCTTCCGATCGGTGGCGATCCTCGGCGCGGGCCTCATGGGCCGGCTGATGGCCGTGACGCTCGCGCGGGCCGGCTGCCGCGTCGACCTCCACGAGGCCGGCAGTGCCGAGGCCGAAGGCGCGGCGGCGCGCGTGGCCGCGGCCATGCTCGCGCCGCTGGCCGAGTCGGCGGTGGCGCCGGTGCCGCTGGTGCGCATGGGCCACCATGCGCTGTCGCGCTGGCCCGAGCTGCTCGCGCCGCTGGCGCGGCCGGTGTTCTTCCAGCGCGAAGGCACGCTGGTGCTGTGGCACCGGCAGGATGCGAACGAGGCCGCGCGGCTCGCGCGCGTGCTGGCCCACACCGGCACGCAGGTGCCCGAGTTGGCGCCGATGCGCACGCTCGATGGCGCGGGCATCGAGGCGCTCGAGCCCTCGCTGGGCCGGCGTTTCGCCAGCGGCCTGTTCCTGCCCGGCGAAGGCCAGCTCGACAATCGCGCGCTGCTGGCCGCGCTGCTCGCGACGCTGCAGGCCGACGACAAGGTTACGCTGCACTGGCAATCGCCGCGCGCGCCCGAGGACTTCGCGCCCGGCTCGCCGGGCCAGCCCGACTGGCTGATCGACTGCCGTGGCCTCGGCGCCCGGCCGCAATGGAACGCGCTGCGCGGCGTGCGCGGCGAGGTGATCCGCGTGCATGCGCCCGACGTGACGCTGGCGCGGCCCACGCGGCTCGTGCATCCACGCTATCCGCTCTACATCGCGCCCAAGCCCGAAGGCCTGTTCGTGATCGGCGCGACCGAGATCGAATCGGACGACATGTCGCCCGCGAGCGTGCGCTCCACGCTCGAGCTGCTCAGTGCCGCCTACGCAGTGCACAGCGGCTTCGCCGAGGCGCGCATCGTCGAGATCGCGACGCAGTGCCGCCCCACCCTGCCCGACAACCTGCCCGCGCTGCGTCAGCCGCGGCCGCGCGTGCTGCAGATCAACGGCCTGTACCGCCACGGTTTCATGATCGCGCCCGCGCTGCTCGACGCCGCGATGGAGTGGCTCGCGCAGGGCCGCTCGCCGCTCGCGCAAGGCTTCGGCCTGGAGACCCCATGACGACGATGAACATCCTGATCAACGACAAGCCCTTCGCGCTGCCCGAGCACGCCACGCTGACCGACGCACTCGCCGCGCTGAATGCCACGCTGCCCTTCGCGGTGGCCGTGAACCGCGAGTTCGTGCCGCGCTCGGCCTATGCCACGCGCGCGCTGCGGCCCGACGACCGCGTCGAAGTGATCCGCCCCGTGACGGGCGGCTGAACGCATTGATGGAGACAAGACCGATGACCACGACCCCGAACGATCCGCTGGTGCTCTACGGCGAGACCTTCCACAGCCGCCTGCTGCTGGGCACCGCGCGCTACCCCTCGCCCGACCTGCTCGAGGCCGCCGTGAAGCGCGCGAAGCCCGCGATGCTCACGGCCTCGCTGCGGCGCCAGACCGCGAACCAGGGCTCGGGCAACAGCGAGCTCGGCAACGGCTTCTGGGAACTGCTGCGCCGGCTCGAGGTGCCGGTGCTGCCCAACACCGCGGGCTGCCACAGCGTGCAGGAAGTGGTCGCCACCGCGCAGATGGCGCGCGAGCTGTTCGACACGCCGTGGATCAAGCTCGAGCTGATCGGCGACGACTACACGCTGCAGCCCGACACGCTGAACCTGGTCGATGCCGCCTCGCAGCTGATCCGCGACGGCTTCAAGGTGCTGCCCTACTGCACGGAGGACCTGGTGCTGTGCCAGCGGCTGGTCGACGTCGGCTGCCAGGCCGTGATGCCCTGGGCCGCGCCGATCGGCACCGGCCGCGGGCCGGTCAACCCCTATGCGCTGCAGGTGCTGCGCGACCGGCTCGAGGTGCCGATGCTGGTCGACGCCGGACTGGGCCTGCCCTCGCATGCCTGCCAGGTGATGGAGTGGGGCTTCGACGGCGTGCTGCTGAACACCGCCGTCGCGCTCGCGCAGGACCCGGTCGCGATGGCCGGTGCCTTCGCCGATGCGGTGCAGGCCGGCCGGGCCGCGCGCCGTGCCGGCGCCATGGCCGCGCAGGATGCGGCGCAGGCGAGCACGCCGGTGCTGGGCACGCCGTTCTGGCATCACGCGGGATGAGCGACACCATGAACGACAGCCTTCACCTGGACCGCGCGCGCGTCGCGCAGGAGATCGTCGCGGCGCATGGCCTGCGCTTCGGCGCCGCCACCTCGGCCCCCGCGGCCGCGATCGCCTACAGCGCCGACGACGCCATCTACCGCGGCGCGCGACAGGCCTGCGGCGCGCTCGGCTTCATCGACATCGACGCCGAATGCATCGCACGCGCCTGGCGCGCGCAGAGCGAGCGCCTCGGCGGCTTCGATGCGCAGCGCTGGCCCGACGCGCCCGCCGATTTCGGCCTGCGCGAATTTCCGCCGGCGGCGCGCGACAATGCCTTCGCGCCCTGCCCCGAGCAGCTCGGCCTCTATGCCGTGCTGCCCGATGCCGCCTGGGTCGGCCGCATGGCGCGCGCGGGCGTGCCGACGGTGCAGCTGCGCTTCAAGTCCGAGGACGCGGCGGCCGTGGCGCGCGAAGTTCACGCGGCCGTGGCGGCCGTGCAAGGTACCGACGCGCTGCTGTTCATCAACGACCACTGGCGCGTGGCGATCGAGGCGCGCGCCTACGGCGTGCACCTGGGCCAGGAAGACCTCGATGCGCTCGCGCCCGAGGAGCTGCAACGGATCCGCGCCGCCGGCCTGCGCCTGGGCGTCAGCACGCACGGCTATGCCGAGATGGTGCGCGCCGACGCGGTCGGCCCCAGCTACATCGCGATGGGTGCGGTCTACCCGACCACGCTCAAGAAGATGGCGACCGCGCCGCAAGGCGTGGCGCGTCTCGCGGCCTACGCGCGCTTGCTGCGCGGCTATCCGCAGGTGGGCATCGGCGGCATCGACGCGCTGCGCCTGCCCGAGGTGCTCGCCACCGGCGTCGGCTCCGTCGCCGTGGTGCGCGCGCTGGTCGCCGCCGAGGACCCCGAGGGCACGGCCGCGCAATGGATGGCAGCGATCGACGCCCACCGCACCGCATCGGCTGCGAAGCCCTGAACACCGACCGAATGACGCATCCTTCTCTTCTTCTTTCCCGCACCCCCGTCGCCTGCGCGATGGCCGCGCTGCTCGCTGCTCACGGTGCCTTCGCCCAGGCACAGGACACCACCGCGCTGCCGGCCGTGACCGTGAACCCCGCCACGCTCGCGCCGCCGGCCGAGATCAGCGGCTTCGGCGACGTGCCACTGCGCGAGCTGCCGCTGTCGGCCACCGTGATCGACAGCAACCAGCTGCGCGCGAGCGGTGCGCGCCGCCTCGCGGACCTCACGCAGTTCGATGCCTCGGTAACCGATGCCTACAACTCGGCCGGCTACTGGGACTACCTCACGGTGCGCGGCTTCGTGCTCGACAACCGCTTCAACTACCGGCGCGAGGGCCTGCCGATCAGCGCCGAGACCTCGATCCCGCTCGACAACAAGGAGCGCGTCGAGATCCTGCGCGGCACCAGCGGCATCCAGGCCGGCACCAGCGCGCCGGGCGGGCTCGTCAACTACGTGGTCAAGCGGCCGACCGAGCACGACCTGCGCGCGGTGCGCATCGAGACCACCAGCCGCGGCAGCCTGCTCGGCGCTGTCGACCTCGGCGGGCGCTTCGGCGCGCAGCGCGAGTTCGGCTACCGGATCAACGTCGCGGCCGAGAACCTCAAGCCGCTGGTGCACGACCTCGACGGCAACCGCAACCTGTTCTCGCTCGCGGCCGACTGGCGCATCACGCGCGACTCGGTGCTCGAGTTCGAGATCGAGAAGAGCCGCAAGACGCAGCCGAGCCAGAATGGCTACAGCCTGCTGGGTGCCCGGCTGCCGGCGCCGGTCGATCCGCGCATCAACCTCAACAACCAGCCCTGGTCGCAGCCTTCGGAATTCGATGCGCTGACCGGTACCTTGCGCTTCAGCCAGGCCATCGACGGCGACTGGCGCTGGAGCGCGCAGCTCGGCCGGCAACGGCTGCGCACCGACGACCGCCTGGCCTATGCCTTCGGCTGCAACGCCGAGGAGAGCTACGACCGTTACTGCAGCGACGGCACCCTCGACGTCTACGATTTCCGCAGCGAGAACGAGCGCCGCACGCAGACCGCGGGCAGCCTCAACCTCAAGGGCAACGTGATGACCGGCAGCGTGCGGCACGAGCTCGGCATCGGCCTGCTGCAAAGCCGCGTGCGCAACCGCTTCCAGAACCAGGCCTACAACTACGCGGGCACCGGCAACATCTGGGCGACCTCCTTCGTGCCGCCGGCGCCCGACGCCACCACGCCGCAGACCAACCGCGACGAGCGCTCGACCGAGCTCACCCTGCAGGACGCGATTCGCTGGAACGAGCGCTTCACCACCTGGGTCGGCGTGCGCCACACGCGGCTCGACCGCAGCAGCATCGGCAACGACGGCTCGAACCCGACCGGCTACAAGCAAAACGTAACCACGCCGTGGGTGGCCGTGAGCTACGTGTTGCGGCCCGAGCTGCTGGCCTATGCGAGCTGGGGCAAGGGCGTGGAGTCGCAGGTGGTGCCGAACCGTCTCCAATACAGCAATGCCGGGCAGGCGCTCGCGGCGCTCGCCTCGCGCCAATGGGAGCTGGGCCTCAAGGGCGGCAACGAGGCCTTCAACTGGCAGCTCGCGTGGTTCGACATCTCGCGGCCGCTGACCAACCTCGATGCCTGCGGCGAATCGTGCACGGTGCGCAACGACGGCCGCGCCGTGCATCGCGGACTCGAGGCCGGTGCGCAATGGAACCAGGGACCGTGGCGCCTCGGCGGCAGCGTGTCGGTCATCGACGCGAAGCGCCGCGGCAGCACGGCCGATCCCGCGCTCAACGGACAGTCGCCGACCAACGTGCCCAAGCAGGTGCTGCGCGCGCAGCTCGCCTACCGCGTGCCCGCGGTGGCGGGCCTCGAGATCGCGGGACAGCTGTCGTACGAAGGCCAACGCAACGTGCTGCCCGACGGTTCGATCCGTCTGCCGTCGTGGACGCGCCTCGATGCGGTGCTGCGCTACGACACCAAGCTCAACGGCGTGAACACCAGCTGGTCGCTGGCCGTCGACAACGTCTTCGATCGCCGCTACTGGAAGGAATCGCCCTACCAGTTCAGCCACGTCTACCTGTTCCCGGGCGCGCCGCGCACGCTGCGACTGGGCGTAAGCATCGCGCTCTGAACTTTTTTAGCGAAAAGTTGCGTCGGTTTGCCAGACCCTCAAAAACGACGCTATAATCTGAGGCTTGTTCCTCGATAGCTCAGTCGGTAGAGCGCCGGACTGTTAATCCGTAGGTCCCTGGTTCGAGCCCAGGTCGAGGAGCCAAAAACAAGCCGCAAGGCTACTGGATGCCCCGCTACTCACAAGGTAGCGGGACATTTTCCTTTGTGCTCGCGCATCGACCTGCAAACGCGTGCCGAAGAACGAATGCGGCAACACGATCGATGGCCGATCGTACGCATCGCATCCGCTCTTTCTTCATCGCCCGCATGCAGCGCGAAGACGACGCGATCGACGAATCGCGCGGACAAAAAAAAGCCCGGCATCGGACCGGGCTCAAGCCTTCTTGCAGTCAAGCATCAAAGGGACGGGCAACCCGTCAAGGAGAATGGAAAGTGGTGCGCCGCGCGCCTGCCATGGGCCGTAGTTTACTGTATATTTGTACAGTTCTCTCAACCCAGGAGTACCGCCATGCCCCGCATCGAACAACCGGTGGTCGTGCCCAACTACGCGCTGACCGACGCCCTCGCCTGGATCTCGAAATTCGCCCATGCCTGGAAGGCGATCGAGCCCGCGCCCGCCACGCTCAGCATCGACGGCTTCATCATCTGGGGACCGGTGCTCTACGAGAAGCACAGCGCCGAAGATCCGGTGCAGCTCGCGGCAAGACTGTTCGGCAGCTCGGGCCCCTACTTCAGATACCTGTACCCGGGTGCGGCGGCCGCGGCCAACCAGGGATGAGGCGCTCGGCGCACGGGTGCATGCCTTGGAAGACGCGGGAATGTCGGAGAATCGTGCGATGAACTGGCATGCACCGTCCCTCCTGGCCCTCCTGTCGATCCCCTGCGCGCTGGCCATCGCCGGCTGCTCGACGCCCCCGAACGAAGTGATGCAGTTCCGCGAAGGCGTTCTGCGCGCCACCACCTACACGCAGGCGCAGATCTACTGCGACAACAAGAGCCAGAGCCCGCGCTGGCTCGGCAAGGCACCGGCCGAGAGCGGCGTGCTGTTTCGCTGCGAATGACGATGCGATGAGACGGGCCGCGCGCTGAACCGCGGCATCGCGAAGACCAGGCGTCATCGGGCTCGCGTCCACACCCGATCCACCCAGGCCGGCAGGCATCGCGCTTGCCGGCCTTTCGTTTTCCGGCCGTTCGATCAGTGCGCCGTCACGCCGCCGCCAGTCGCATCGCGGCGGGTCTTCGCGTTGTCGATGGTCGCGCTGACCGAGCTGGTGTTGATGGCCAGCGCCACGAGCACGGAGCCGACGAAGGCCGGGTCGGTCGAGCCGCTGAATTCCGCCGCGCCCGCGATCGCCAGGGCCTGCTGCACCTGCTGGCGCGTGAGTTCGGCTGCCGCTTCTCCAACGACGTTCTTCTTGGTGGTTGCCATCTGAAAACTCCTGATTCTGGAAGTGAGGAAAAAAGCAAAACAACGCCAGCCGACTGCGAGCCGCGTGAGATCCATCACGCGCCACAACCCTCCGCCAACGATGAAATGTTAACTGGGCGTCAAAAATAAGATGAAGGTTTTCACTCGAAGCGCTCGGTGAGAGCACCGTCGTCGCGCTCATCTTTTCTGAAGATTTCCGGATGGATAATCGCGCCTCGCTACGCCGGCCGGCGCGTCGCGCAAGCCCCCGGGCCTTGCCGTTCGCGCAGCGCACCAGGCGGCGCGTTTCGAAGATGGGCCACCTTCCAAGAGCCCCCGTTCGAGCCGAGGTCGAGGAGCCGTTTTCCATCCCAGGCCATGCCGGACTCCGCACCGCGGACGACGCGCATGCGCACATGACTTTCGACACTGGCGTACCGGGTGACCGGTCCGTATCGTCGCGCGG
Organism: Variovorax endophyticus; assembly: GCF_025376855.1. Lineage (NCBI taxonomy): Bacteria > Pseudomonadati > Pseudomonadota > Betaproteobacteria > Burkholderiales > Comamonadaceae > Variovorax > Variovorax endophyticus. Next base: position 24,758 of record NZ_JAHUTH010000024.1, read on the forward strand.
TCGCTTGCGACGCGGTATCGAATCGGGAGCTCGTATTGGCCACGCGGTCCCACCTTCGGCTGTTCGATAGGGGCGCCTGCCGCGCGGGCGCCGTGTTGTTTCACTTGATAGATCGGGACATGGCTTTTTCCAAACTTTCTCTCGCAAGCGCACTGGCCGGCCTGCTGGCCCTCTCGGGTTGCCAGACCATGGACATGCAGATGGGCAGCCAATCGGCCAAGACCGTGGCCACGGGCAGCGCGGCCGGCGCCGCCACCTCGGGCGAAAGCAGCGCGCTCGAGCGCTGCGACTCGCCGCTGGGCACCGTCTCGCTGATCGAGAACGTGAATGCCGGCTGGTACACGGTGCTGACCGGCGAATACAAGCTGCCGCCCACCGCCAACCTGCTGCGCCTGCTGGTGCAGCAATCGAACTGCTTCGTGGTGGTCGAGCGCGGCGCGGCCGGCATGAACGCGATGACGCGCGAGCGCGCGCTGCAGCAGTCGGGCGAGATGCGTGGCGGCAGCAACTTCGGCCGCGGCCAGATGGTCGCGTCGGACTACGGCCTGTCGCCCGAGATCGTGTTCAGCAACAGCGACGCGGGCGGCCTCGGCGGCGCGCTCGGCGGACTGGTCGGCGGTGGCCGTGGCCGTGCGATCGCGAACCTGGGCGCGAACCTGCAGACCAAGGAAGCCTCGGCGCTGCTGACCCTGATCGACAACCGCTCGGGCGTGCAGGTCGCGGCGGCGGAAGGCAGCGCCTCGAAGACCGACTTCGGCGGCTTCGCCGACCTCGCCGGCGGCCGCGCGGCCGGTGGCATCGGCGGCTACACGCGCACCCCGCAAGGCAAGGTGATCGCGGCGGCTTTCATGGACGCCTTCAACCAGATGGTCCGTTCGCTGCGCAACTACAAGGCGCAGACCGTGCGCGGCCAGGGCCTGGGTGGCGGTGGCCGCCTCGGCGTGGATGGCGGCGCGGCACCGTCGCAGACCTATGTGCCGGCCGAGCAGCCGGCGCGTCGCCGCAAGTAAGCGCGGCGAGAGACGAGCAGCCCCGCCGCCGCCAGGCCGCGGGGCTTTTTATCGCCCGTCTTTCAGAGATGCCGCGTCTCGGCGGGCGGGTTGAACCAGTTGTTGTTGCGCCCGTCCATGTACATCACGGGCGCGGCCACCAGTTCGTCGGGCGTGGCGTCGTCGAGGCAGCTGACATTGATGCTGACGTACTTGCCACCGACCTCGGCCACGTCGCCGCGGCCGAAGGGCCGCACGCCGCAATGGCGGCAGAACAGGTGGTGCGTGCTGTACGAGCCGAACTGGTAGCTCGACAGCTCCTCCTCGCCACTGACCATCCGGAAGGCCTCGGGCCGCACGATCGCCCCCCAGTTGCGCGCCTTGGCGCAGATCGAGCAGTTGCAGCGGCCGGTGCCGGCCGCGAGATCGATGTCGGCCTGGAAGCGAACCTTGCCGCAGTGGCAGCTGCCGTTGTAGGTCTTGAGCATGGGCTTTTCTCCTGGGGTCTGAGGTGTTGGAAGGCCCGAAGACTAAGGTCCATTGCGGACAGATCCTGTCCTCGATCGCAGGCATCATCGTTTCCATGCTCTCCGCCTCCGCCCGCCTCATCCGCCTGTTGTCGCTGTTCCAGCCCCAGCGCGCCTGGACCGGCGCCGAGCTCGCGCGCCGCCTCGAGATCACCGAGCGCACCCTGCGCCGCGACGTCGACCGGCTGCGCAGCCTCGGCTACACGGTCGATTCCACCTCGGGCGTCGCCGGCGGCTACCGACTGGGCGCGGGCAACAGCCTGCCGCCGCTCCTGCTCGAGGACGAGGAAGCGATCGCGGTGGCGGTCGGCCTGGGCGTGGGCCCGGCCTCCAGCGACGGCGGCAACGACATCGAGAACGCCTCGATGCGCGCGCTGGCCAAGCTCGAGCAGCTGATGCCGCCGCGACTGCGCCGCCGGCTCGACAAGCTGCGCGCCACCGTGGTGCCGGTGCTGCAGAAGCGCTCGGACATCCGGCTCAAGGCGGTGTCGCTGTTCGCCGAGGCCTGCGCCGACCGCGCGCTGCTGCGCTTCGGCTACCGCGACCACCACGAGGTCGTCAGCAGCCGCCGCGTGGAGCCGCACCGCGTGGTACAGACCGGCCAGCGCTGGTACCTGCTGGCCTGGGACACGGACCGCGAGGACTGGCGCACCTTCCGGCTCGACCGCATCGTCGATCCCGAGCCCACCGGCGCGCGCTTCACGCCGCGGCGGCTGCCGCACGGCGACATCGCGGCCTACATGCAGCACGCGCTGCAGATCTCGCCCTACCTGCACCATGCGCGCGTGCTGGTGCATGCGCCCGTGGCCGCGCTCGACGGCCAGTTGTCGTGGGTCGGCGGCGTGCCCGAGGCCGTGGCGCCCGACCGCACGCGCATCCAGACCGCGGCCAATTCGCTCGATGCGCTGGCGGTCTGGCTCGGCTGCCTGGGGCACGACTTCGAGGTCGAGTCGCCGCCCGAGCTCGGCGCGCACCTGCAGCGCGTGGCGTCGAGGCTGGCGCGCATGTCGGCCGCCTGAACGCGCGACCCGCGCCCCTCCCACGTATATAGGATGGGCACGGCGCGCGCCGGCCCCTACGCTGCGGGTCCGCCCACCCGAGGACCGCAGCCCCGCGCCATGGCCATCGACACCGCAGCCGCTCCCCTTCTCTCGACCACGCAGGTCGCGCTGGTCGAGGACGACACCGGCATGCGCGAGCGCCTCGCCCGCGTGATCGATGCCGACCCCTCGCTGACCCTGGCCCATTGCGCCTCGACCGCAACCGAGCTGCTGGCTTGGCTCGAGGACAACCCGGTCGACGTGCTGCTGGTCGACCTGGGCCTGCCCGACATCCCGGGGCTGCAGGTCATCGACCGCTGCCGCGGCATGCAGCCCGCCTGCGCGGTGATGGTGCTGTCGATCTTCGGCGACGAAGCCAACATGCTGCGCGCCTTCGAGGCCGGCGCCAGCGGCTACCTGCTCAAGGACGGCACCGAGCGCGACCTCGCGGCCCACATCCGCCACCTGCGCGCGGGCGGCTCGCCGATGTCGCCGGTGATCGCGCGGCAGCTGCTGCGCCGCTGGCAGGCCCGCACCGACGCCCCCGTGCCTGCCGGCGCCGCCGCGCTGGTCGGGCTGGCCCAGGACACGATCGGCTCGGCCATGGCATCCTCGGCACTCCCTCGCACGCCGCCGGTGCGGCTGTCGCCGCGCGAATCGGAGGTGCTGGACCTCGTCTCCCGTGGTTTCACCTATGCCGAAGTCGGCGCGCGGATGGGAGTCTCGGCTTCGACCGTTCAAACCCATATCCGCAATATCTACGGCAAGCTGGATGTCCACAACAAGTCCGAAGCCGTGTTCGAGGCGCGCAACCTGGGCTGGCTGCCCTGAGCAGCCTGCCGCCGCCTCTTCTTCCGATCTGCGCTTCCTGTTCGCCCTGGTCGCCGCGCTGCTGTTGATCGCAGGCCCGGCCATCGCCAGCAGCACCGCCACGCCCTACACCGTCACCAGCGCCGAGGCCCGCCTCGAACCCGACGGCCTGCCCGCCGAGGAACGCCAAGTGCAGTTGCCGTTCCGCTGGGACCATGCCTTTCCGGGCCGCGGCGGCAAGGCCACCTACCGCATCGCCCTTCCCGCCGCGGCGGCGCCCGCGAGCGAACCGGCCGCGCTGCTGTTCGCGGGCGTGGGCAACCAGGTCGCAATCGAGTTCAACGGCACGCCGCTCGCGGGCTTCGGCACGCTCGGCGATCCGTCCTACGACACCAAGGGCACGCCCTTCGTGCCGGTGGCCGCGTCGCTGCAGCGCACCGGCGCCGCGCAGGAACTGGTGATCCGCACCACCGTGCAACGCCAGCGCGGCGCGGCTTTGGCCACCCTGCAGTACGGCACCGAGCGCGAGCTGCTGCCGCGCTACCGCGGCTACCAGCGCTGGCGCCACACCTCAGTGATCGTCAACGCGGCCGTCCTCGCGCTGATGGGCTGCCTGTCGGGCGCGCTCTGGCTGCGCCAGCGCCATGCGCTCTACGGCTGCTTCGCGCTCGCCGCGCTCTCGGGCCTGCCGCACAACATCGACCGGGTGCGGCCCGACATGAACCTGCCCTGGCCGCTCTGGGGCGTGGTGGTCGCGGTCTGCTATGCGCTGCACATCGGGCTCATCACGCGCTTCGTGCTGCTGGCGCTGCAGCGCGGTTCGGTGGGGCTGGTGCGCGCGCTCTACGCGGCTATGGGTATCGCGATGGCGAGCGCCATCGCGGCCTTCGCGCTGGCCTGGCCGGCGCTGTGGACCGCCGGGCTGGTGCTGCTGAACCTCACCGGCGTGGCCTGCCTGCCGGTGGTGGCGCGCAGCGCCTGGGTGGAGCGCCGACCGATCGCCATGGTGCTGCTGCTGGCGGGCGTGCTCGCGATCCTCGCGGGCATGTACGACCTGCTGCTGATGCGCATGGGCTTCTTCGGTGGCTCCGACACCTCGCAGACGCCGCGCGCGATGTTCTTCTTCGTGCTGATCCTCGCGGGCCTGGTGGTCGACCGCTACAGCCGCACCGTGGCCGACTACGGCGCGCTCAACGCCACCCTGGCCGAGCGGGTGGCCGAGCGCGAGGGACAGCTGCGCGTGGCCTTCGACGCGCTGCGGCTGCAGCAGCAGGAACAGGCCGTGCTGCTCGAGCGCCAGCGCATCATGCGCGAGATCCACGACGGCGTCGGCTCGCAGCTCGTGGGCCTGCTCAACGTCGTGACCCAGCCCGCGCCCGACCGCGCCGTGGTCGAGGAGCACGTGAAGCTCGCGCTCGACGAGATGCGCATGGCGGTCGACTCGCTGCAGCCCACGCACGACGACCTCGCGACCGTGCTCGCCACCCTGCGCTACCGGCTGCAGCCGCGGCTGGACGCGGCCGGCATCGCGCTCGAGTGGGACGTGGGCGTGATACCGCCGGTGGCGCCGTTCTCGGCCCAGGCCGCGCTGCAGTTGCAGCGCATCCTGCTCGAGGCCTTCACCAACGTGCTCAAGCACGCGCGCGCGACGCGCATCGTGCTGCATGCGCGCTGGCAGGCCGAGGCGCAGCCCCCGCACGTGCGCATCGTGCTGACGGACGACGGCATCGGCCCGCGGCCCGCGGACGCCGCGCCGAAGGCCACGGGGCATGGCCTCGCGAACATGCGGGCGCGCGCGCTGAGCATCGGCGCGCGGCTGGTGATAGAGCCGGCCGAGGCGCGGGAGAACGCCGCCGGCGGCACGCGCATCACGCTCGAGTGGCCGGGCGCGCTCGACTGCCCGCGGCACTGAACGCGGCCACCGGGTTCAGCGCAGCGCGAAGGTCAGCGCCACGGCACCGAGCGCCAGCAGCGCCAGGCCCGCGATGAACACCACCTCGCCCCAGGCCTCGAGTCGCGCGCCCGAGCGCCGCATGCGCATCGAGATGAACGACAGCAACGCGCTGGCCAGGAAGACCAGCGCGTCGACCGCGAGCAGCCGATCGATCACCAGCCGCAGATCGTCGCGCGGACCGAGGTGCCCGATGGACATCACGGTCATGCACACGCCGATCATGGTGGCGGAGGTCGGCAGGATGTGGGCCGACAGCCCGTTGGCGGCGCTGTCGGCAGGGTCGAGGTGCTCGGCCTGCGGGGCCGAAGACCGTCGGTGCGGCGGCTTCATCGGTCGTCGCGCGTCGGGGTCCGGCCCGGGGCGGTCAGCCGATGCGCACCGGCACGAAGATCTTGTCGTCGCCGCGCTGGATCAGCAGCGCCACCGACTTGTCGGCCTTCGCGACCACCTCGCGCACCTGCTCCACGGTCTTGGCGGGCGTGCCGTTGATCGCCAGCAGCACGTCGCCGGCCTGCACGCCGGCCATCGCCGACGGGCCGGCCGCGTCCTCGATCAGCAGGCCGGTCTCGACCGCGGCCTCGCGCTTCTCGTCGGGCTGCAGCGGCCGCAGCGCCAGGCCCAGCTTGCCCTGGCCGGTGGCCTTGTCGGCCTTCGCCACCTGGGCCGGCTTGTCGCTGGCATCGCCGAGCTTCGCCGTCAGCTCCTGGCGTTCGCCCTGGCGCCACACCTCGAGCGTGACCTTGGTGCCGGGCGCCTGCTGGCCGATCACCGCGGGCAGGTCGCCCGAGGACACGATGGGCTGGTCGCCGACCTTGCGGATCACGTCGCCGGCCTTCAGGCCCGCCTTGTCGCCGGGGCCGCCCTTCTCGATGTTCGAGACCAGCGCGCCCTCGGGCTTGTCGAGCTTGAAGGAATCGGCGAAGGCCTGGTTCACTTCCTGTACCGCCACGCCGAGGCGGCCATGCACGGCCTTGCCGGTGGCGACGATCTGGTCCTTGACCTGCACCGCCACGTCGATCGGGATCGAGAACGACACGCCCTGGTAGCCGCCGCTGCGGCTGTAGATCTGCGAGTTGATGCCGACCACCTCGCCGCGCGTGTTGAGCAGCGGGCCGCCCGAGTTGCCGGGGTTCACGGCCACGTCGGTCTGGATGAAGGGCACGTAGCTGTCGTCGGGCAGCGTGCGGCCCTTGGCGCTGACCACGCCGGCCGTCACGGTGTTCTCGAAGCCGAAGGGCGAGCCGATGGCCAGCACCCATTCGCCGACCTTCAGGTCCTTGGTGTTGCCCAGCGCGAGCACCGGCAGGTTCTTGGCGTCGATCTTGAGCACCGCGATGTCGGTCTTGGCATCGGCGCCGAGCACCTTGGCGCGGTACTCGCGGCGGTCGGTGAGCTTGACGGTGACTTCCTTCGCGTCCTTCACCACGTGGGCGTTCGTCAGGATGATGCCGTTGGCATCGACGATGAAGCCCGAGCCCTGGGCGCGCACCGGCACGTCGCGCTGCTGCTGGCCGCGCGGGTTCATCTGCCCCTGGAAGCGGCGGAAGAACTGGAACATCGGGTCATCGGGATCGATGCCCTGGATCTGCGCGGCCTGCTCGTCGTCCGAGGCCTTCATGGTGCCGGTGACGCTGATGTTGACCACGGCCGCGCCGTCGCGCGCGGTGATGGTCGAGAAGTCGGGCAGCGTGACCATGGCGGCCGGTGCGGTCGCGGTGGCGTTGGTGGGCGTGCCCACGGCGCGCGCGCTGGTGTAGGCGCCGGCGCCGACGGCGCCGATCACGCCCGCGGTGGCCAGGGCCAGGACCAGGGCACGGGGCGAAGTCAGTCGGGTGTTCATGGATCGGTTCCTTTCATTGCGTCGTGACGCTGATGCGATGGAAGGAATGTCGTTGCGCTGACTTAAGCGCCGCTTAAAGGGAAATTCCGGCGACGCCCCCTCAGGCCCGCGTCGGAAAGCGCACCACCACGCGCAGCCCGCCCAGGCTCGGCGAGGCATCGAGCGCCACGCTCGCGCCATGCAGCTCGGCGATCGACTTGACGATCGAGAGGCCGAGTCCGCTGCCCGGCGCCTGCGGCTCGCCCGAGCGGTAGAAGCGGTCGAGCACGCGCTCGCGCTCGGTGGGCGGCAGGCCCGGGCCGCTGTCGTCGACGCTGAGCTCGACCGCGTCGTCCAGGCGCGCGATCGCGATGTCGACGCGGCCTTCCTCGGGCGTGTACTTCACGGCGTTCTCGAGCAGGTTGCGCAGCAGCATGCGCAGCGCCTCGGACTGACCCTTCACCGTGGCGCCCTCGTCGGCGCGCGCGATGCCGATGTCGATGCGCCGCGCCTGGGCCGCGGCCACGGCGTCCGACACGGCCAGCCGCGCCACCTCCGCGAGTGCCACCGGCTCGGGCGGCGCGCCCGCGGCCATGCTGGCCTCGTGGCGCGCGAGCGCGAGCATCTGCTCGACCAGCCGCGTCGCGCGGTCGATGCCCGCCACCAATCGGCCGATGGCGAGCTCGCGCGCGCCGTCGTCGCTGGCGCGCTGCAGGCCCTGCACCTGCAGCTTGAGTGCGGCCAGCGGCGAGCGCAGCTCGTGCGCCGCGTCGGCCACGAAGTGCTTCTGCGCCTCGAAGGCCTGCCGCACGCGGTCGAACAGCAGGTTGAGCTCCTGCACCAGCGGCCGTACCTCGTCGGGCAGCTTCTCCTCGCTCACGGGCGAGAGATCGTCGGCCTGGCGCGAGGCCACCTGGGTGCGCACGCGCGCCACCGGCGCGAGCGAGCGGCTCACCACCCACCACACGACCAGCATCAGCAGCGGCGCCATCAGCGCCACCGGCGCGACGGTGCGCAGCGCCAGGGTGCCGGCCATGTGCTGGCGCGCCGCCATGTCCTGCGCCACCTGGATCACCAGCCCGCGCGTCTGCATCGAGAACACGCGGTAGGTGGTGCCGCGCGCGCGCACGTCGGCGAAGCCCAGTACCGCGAGCTGCGGCAGCGCGGCCTGGTCGGCCGACTCGAAGATGCGCACGCCGTCGGCGGTCCAGACCTGCACCACGAAATCGAAGTTCTGCTCGGCGCCGCCGAGGCCGCCCACCGCCGCGCTGGGCGGCAGGCCCGCGCGCAGCGACAGCGCCATCTGCTGCATGTGGTAGTCGAAGATCTCGTCGGCCTCCTTGAGCACGGTGCGGTAGGCCACCAGCGCCTGCGCGCCGGCCGCCAGCACGATGGCCGCGAGCAGAAACCACAAGAGGCGCGCGCGCAGCGAGCCGGTCATGCGCGCGATCAGTCCCATCACGCCGCTCATGCCGCTCACGCCTTCGGCACCATGTAGCCAACGCCGCGCACGTTGCGGATCAGCTCCGCGCCGAGCTTCTTGCGCAGGCCGTGCACGTAGACCTCGACCGCGTTGCTGCTGATCTCGTCCTTCCAGCTGTAGAGCTTCTCCTCGAGCTGCGCGCGCGAGAGCACCATGCCGGGCCGCGCCAGCAGCGGCTCGAGCACGGCCCATTCGCGCGCCGACAGCACCACGGGCTGGCCGGCCACGCTGACCTCGCGGGTGGCGGGATTGATGCTCACGCCCATGTGTTCGTAGACCGGCTCGGCGCGCCCGGCCGCGCGGCGCAGCAGCGCGCGGATGCGCGCCAGCAGCTCGTCGAGGTCGTAGGGCTTGAGCACGTAGTCGTCGGCGCCGGCATCCAGGCCCTCGATGCGCTGCTGGATCGAGTCGCGCGCGGTGGCGATCAGCACCGGCATGCGCTGCTTGCGCGCACGCAGGTTGCGCAGCACCTCCAGGCCGTCGCGGCGCGGCACGCCGAGGTCGAGCAGCACCAGGTCGTAGTCCTGGGTGCGCAGCGCCGACTCGGCGCTATCGCCGTCCTTGACCCAGTCGACCGCGTACTGCTCGGCCCGCAGCAGGTCGAGCACGGCTTCGCCGATCATCACGTCGTCTTCGAGGAGCAGCAGTCGCATGGCGGGTTCCTGGAGTTCTGGTTTCGAGGTTCGAGGCGGCCGGATCGGGCGAAGTTCAAAGCAGCGCGCGCACCTCGCGCGCGGCCTCGAACAGCAGCGGCAGCATGTCGCGCCGCACGGCCTCCTCCTGGTAGCGCGCGCCCGACAGCACCACGTTGAGCGCGGCCACCGTGTGGCCCTGCATGTCGCGCAACGGCACGGCCAGCGCCTGCACGCCGAGCTCGTGCTCCTCGCTCGCGAAGCAATGGTCTTCCTTGCGCGCGCGCGTCACCAGCTGGCGCAGCGCGCGCGCCTGGGTGGTGGTCTGCGGCGTGAGTCGCGCCAGGTGGCGGCCCGTGAGCCAGCGCGTGAACTCGGCCGGCGGCAGCGCGGCCAGCAGCACGCGGCCGGTGGAGGTGGCATGGGCCGGCAGCCGCGCGCCCAGGTGCAGGCCGTAGGCCAGCACGCGCGTGGGCGTGCCGTAGCTGCCGCTGCGCGCCACGATCACCACCTCCTCGCCGTCGAGCACCACGGCCGAGAAGGATTCGCCGGTCTGCGCCGCGAGCCGGTTCAGCGTGGGCTGCAGCGCGCGCGGCAGGCGCGACGAGGCCAGGTAGCTGCCCGAGAAGCGCAGCACCTTGGGCGCCATCCAGAAGTAGCTGCCGTCGGTCTCGAGATAGCCCAGGTGCGCCAGGGTCAGCAGGTGCCGGCGCGCCGCGGCGCGCGTGAGGCCGGCGCGTTCGGCCGCCAGGGTGGCGTTGAGGCGCTGGCGCTCGGTGTCGAAACTTTCGAGCACCGCCATTCCCTTGGCGATGCCCTCGATGAAGTCGGCTCTGGCGATGGTCATGAGTGAGGCGAAGCGGGAAGTTGCGCGATCATCGCGCAGCCATTCGCATGATCGCACACAGCCGCATCGCCCGGCATGCCAGGGCGGCGCGCGCGCCCTACGCTTCGCGGAACTTCTCGGAGACAACGACATGCGCACCCAGGTAGCGATCATCGGCGCCGGCCCGGCCGGCCTTCTGCTCGGCCAGCTTCTGTTCAAGGCCGGCATCGACAACGTCATCGTCGAACGCCAGAGCGGCGACTACGTGCTCGGGCGCATCCGCGCGGGCGTGCTCGAGCAGGTCACGATGGACCTGCTGGAGCGTGCCGGCGTCGACGCCCGCGCCAAGGCCGAGGGCCTGCCGCACGGGGGCATCGAGCTGCTGTTCAAGGGCGCGCGCCACCGCATCGACATGCACGGCCTCACGGGCGGCAAGCAGGTCACGGTGTACGGCCAGACCGAGGTGACGCGCGACCTGATGGAAGCGCGCGCGGCCGAGGGCCTGGCCACCGTCTACAGCGCGGCCAACGTGAGCCTGCACGACTTCGATTCACGCTCGCCGCGCGTGCGCTACGAGAAGGACGGCCAGACGCACGAGATCGAGTGCGACTTCATCGCCGGCTGCGACGGCTACCACGGCGTGAGCCGCGCGAGCGTGCCGGCCGATGCGATCCAGACCTACGAGAAGGTCTACCCCTTCGGCTGGCTCGGGGTACTGGCCGACGTGCCGCCGGTGTCGCACGAGCTGATCTACGCCAACACCGAGCGCGGCTTCGCGCTGTGCAGCATGCGCAGCGCCACGCGCAGCCGCTACTACGTGCAGGTGCCGACCGAGGAACGGGTGGAGAACTGGAGCGACGAGGCCTTCTGGAACGAGCTGCGCGCGCGCCTCGACCCGGAAGCGCGCGAGCGGCTGGTGACCGGCCCCTCGCTCGAGAAGAGCATCGCGCCGCTGCGCAGCTTCGTGGCCGAGCCGATGCGCTTCGGTTCGCTGTTCCTGGCCGGCGACGCGGCGCACATCGTGCCGCCGACCGGCGCCAAGGGGCTGAACCTCGCGACCGCCGACGTGGGCTACCTGTCGCGCGCCTTCGAGATCTTCTACCGCGAGCGCTCGGCCTCGGCGCTCGACCGCTATTCCGACCTGTGCCTGCGCAGGGTCTGGAAGGCCGAGCGCTTCTCGTGGTGGTTCACCTCGTTGATGCACCGCTTCCCCGAGACGGGCGCCTTCGGCCAGAAGATCCAGGAGGCCGAGCTCGACTACCTCGTGCATTCGCACGCGGCCTCGACCTCGCTGGCAGAGAACTACGTCGGGCTGCCGCTCGAGGACTTCTGAGCCTCGGCCTCGAGCTTCTTCTTCATCGCGGCCGCGCCCTCGTCCATCATGCCTGCGATGTGGGGCGCGAGTTCGTCGGGCAGCACGTCGGTGATCCAGACGAAGCGCGAGCGCCCTTCGCCCGCGTCGAACACCTGCGCCGACGCATGGTGATGCCGCATGCGGCTGCCCGTGACGGTGTAGGCGATGCGGCGCAGCGACTCGTCGATCGACACCGGCAGCTCGCGCGCCACGCTGCCGTTGGAGAAGTCGAGGACGCGCGCGCCCTCCTCGTCGATGCGGCAGGCCGTGAGGAAGCCCGGCGCGAGCCGCTCGTGCACGGCACGGAAGTCGCGCAGCGCGTCCCAGACCTGCGCCGCGCTCGCGGCGAGTTCGAATTCCCGGTGGATGGTGGCCATGGCGGGCTCCTTCGCGCTCAGGGATGGCGGCCCGCGCGGGCCGGGACTGTCAGTTCGAGTTCGATGGCGTGGTGCATGGCGATGGCTTCCTGGTCGATGAATGGATCAGGCGCTCATCGTCGAGCAAGGCCGCGAGGCGGTCTTGGAGAATCTTGCGGTCGCCGCGCGCGGCACGGCGGAAGTCGCCCGGCGAGACACCGGCGGCGCGCCGGAAGGTGCGCACGAAATTGCTGAGGTCGGCAAAACCCACGTCGAGCGCGATCTCGGTCACGGGACGGTCGCCGTCGGCGAGCAGGCGCGCCGCGTGGCGCAGGCGCGAGCGCACCAGGTACTGGTGCGGCGTCACGCCCAGCACCTGGGAGAACAGCCGCAGGAAATGGAAGGCGCTGAGCCCGGCCTCGGCCGCGGCCTGCTCGAGGCCGATGTCCTCGTGCGAACCCTCGGCGATCCACATCGCGGCATCGACGGCGCGGCGCCGGTCGCGCGCGGGGGCCGCTCCGGGCCGCGGCGCATCGCGCCCTTCCACGAGGTCGACGAAGCGATGGGCGAACTGCATGCCGACCTCGTCGACACCGAGGTCGCTGCGGCCCTCGACCGCGGCCTGTGCGAGCTCGCCGAGCACCATCAGCCCGGGCAGCGGCGGCAGGCCGCCGGCCTGCCAGGTGCCGCGCCCGCCACCGATCAGCTCGACGAAGCCCGGCGAGAGGTGGAAGGCCAGGCACTCGTCGCCGCAGAGGTGGTGGTCGTGGGTGCAGACGTATTCGTCGCCCGGCGCGCCGATGAGCACCGAGCCGGCCACGAGTTCGTAGGCATGGCCGCGCGTGCGGTAGCCGAAGCTGCCCTTGCGCACGTACGAGACCGAATGGCCCTCGTGCATCTCGGCGAAAGGCGGGGCACCGGGGCCTGCGTCGCAGCGGTAGCTCGAGACCCGGATCGGCTCGGTCTGCAGTTCGGTGACCACGAGCATGGTGGTTCTCCCGCAGTACCGGCCGTGCGGCGGGCCCTCAGTCGACCGTCTGCATCGCCTGCCACACGCGCGAGGGGCTCAGCGGCATGTGCAGGCGCGGCGCGCGGGCGGCATGGCCGTTGCGCGCGAAGGCGTCGGCCACGGCATTGACGATGGCCGGCGTGGCACCGATGGTGCCCAGCTCGCCCACGCCCTTGACGCCCAGCGGGTTGTTCTTGCAGGGCGTCGACTCGTCCATCTCCATGTGGAACATGGTGCTGACGATGTCGGCGCGCGGCGCGGCGTAGTCCATCAGACTGCCGGTGACGGGCTGGCCGGTCTCGTGGTCGTACACCACCTGCTCGTAGAGTGCCTGGCCGATGCCCTGCACGGCGCCGCCCTCGAGTTGGCCGCGCACGATCATCGGGTTGACCACGCGGCCCACGTCGTTGACCGAGCTGTAGGCCACCACGCTGATCTCGCCGGTGGGCGGATCGATCTCGATCTCGCAGATGTGGCAGCCGTTGGGCCAGGTCGGGCCGGCCACGGTGCTGGTGGAGTCGACGAAGATCTCGCGCTCGGGCTGCTTGCCCGCGAGCGTGAACAGGTCGAGCTCGAGGTCGGTGCCGATCACGGCGAAGGCGCCGCGGCTGTAGGTCACGTCGTCGATCGCCACCTCGAATTCCTGGGCCGCGAGTTCGCGCGCCTTGTCGATGGTGCGTTCGGCGCCGATGCGCACCGCCGAGCCGCCGGTGAACAGCGAACGCGAACCCGCGCTGCCGAAGCCGTCGCCGCGGTCGGTGTCGCCGAGCACCACGCGCACCTTCTCGATCGGCACGCCGAAGGCGTCGACCGCGAGCTGGGCCAGCGAGGTGGCGATGCCCTGCCCCATGGCATTGACGGCCGAGAACACCTCGATCACGCCGTCGGCCTGCACCGAGACGGTGACGCGTTCCTCGAACACGTTGCCGCCGGTCCACTCGAGGAAGGTGGCGATGCCCAGGCCGCGATGGCGTCCGTTGCGCGCCGATTCGGCCGCGCGGGCCTCGAAGCCGTTCCAGTCGGCCAGGCCCAGCGCCTGATCCATCACCGACTCGAACTTGCCGGTGTCGTAGGTCTGCGCCATCGGGTTCTTGTACGGCATCTGCTCGGGGCGGATGAAGTTGCGCCGGCGCAGCTCGATGCGGTCGATGCCGGTCTGGCGCGCGGCCTCGTCCATCAGCCGCTCGATGGTGAAGATCGCCTCGGGCCGGCCGGCGCCGCGGTAGGCGCCGGTGGGTGCGGTGTTGGTGAGCACCGCCTTGAAGTGGAAGTCGATGGTCTGGATGTCGTAGACGCTGGTCTGCACCCAGGGGCCGATCAGCAGCTGGATCGCGACGCCGGTGCCGGTGGCATAGGCGCCGACGTTGGCCAGCGTCTTGATGCGCAGGGCGAGGATGCGTCCCTTGGCATCGAGCGCGAGCTCGGCCTTGGCCTCGATGTCGCGGCCATGGGCGCTCGAGAGGAATTCCTCGCTGCGGTCGGCCACCCACTTCACGGGGCGCTTCACCTGCAGCGCCGCGAAGGCCACCGCGATGTCCTCGGGGTAGGCCCCGGTCTTCATGCCGAAGCCGCCGCCGACGTCGCCGACCACCACGCGGACCTTGTCCTTGGTCAGGCCGATGGCGGCGCAGATCGAATCGCGCACGCCCGAGGGCATCTGGGTGCTCATGCGGATCGTGAGACGGCCGGTGTCGGCATCGGGCGCCGCGAGCACCGAGCGCGGCTCGATGGTCAGCGCCACCACGCGCTGGTTGACCACGTCGAGCGCCACCACGTGGGCGGCCTTGGCGAAGGCGGCCGTGGCGGCCTCGCTGCTGCCGTGGCGCATCTCGGCCGCGATGTTGCCGCTCGCCGCTTCGCACAGCTGGGGCGCGCCTTCGGCGGTGGCGGCCGCGAGGTCGACCACCATCGGCAGCTCCTCGTACTCGACCATCACGGCTTCGGCCGCGTCGCGCGCCTGCTGCACGGTGTCGGCCACCACCACGGCCACGGCCTCGCCGACGAAGCGCACGCGTTCGTGCGCGATGGCATGGCGCGCGGGGCTGGCGCTGTCGCCCCCATCGGCACGCTTGAAGCCGGCGGCGCCGGGCATCGGCTTGACGCCGGCCGCGGCCAGGTCGGCGCCGGTGATCACGGCGAGCACCCCCGGCAGCGCGAGCGCGGCCGAGGTGTCGACCGAGACGAGGCGCGCGTGGGGGTACGGGGAGCGCAGGAAGACCAGGTGGGACTGGTTCGGCAGGGACACGTCGTCCGTGTAGCGGCCGGCACCTGAGAGAAGACTCTGGTCTTCGAGCCGGCGCACGGCCTGGCCGCTGCCGAAACGCATGGGGTTGGGGTCTGTGGTCAACGTGGTCCTCTTGTACCGGGCCCGCGCACAACGCTGGCGCGCTGGGACCGTCATGGGGTGCTTCTTCGAAGGAAGCTCCGCACTATATGTGAGCTTGGGCAAACGTGTGCGCCTTTGGACGAGTGCATTGCGAGGGCACCAGAAAGGGGCGCCACCAGGGGGGCGCGGCGGCGGGTTGGCCCGGTTTTTCGCCCCTGATACGAAGATGCGCCGCGCAAGCCGTGTATACCTACGGCCATGCGACAACTGCCCTGGCTCGAACCCGGCGATGCCCTGCCCGACCCCTCGACAGCGTGGGGAATCGCCGATCCCGTGCCCGGCCTGCTGGCCGCCGGCGGCTCGCTCGATGTCGATACTCTCTTGCGCGCCTACGGCCGCTGCGTCTTCCCCTGGTTCAGCGAGGACCAGCCGATCCTGTGGTGGAGCCCCGATCCGCGCATGGTGCTGCAGGTGGCCGATTTCCGGCTCCACCGCTCGCTGCGCAAGACGCTGGCGCGCTTCGCGCAGGCGCCGGGCTGCGAGATCCGCATCGACCACGACTTCGCGGCCGTCATCCGGGCCTGCTCGGGCTCGGCCCGCCCGGGCCAGTCGGGCACCTGGATCGTGCCCGACATGGTCGCCGCCTATACCGAATTGCACCAGGCCGGACACGCCCACAGCGTCGAGACCTGGATCGACGGCGAGCTCGCGGGCGGGCTCTACTGCGTGGCGATCGGCGGCGCCGTGTTCGGCGAATCGATGTTCACGCGCCGCCCCGACGCCTCGAAGATCGCGCTGGCGGCGCTGGTGTGCCTGTGCCGGCGCTTCGGCGTGCGGATGATCGACTGCCAGCAGAACACGGCCCACCTCGCGAGCCTGGGCGCGCACGAAATGCCGCGCGCGCGCTTCGTCGAGCACGTGGCCCGGGCCCGGGAAGCGACGGGCCCCGCGTGGCGTTTCGAGCCCGTATACTGGTCCGAACTCCTGTCCGCGCGACCCTCTCACCCGACGTGACGCACCTCAAGGATCTCCCGCTCCACACGCTGCAGTTCTACGCGACCGCGCCCTATCCCTGCAGCTACCTGCCGGACCGCCAGGCCCGCTCGCAGGTGGCCACTCCCAGCCACCTGATCCACAACGACGCGTACTCCGACCTGGTGCTCAGCGGCTTCCGGCGCAGCGGCATGTTCACCTACCGCCCGTACTGCGACGGCTGCCGCGCCTGCGTGCCGCTGCGGGTGCTGGCCAATGCCTTCAAGGCTTCGCGCAGCCAGCGCCGGGCGGTCAAGCAGCACGCCGACCTGCAGGCCCGCGTGCTCAAGCTGTGCTTCGTGCCCGAGCACTACCAGCTCTACCTGCGCTACCAGAACGGCCGCCACGCGGGCGGCGGCATGGACCACGACAGCATCGACCAGTACACCCAGTTCCTGCTGCAAAGCCGCGTGAACTCGCGGCTGGTCGAGTTCCGCGAGACCCTGCCCGACGGCAGCGCGGGCGCGCTCAAGATGGTGTCGATCCTCGACGTGCTCAACGACGGCATCTCGGCCGTCTACACCTTCTACGAGCCCGAGGACGGCATGGCCTACGGCACCTACAGCGTGCTCTGGCAGATCGAGCAGGCGCGCAAGCTCGGCCTGCCCCACGTCTACCTGGGCTACTGGATCGAACACAGCCCGAAGATGAACTACAAGGCGCGCTTCGCGCCCCACGAATTGCTGATCGACGGCCGCTGGCAGCGCGCCAGCGATTTCACAAGATAAAATGGCGCCCGGTCTTCACCGCACAGCGCCATGAGAAAAAACCATTCAGACATTCCGGCCACCCCCGTCATCCAGGTCATCGAACGCATGTTCGCGCTGATCGACGTGCTGGCCTCGCGCGAAGAAGCCATTTCCCTGAAGGAAATCAGCGAAAAGACGGGGCTTCATCCCTCCACCACCCACCGCATCCTCAACGACCTCGCGGTCGGCCGCTTCGTCGACCGTCCCGA
Source organism: Variovorax endophyticus (assembly GCF_025376855.1). NCBI lineage: Bacteria > Pseudomonadati > Pseudomonadota > Betaproteobacteria > Burkholderiales > Comamonadaceae > Variovorax > Variovorax endophyticus. The sequence continues at coordinate 41,873 of NZ_JAHUTH010000024.1, forward strand.
GGCCGGCAGCTACCGGCTCGGCATGCGCCTGCTGGAACTCGGCAACCTGGTCAAGGGGCGACTCAACGTACGCGACGCCGCGCTGGGCCCGATGCGCGAGCTGCACAAGCTCACGCAGCAGCCGGTCAACCTCAGCATGCGCCAGGGCGACGAGATCGTGTACATCGAGCGCTCCTACAGCGAGCGCTCGGGGATGCAGGTGGTGCGCGCCATCGGCGGCCGCGCCGCGCTGCACCTGACCTCCACCGGCAAGCTGTTCCTGGCCGCGGACGATCCGCAGCGGGTGCGCAGCTACGCCACCCGCACCGGACTGGCCGGCCACACGCGCAACAGCATCACGCAGTTGCCGGCGCTCGAGCGCGAGCTGTCGAAGGCGCGCCAGTACGGCATCGCGCGCGACAACGAGGAGCTCGAACTCGGCGTGCGCTGCATGGCCGCCGGCATCTACGACGACCAGGGCAAGCTGGTCGCGGGGCTGTCGATCTCGGCACCGGCCGACCGGCTCGACGAAGGCTGGCTGCCGAAACTGCAGGCGACCGCGAACGAGATCTCGGAGGCACTGGGCTTCAAGCAGGGCGTGGCGCCCGCTGGCGGGGCCGTAGCGGCCGCGCCGGGGTCGGCCTCCACCGAGGGCGCCTGAGAGGCGCCTGGCGCCTTCCAGGGGCTTTGACCGCTCTCCTCGCGCGCCCCATGAAAAAAGCCGGCAACCGCCGGCTTTCGTCTTTGGGCGGGCCCGCTCAGCCCGCGATCTGGTACGCCACGGCGCGCGAGGCGGCCGGCGAACCCGGAACCGCATGCGTGGCCTCGACCCAGCGGCGCACGCGCTCGGCGTCGGCGATGCGGCTGAACTTGCCGGCCGAATCGAGGAACACCATGATCAGCTTGCGGCCCGCGACCCGGGCCTGCATCACCAGGCACTGGCCGGCTTCGGAGATGTAGCCGGTCTTCTGCACGCCGATGTCCCAGTCGGGGCTCTTCACGAGGCGGTTGGTGGTGTTGAACTGCAAGGTGCGGCGGCCGACCTCGACCTGGTACTCGGGCGAGGTGGACAGCGAACGCACGGTGGCGTCGGCGTAGGCGGCGTTCACCAGCAGCGCCAGGTCCTGCGCGCTCGACTGGTTGCGGCTCGACAGGCCGGTGGGCTCGACGTAGCGCGTGTCCTTCATGCCGAGCATGCGGGCCTTGGCGTTCATGATGCTCACGAAGGTGCTCAGGCCGCCGGGATAGGTGCGGCCCAGCGCGTGGGCGGCACGGTTCTCGCTCGACATCAGCGCCAGGTGCAGCAGTTCGCCGCGCGTGAGCGTGGTGCCGACCGTCAGGCGCGAGCTGCTGCGCTTCTCGGTGTCGACGTCGTCCTGGGTGATGGTGATGAGCTCTTCGTTCGGCAGCTTGGCCTCGCTGATCAGCAGGCCGGTCATGAGCTTGGTGAGCGAGGCGATCGGCAGCACGGCGTGGTCGTTCTTGCTGAACAGCACCTCGTGCGTGTCCTGGTCGACCACCAGCGCGACGCTCGACTTGAGCTCGAGCGCGTCGTCGGTGGTATGCAGGCCGGCCATCTGGCCGAAGGACTGGCGCGGCGGCGCCTCGACACGGACCACCGAGCGGCGCTGCACGGCCACCACGGTCTTGCCGTTCTTCTTCTGCAGGGTGGCCACCACGTTGCGGCCACCGCGGACCACCTTGTCGGCCTTGTCTTCACGGCCGCCACGCTTGGCAACCTTGGACGACGCGGCATTGCGCTTCACCTCGACCGGCGCGGCGCCGCGGGCTTTCTTCGAGACGGCCGCCGTCTTGGCGGGGGCGGCCTTTTCTTTCTTGGCGGCGTGGGCGCCGGACAACAAAAAAGCCGTCGCGCAGAACGCGACGGCGAGGGTGCGAAGGCTTGAAACGCGGTGGAGACGGGCTTCGGGCATGTACAAAATCTCCAGCGGCAGGAATGAGGACCGCAGTGTATCGAAATCAAAAAAGGCACGCAATATCAGCTACTTGCATCCTTTTCTTCATTCGAATACCAAGGATCGCCCGAAAACCTAACCTTGTGCCGCCACTCTCTCAGCTTGGCTCTGTAACTTGTTGAGCGCACTCAAATAAGCCTTTGCCGACGCTACAACGATGTCGGGATCCGCCCCGACGCCGTTGACCACCCGCCCCGCGTTTTGTAACCGGACTGTAACTTCTCCCTGGCTTTCCGTCGAGCCACTGATGGCATTGACCGAGTAAAGAACCATCTCGGCGCCGCTCTTGACGTGCGATTCGATGGCCTTGAGGGAAGCATCGACCGGGCCATTGCCGTCCGACTCGCCCGTGACTTCCTTGCCATGGACGGTGAAGACGACCTTCGCCTGGGGGCGTTCGCCGGTTTCGCTGTGCTGAGCGAGAGAAACGAAAGCAAACTGTTCGCCAACGTTCGCACCCTCCTCCGCGCTGACAAGCGCGAGGATGTCCTCGTCGAAAATTTCGGACTTGCGGTCGGCCAGCTCCTTGAAGCGCAGGAAGGCGGCGTTGATCTCGCCCTCGCTCTCCATGGTCACGCCGAGTTCCTGCAGCCGCTGCTTGAAGGCGTTGCGGCCGCTGAGCTTGCCCAGCACGATCTTGTTGGCGCTCCAGCCCACGTCCTCGGCCCGCATGATCTCGTAGGTGTCGCGCGCCTTGAGCACGCCGTCCTGGTGGATGCCCGAGGCATGCGCGAAGGCATTGGCGCCCACCACGGCCTTGTTGGGCTGCACCACGAAGCCAGTGGTCTGGCTGACCATGCGGCTCGCGGCCACGATGTGCTGGGTGTCGATGTTCAGCGCGAGGCCGAAGTAGTCCTTGCGGGTCTTCACGGCCATCACGATCTCCTCGAGCGAGCAGTTGCCTGCGCGCTCGCCGAGGCCGTTGATGGTGCATTCGACCTGGCGCGCGCCGCCGATCTTCACGCCGGCCAGCGAGTTCGCCACCGCCATGCCGAGGTCGTTGTGGCAATGCACCGACCAGATCGCCTTGTCGCTGTTGGGAATGCGCTCGCGCAGCGTCTTGATGAAGTTGCCGTAGAGCTCGGGGATCGCGTAGCCCACGGTGTCGGGCACGTTGATGGTGGTCGCGCCCTCGGCGATCACGGTCTCGAGCACGCGGCACAGGAAGTCGGGATCGCTGCGGTAGCCGTCCTCGGGGCTGAACTCCACGTCGGCCACCTGGTTGCGCGCGAAGCGCACGGCGAGCCGGGCCTGCTCGTGCACCTCGTCGGGCGACATGCGCAGCTTCTTCTCCATGTGCAGCGGCGAGGTCGCGATGAAGGTGTGGATGCGGCCGCGCGCCGCGCCCTTGAGCGCTTCGGCGGCGCGCGCGATGTCGCGGTCGTTGGCGCGCGAGAGGCCGCACACCGTCGAATCCTTGATCGCGTTGGCGATCGCCTTCACTGCCTCGAAGTCGCCATTCGAGCTGGCCGGGAAGCCGGCCTCGATGACGTCGACCCGCAGCCGCTCGAGCTGCTTGGCGATGCGCATCTTCTCGTCGCGCGTCATCGAGGCGCCGGGCGACTGCTCGCCGTCGCGCAAGGTGGTGTCGAAAATTATGAGTTGGTCGGTCATCGTGGTTCTCCTTCGTTTCTGGCCACCTGGCGCATCGGGCGGGATGGGGTTCAGACGGTCGCGGTCTCTGATTGTGCGCTGTGCGCGCCATTGCCCCTGGCGCGCTCCACGCCCGAGACGATCGCCTTCAGCGACGCGGCGATGGTGTCCTCGTCGATGCCCACGCCGAACAGCGTGCGCGATTCGTCCACGCGCAGCTCCAGGTAGGCCACGGCCTTGGCATCGGCACCGGCGCCGATCGCATGCTGGTGGTAGTCGATGACACGCACCGCATGGCCGGTCGCGGCGCTCAGCGCGTGCGTGAAGGCATCGATCGGGCCGTTGCCGCGGCCTTCGATGGCCACGGTCTCGCCGTTCCAGGCCAGGTCGCCGCGCAGAAGCACCGAGGCGTTGACGCCGCCCTTGCCCTCCTCCTGCAACACACGGTGCTGGAGCGCCTGTACCGACTCGATGCCGTACTCGCGCACGAACAGCTGCCACAGGTCCGCGGCCGTGAGCTCCTTGCCCGCGACGTCCATCACGCGCTGCACCGTCTGGCTGAACTCCATCTGCAGGCGGCGCGGCATCTCGATGCCGTACTCGCTCTCGAGCAGGTAGGCGATGCCGCCCTTGCCCGACTGGCTGTTGACGCGGATCACGGCCTCGTAGCTGCGGCCGACGTCCTTCGGATCGATCGGGAGGTAGGGCATGTCCCAGATGTCGCCGTCCTTGCGCGCCGAGAAGGCCTTCTTGATCGCATCCTGGTGCGAGCCCGAGAACGAGGTGTAGACCAGGTCGCCCACGTAGGGATGGCGCGGATGCACGGGAATCTGGTTGCAGTGCTCGACCGTGGCGCGGATCTCGTCGATGTTCGAGAAGTCGAGCTCTGGCGAGACGCCCTGCGTGTAGAGATTGAGCGCCACGTTGACGAGGTCGAGGTTGCCGGTGCGCTCGCCGTTGCCGAACAGGCAGCCCTCGATGCGGTCGGCGCCGGCCATCAGCGCGAACTCGCCGGCGGCGGTGCCGGTGCCGCGGTCGTTGTGCGGATGCACCGAGAGCACGATCGCATCGCGGCGCGCGAGGTTGCGGTGCATCCACTCGATCATGTCGGCAAAGATGTTCGGCGTGGAGTGCTCGACCGTCGAGGGCAGGTTGACGATGCACTTGCGCTCGGGCGTCGGCGCCCAGACCGCAGTGACCGCGTCGACCACGCGCTTGGAGAACGCGAGGTCGGTGCCCGAGAACATCTCGGGCGAGTACTGGAAGGTCCAGCGCGTGTTCGGCTGTTTCGCGGCCATCTCGTTGAACATGCGCGCATGCGAGGCGGCGAGCTCGACGATGCCGTCCTCGTCCATGCCGAGCACCACGCGGCGCATCACGGGCGCCACGGCGTTGTAGAGATGGACGATGGCGCGCGGGACGCCCTGCAGGGCCTCGAAGGTGCGGGCGATCAGGTGGTCGCGCGCCTGCGTCAGCACCTGGATCGTCACGTCGTCGGGAATGCGGTCTTCCTCGATGAGCTTGCGCACGAAATCGAACTCGACCTGCGACGCGGAGGGAAAGCCGACCTCGATCTCCTTGAAGCCGATGGCGACCAGGGTCTCGAACATGCGCATCTTGCGCGTGATGTCCATCGGCTCGACCAGGGCCTGGTTGCCGTCGCGCAGATCGGTCGACAGCCAGATCGGCGCCTTGGTCAGCACGGCATCGGGCCAGGTGCGGTCCTTGAGACCGATGGGCGCGAAGGCACGGTATTTGGCTTGAGGTTGCTTCAACATGTCGATTTCTCTGCTGTGATGGTTGGTGATCAACCAGCAACCCCAAAAACAAAACGGCCCGTTGCTGGTGCGAACGGGCCGTGGTGATGGATTTGCGCGTGCGCTACCGTCTCCGCCCGTGAGGGAGAGCTAGTAGGGCCAGCAGCGAAATCATCTTCGTCATGAGGGTTGCGAATTTAGCACAGCCTTCGCGGCTTTGTGAAGACTGTGTCCCGATGCCTGTCTCAGTTGTGCAATCCGCGCTCGTCGGGTTCCTCGGTCGAGGTGCTGATCACGCTGGTCTGCTGCCCCTTGGCCTTGCGCCACGCATAGACCACGTAACCGCTCAGGCCGTAGACCACGAACAGGCCGAACAGCACCGTCGGCGGATGGATGTTGATGACCGCGATGCCGAGCGCGATCAGCACGATCACGGCGAAGGGCACGCTCTTCTTCATCTGCACGTCCTTGAAGCTGTAGAACGGCGCGTTGGTCACCATCGTGAGGCCCGCGTAGAGCGTGAAGGCGAAGGTGATCCAGGTGATCTGGGTCCACGAGAGGTACAGCACCTCGCCGCCGCGCTTGCCCCATTCGGTCATGAGCCAGATGAAACCGGCCACCAGCGCCGCGGCCGCGGGCGACGGCAGGCCCTGGAACCAGCGCTTGTCGACCACGCCGGTGTTGACGTTGAAGCGCGCGAGCCGCAGCGCCGCGCAGGCGCAATAGACGAAGGCCGCGATCCAGCCCCACCGGCCCAGGCCCTTGAGCGACCACTCATAGGCGATCAGCGCGGGCGCGGCGCCGAACGAGACCATGTCGGACAGCGAGTCCATCTGCTCGCCGAACGCGCTCTGCGTGTTGGTCATGCGCGCCACGCGGCCGTCGAGGCTGTCGAGCACCATGGCCGCGAAGACGCCCAGCGCAGCGAGGTCGAAGCGCGCGTTCATCGCCATCACGACCGAATAGAAGCCGCCGAACAGCGCGGCCAGAGTGAACAGGTTCGGCAGGACGTAGATGCCCTTTCGCCGCTTGCGCGGCTGGACCTCGTCGGGGACGGTGTCGTCATGCATTGGATAGGTCTCCGTCCCTCATGGGCATTGTCGGCTCAGCTATCTCTTCGATAGCAATTCGGTCACTGGGTCGCATCCCCGGAAGTGTAGTTCAGGGGCACGCCCGCCCTCCAAGCAAAAGGGCCACCGCGAGGGTGGCCCTGGGGGAATCGGGCACCGGAGCGCCCTGCTCGCCTGGAGATCAGTTGCGGGTCTGGTCGACCAGCTTGTTCTTCTTGATCCAGGGCATCATCGCGCGCAGCTTCTCGCCGACGACTTCGATCTGATGCTCGGCATTCAGGCGACGGCGGCTGATCAGCGCGGGCTGGCCTGCGGCGGCTTCGAGCACGAAGCTCTTGGCGTATTCGCCGGTCTGGATGTCGCGCAGCACTTGCTTCATGACCTTCTTGGTCTCGTCGGTCACGATGCGCGGGCCGGTGACGTACTCGCCGTATTCGGCGTTGTTCGAGATCGAGTAGTTCATGTTGGCGATGCCGCCTTCATAGATCAGGTCGACGATCAGCTTCAGTTCGTGCAGGCATTCGAAGTACGCCATTTCGGGCGCGTAGCCGGCTTCCACCAGCGTCTCGAAACCAGCCTTGATCAGCTCCACCGTACCGCCGCACAGCACCGCTTGTTCGCCGAACAGGTCGGTCTCGGTTTCTTCGCGGAAGTTGGTCTCGATGATGCCGGCCTTGCCGCCGCCGTTGGCGGTGGCGTAGCTCAGCGCGAGGTCACGCGCCTTGCCGGTCTTGTCCTGGTGCACGGCCACGAGGTGGGGCACGCCGCCGCCTTGCGTGTAGGTGCTGCGCACGGTGTGGCCCGGGGCCTTGGGAGCGACCATCCACACGTCGAGGTCGGCGCGCGGCTGCACGAAGCCGTAGTGCACGTTGAAGCCATGCGCGAAGACCAGCGAAGCGCCTTCCTTGATGTTCGGCGCGACGTCGTTCTTGTAGACGTTGGCGATCTGCTCGTCGGGCAGCAGGATCATGACGACGTCGGCGGATTTCACGGCATCGGCCACTTCGGCGACCTGGAGGCCGGCCTTGCCGACCTTGTCCCACGAAGCGCCACCCTTGCGCAGGCCGACCACGACCTTGACGCCGCTGTCGTTGAGGTTCTGCGCGTGCGCGTGGCCTTGCGAGCCGTAGCCGATGATGGCCACCGTCTTGCCCTTGATCAGGCTCAGGTCCGCGTCCTTGTCGTAATAAACCTTCATGATGTTCTCCAGATAGATATGCGAGTTGCAGTGTGTTGTGCCGTTCGTCCTGAGCCTGTCGAAGGGCTCAATGCAGTCCCCGCTCGCGCGGAGGCTTCGACAAGCTCGGCCCGAACGGACGGCGACCGAGCTCCGTTTTCATCGGGTCAGACCCGCAGGATGCGTTCGCCGCGGCCGATGCCGCTGGCGCCGGTGCGCACGGTCTCGAGGATGGCGCTGCGATCGATCGCCTCGAGGAAGGCGTCGTTCTTCCCATGGTCGCCGGTGAGCTCGATGGTGTAGCTCTTGTCGGTGACGTCGATGATGCGGCCGCGGAAGATCTCGGCCATGCGCATCATCTCCTCGCGCTCCTTGCCCACCGCGCGCACCTTCACCATCATGAGCTCGCGCTCGGTGTAGGCGCCCTCGGTCAGGTCGACCACCTTGACCACCTCGATCAGGCGGTTCAGGTGCTTGGTGATCTGCTCGATCACGTCGTCCGAACCGGCGGTGACGATGGTCATGCGCGACAGACTCGCATCCTCGGTGGGCGCGACGGTCAGCGATTCGATGTTGTAGCCACGGGCCGAGAACAGGCCCACCACGCGGGAAAGAGCGCCAGGCTCGTTTTCCAGCAGAACGGCAATGATGTGTTTCATGTGTGCGTGACTCCTCTTTTCGCCAGCGCGGAAGCTTTCGCTTTCGCCGCCCTCCCCCGCGCACGGTAATGCGCGGGCTCGGCGGGCAATAGATTCGTCAGTGAAAGGTTGAGAAACGAACGGTCGAAAACGGGCCGCGGATCAGAGATCCTCGGAGCCCAGCAGCATCTCGGTGATGCCCATTCCGGCCTTGACCATCGGGAACACGTTCTCGGTGGGGTCGGTGCGGAAATCCATGAACACGGTGCGGTCCTTGAGCTTGCGTGCCTCGCGCAGCGCGGGCTCCACGTCCTGCGGACGCTCGATCAGCATGCCGACGTGGCCATAGGCCTCGGCGAGCTTCACGAAGTTGGGCAGCGCATCCATGTAGCTGTGGCTGTAGCGGCCGGAGTACTCGATCTCCTGCCACTGGCGCACCATGCCGAGGTAGCGGTTGTTCAGCGAGCAGATCTTGATCGGCGTGTTGTACTGCAGGCAGGTCGACAGTTCCTGGATGCACATCTGCACCGAGCCTTCGCCCGTGATGGTGAACACTTCCGCATCGGGCTTCGCGAGCTTGATGCCCATGGCGTAGGGGATGCCCACGCCCATGGTGCCCAGGCCGCCCGAGTTGATCCAGCGGCGCGGCTCGTCGAAACGGTAGTACTGCGCGGCCCACATCTGGTGCTGGCCGACGTCGGACGTGATGTAGGTGTCCGTGTCCTTGGTCATGTTCCACAGCGTCTCGACGACGAACTGCGGCTTGATCACGTCCTTGTTGCCCCGGTCGTACTTGAGGCAGTCGCGGTCGCGCCAGCCCTCGATGGTCTTCCACCAGTTGGCGAGCGCGCCGGCGTCGGGCTTGGTCGTGCTCTCGCGGATCATCGAGATCAGCTCGGTGAGCACGTCCTTCACGTCGCCCACGATCGGGATGTCGACCTTCACGCGCTTGGAGATGCTCGAGGGGTCGATGTCGACGTGGATGATCTTGCGTTCGTTCTGCGCGAAGTGCTTCGGGTTGCCGATCACGCGGTCGTCGAAGCGCGCGCCCACGGCCAGCAGCACGTCGCAGTTCTGCATCGCGTTATTGGCCTCGATGGTGCCGTGCATGCCCAGCATGCCGAGGAACTTGCGGTCGCTCGCCGGATAGGCGCCCAGGCCCATCAGCGTGTTGGTGACCGGGTAGCCGAGCATGTCGACCAGCGTGCGCAGCTCGTTGGTGGCATTGCCCAGCAGCACGCCGCCGCCGGTGTAGATGTAGGGGCGCTTGGCGCTGAGCAGCAGCTGCAGCGCCTTGCGGATCTGGCCGCCGTGGCCCTTGCGCACCGGGTTGTACGAGCGCATCTCGACCTTCTCGGGGTAGCCGGCGTAGGCCACCTTCTTGAACGAGACATCCTTGGGCACGTCCACCACCACCGGGCCCGGACGGCCGCTGCGTGCGATGTGGAAGGCCTTCTTCATCGTCATCGCCAGGTCCTTCGGATCCTTGACGAGGAAGTTGTGCTTGACGATCGGGCGCGTGATGCCGACCGTGTCGCATTCCTGGAAGGCATCCAGGCCGATCGCCGCCGTGGGGACCTGGCCCGAGATGATCACCATCGGGATCGAGTCCATGTAGGCCGTGGCGATGCCCGTGACCGCATTCGTCAGGCCCGGGCCCGAGGTGACCAGCGCCACCCCCACCTCGCCGGTGGCGCGCGCATAGCCGTCGGCCGCGTGGACCGCCGCCTGCTCGTGGCGCACCAGCACGTGCTGGATGGTGTCCTGCTTGTAGAACGCGTCGTAGATGTAGAGAACCGCGCCGCCGGGGTAGCCCCAGACGTACTGGACGCCTTCGGCCTGCAGTGCCTTGACCAGCACTTCGGCGCCCATGAGTTCTTGCGAGTGATTGCCGGCGCCGGAGGACGCGGCTGCTGCGGAAGCGAGTTCCGCCTTCGAGATTTCCATGATCAACCTTTGGAGTTTTTTCGGGAACGAAAAACCTTGGGTGCCCCTTGCCAACCCTTGTGGGGCCGCGCCAGGACTTGAGGCCAAAGCCATGGGCGGACTGATTGTTCCGCCGGACCGTGACCCGTTTGCCTTTTGACTTGCGGCCGCGATTATGACACCGACGCGGCCTTCCGCCGAGCCCGTATCGCCCCGCAACACGATTCGTCAGGAGCGGCGGGCATAATTCGCGGCCAACAACGAGGCATTCCCGCCCGACATCCATTCCCACGCGGCGCCCGGCGCCCCTCTGACGCTTGGCCACCGAACAAGAACTCTCCGATTTCCTGAAAAGCGTCGAACGACGCGCTTTCAAGCGGTCGGTCTATCACGTGCGAGACGAGGAAGCGGCGCTCGACATCGTGCAGGACAGCATGATGAAGCTGGCTCAGCACTACGGCGACAAGCCCGTCGCCGAGCTGCCGATGCTGTTCCAGCGCATTCTTTCGAATTGCACGCTCGACTGGTTCCGCCGCCAGAAGACCCGCCGCGCGCTGTTCTCGAACCTCAGCGACTTCGAGGCCATCGACGACGACGGCGATTTCGACCTGCTCGAGAACTTCGCCTCCGAGACCGACTCCAGAGAGACCGAGAGCGCCGAGGACACCACGCGCCGGGCACAGGTCCTGCATGAGATCGAAGAACAGATCGCGGCATTGCCGGGCCGTCAACGCGAGGCTTTCCTGATGCGTTACTGGGAAGAAATGGACGTCGCTGAGACGGCCGCCGCCATGGGCTGCTCCGAGGGCAGCGTCAAAACCCATTGCTCGCGCGCCGTCCACGCTCTGAGCAAGGCGCTCAAAGCCAAGGGAATTTCGCTATGAATACTAAGGTTCCTCTTTCTTCCGTCGCCGAAAACGAGTTCGGTCAACGCGTGGCCGCGCGCCTGTCGGCGGGCAACCAGGCGTTGCCGCACGACATCGGCGAACGCCTGCGCGTGGCGCGTGCGCAAGCCGTGGCCCAGCGCAAGCAGGCACCGCAGCTGCGTGCGGCGCCCGCGGTGGTGCAGTCGGGCAGCACCGCCGTCCTGGGCGGCGGTGGCTGGGGCTGGTGGACCCGAATCGGCACCGTGGTGCCGCTCGTGGCACTGGTGGCCGGCCTGATCACCATCAGCGTGATGCAAGACGAGGACCGCGCCAGCGAGTTGGCCGAGGTCGATTCCGCACTGCTCACCGGCGACCTGCCGCCAGCCGCCTACACCGACCCGGGCTTCGCGCAGTTCCTCAAGTCCGACGGCGCCTCCGATTGACGGCAAGCGGCCTTGCCGCTTCCGTCCTGGCTCCTCCTGCTCCTCCCCCACGCCTCCCTCCGACCGATCACCCGAATGCCACGCCGCACCCAGCCCCCCGCGATTTCGCCCCGCTCCTCGCGCTCGTGGTCGCAAGGCGTGGCGGCTCGCTTCGCCGGGGCCGGCATCGTGGCCGCCGCGGCGCTGGGACTGACGATCGCGGTCGCGCAGACCACGCCCGTGCGCTCGGAAGCGGTCCGCGCCGATACGCCCAAGGCAACGACCACCGGCACCATGGCCGCGTCCGCCGCCGCCAAGCCCGCGCAGCTCACCAAGCCGCTGTGGGCCGAGCTCACCGCCGAGCAGCAGCAAGCGCTGCAACCGCTGGCTCCGCACTGGAACACGCTCAACGTCGGCCAGAAGCGCAAGTGGCTCGCGCTGTCGCGCAACTACGCCTCGCTGCCGGCCGAGGACCAGATCACGCTGCGCAGCCGCATGATCGAATGGGCCGCGCTCAGCAACCAGCAACGCGTCCAGGCCCGGCTGAATTTCGCCGAGGTCAAGCGCGTGCCGGCCGACGAACGCAAGGCCAAGTGGGAGCAGTACCAGGCGCTGAGCGAAGAGGAAAAGCGCAAGCTCGCCGAACGCGCGCCGGCCAAGCCCAAGGGCGCAGCCATCCCGGTGCGGCCGGTGTCCTCGCAGAAGCTCGTCGCCGTTCCGGCCGTCACTTCGACCGGCCAGCACACGCCCCGCATCCAGCTCGCGCCACCCGCGGCGCCCGCAACCCCAGCCATCGTGCCGGCGGCAGCCGTCGTCGCGAATCCGCCGGCGACCGTGCCCGGCACCGCCGCAACCGCGACGGCCACCACCGCACCCGCAGCGCCTTCCGTCGCGCCCCCTGCCACCTATACGCCTCAGCCGGTGCCGGCCGAAGCCCAGGTGCCGTCTCCGTACACTTCACCGTCCGGTCCGTCGACTTCGGTATCCTCCACACCGTCTTCCACTTCCGCGGGGCGCGCGGTCGATCAATCGCCCGCCCCCTGACCCAAGGTCTCGATGGTTTCCAGCCCTTCCGAAATTTCGGAGTCGGATTCGCCTGCCCCTGCCGCATCTGACGCTTCCCTTTCCATCGCACAAGCCCCGGGACTCTGGCGCCGCATGGCCTGCTGGCTCTACGAAGGCATGCTGCTGTTCGCCGTGGTGTTCGTCTCGGGCTGGCTCTTCAGCACGCTGGGCCAGATGCGCGACGCCATGGACGAGCGGCGCCACCTGCTCCAGGCCTTCCTCTTCATCGTGTTCGGCGTCTACTTCGTCTGGTTCTGGGCCAAGGGCCAGACGCTGGCGATGAAGACCTGGAACATCCGCATCGTCGACGCGCACGGCCACCCGGTCACTCAGCGCCGCGCGCTCGCGCGCTACCTGCTGAGCTGGATCTGGTTCCTGCCGCCGCTCGCCGCCATCGCGCCCTTCAAGCTGTCGGGCCCCGAAGTCACGGTGCTCGTCTTCGGCTGGGTGGCCATCTGGGCCCTGCTGGCGCGCTTCCATCCGCAACGCCAGTTCTGGCACGACGCCTGGGCCGGCACCCGGCTCGTCACCTCCAAGCCCATGAGCCGCCGATGAGCGCCCTGCCCGAACTTCCCGATCCCGCCGTCAATCCGCAGAAGGCCCGCAAGGGCTTCGATCGCGTCTGGCACGCCACGCTGATCTCGCTGCATGGCCTGCGCGCCGGCTGGGGCGAGCCGGCCTTCCGGCAGGAAGCCATCCTGTCGATGGTCATGATCCCCGCCGCCTTCTGGCTCGGCCGCAGCTGGGTCGAGATCGCCCTGCTGGCAGGCAGCGCGGTGCTGGTGATGATCGTCGAACTGCTCAACACGGCCGTGGAAGCGGCCATCGACCGCATCGGCCCCGAATGGCACGACCTCTCCAAGCGCGCCAAGGACATGGGCAGCGCCGCGGTGCTGCTGTCGCTATCGCTGTGCACCTGCATCTGGGCGGCAGCCCTGTGGACGCGCTTCGTGTCATGAGCGGGCCCGCCGCGCGAGGCATGATCGGGGGATGACCCCTGAATTTTCGATTTGCGTGTATTGCGGCTCGCGCCCCGGCGAGCGTCCCGAGTTCACAGAAGCCGCCACGGCGGTCGGCCGCTGGATCGGCCAGCAGCGTGGCCAGCTGGTCTACGGCGGCGGCCGCACCGGCCTGATGGGCACGGTGGCCGAGGCCACGCGCGCCGCGGGCGGACGCGTGGTCGGCATCATCCCCAAGGCGCTGGTCGACAAGGAACTGGCCAACCCGCTGTGCGACGAGCTGCACGTGGTCGACACCATGCACGAGCGCAAGGCGATGATGGGCGAGCGCGCCGACGCCTTCCTGGCCATGGCCGGCGGCATCGGCACCTTCGAGGAGCTGTTCGAGATCTGGACCTGGCGCCAGCTCGGCTACCACGACAAGCCGGTCGGCATCCTCAACAGCGCGGGCTACTACGACAAGCTGCTGGAATTCCTTGCCCAGAGCGTGCGCGACGGCCTGATGGGCGACTGGCAGATGAGCCTGGTGCGCACCGGCACCGAGGCCGAGCCGCTGCTCGCGGCGCTGCGCGCCGAGGTGCCGCGCCATCCGCGCGACGACCGGCTGGCCGAGAACCTCTGAACCTCTTGTGAAAGGCCGGCGAGCGCCGGCCCCTGCGGTTCAGCTCAGACCGCGTTCTCGTTCTCTTCGCCGGTACGGATGCGCACGATGCGCTCGACGGCCGTGACGAAGATCTTGCCGTCGCCGATCTTGCCGGTGCGCGCCGAGTTCACGATGGCCTCGATGCAGCGCTCGACGTCGCCCTCGTTGACGACGACCTCGACCTTCATCTTCGGCAGGAAGTCGACCACGTACTCGGCGCCGCGGTACAGCTCGGTGTGGCCCTTCTGGCGGCCGAAGCCCTTGACCTCGGTCACGGTGAGTCCGGTGACGCCCACTTCGGCCAGGGCCTCGCGTACGTCCTCGAGCTTGAAGGGTTTGACGATGGCGGTGATCTGCTTCATGGTTTGCGTGCTCCGGCGGTTTCGTTGAATTTGCTGGTGATAGGGTAACGCCAATCCTTGCCAAAACTGCGGTGCGTCACCCGGATGCCTACCGGCGCCTGGCGCCGCTTGTATTCGTTGATCTTGATGAGCCGTGCCACCCGCTCGACCACCGCGCGGTCGTAGCCCGCGGCAATGATCTCGTCGATGCCCTCGTCGTCCTGCATGTAGCGTGCCAGGATCGCGTCGAGGATGTCGTAGGGCGGCAGGCTGTCCTGGTCGGTCTGGTCGGGCCGCAGCTCGGCGCTCGGGGGCCGCGTGATGATGCGCTCGGGGATCGGCTCCGTGCCGGTGCCATAGGGATCGTGGGCATTGCGCCAGCGCGCGAGCGCGAACACGGTCGTCTTCAACAGGTCCTTGATGACCGCGAAGCCGCCCGCCATGTCGCCGTAGAGCGTGCAGTAGCCGGTGGCCATCTCGCTCTTGTTGCCCGTGGTGAGAACGATCGAGCCGAACTTGTTCGACAACCCCATCAGCAGCGTGCCGCGGATGCGGGCCTGGATGTTCTCTTCGGCCGTGTCCTCGGGCCGGCCCGCGAAATCGGGGGCCAGCGCCGCCTTGAACGCCTCGAAGGTGGGCCGGATCGAGATCTCGTCGTAGCGCACGCCCAGGCGCCCCGCCATGTCGCGCGCATCGATCCAGCTGATGTCGGCCGTGTAGGGCGAGGGCATCATCACCGCGCGCACCTTGTCCTTGCCGAGCGCGTCGACCGCGATCGCGAGCACCAGCGCCGAGTCGATGCCACCCGACAACCCGAGGATCGCGCCCGGAAAACCGTTCTTGCCGACGTAGTCGCGCACGCCGAGCACCAGCGCATCCCAGAGCTGGGCCTCGGCGTCGCGCGGCGCGGCGATGGGCTCGGCCAGGAAGCGCACGCCCTGCGACGGTGCACGCTCGAGCTCGGCCAGCACCAGCTTCTCCTCGAAGCCCGGCGCCTGTATGGCGAGCGCGCCATCGGCCTGCAGCGCGAACGAGGCGCCGTCGAACACCACCTCGTCCTGCCCGCCCACGAGGTGGGCATAGACCAGCGGCAGCCCCACGGCGCGCGCGCGATCGGCCATGCGCGCCACGCGCTCGCCCTCCTTGCCCACGTGGTAGGGCGAGGCATTGATGACGGCCAGCACCTCGGCGCCGGCGGCGCGTGCCAGCTCGGCCGGCGCGTCGAACCAGGCGTCCTCGCAGATCAGCAGGCCGACCGACACGCCGCCGGCCTCGAACACGCAGGTGCCCTGCCCCGGCGCGAAGTAGCGGCGCTCGTCGAACACCTGGTAGTTGGGCAGCTCGCGCTTGGCGTAGGTCTGGAGGATGCGGCCTTCCTTGAGCACGCTGGCCGCGTTGTGGCGCAACTGCACCGACACGGAGCGCCCGCGCAGGCTGCCGCCGCTCGGATGCCCCACCACCACGACCATGTCTTTGAGGTCGGCCAGAGCGGCGGCGATGCCTTTCACGGCATCATCGCAAGCTTCGGTGAAGGCCGGCCGCAGGAACAGGTCCTCGGCCGCGTAGCCGGCGATCGAGAGTTCGGGCGTCAGCAGAAGGCGAGCGCCCTGGGCATGGGCCTCGCGCGCGGCCGCCACGATTTTTCGGGCATTGCCGGGGAGATCGCCCACCACGAAATTGAGTTGCGCGATGGCGAGCTTGAGCGTCATACGGAAGGAAGAAACAGGCTTGAACGATTATGTCATTCGGGTTGTCGCGTCGCCGTCGGACGTGAGCCCGCAGGCCTGGAACGCGCTGCTCGCCGCGCAGGCCGAACCCTCGCCCTTCATGCGCCACGAGTACCTGGCCGCGCTGCACGAGAGCGGCAGCGCCACGCCCGAGAGCGGATGGACGGCCCAGTTCTTCACCCTCTGGCGCGGCGACACACTCGAGGCCGCCTGCCCGGTCTACGTCAAGGACCATTCCTATGGCGAGTACGTGTTCGACTGGGCCTGGGCCAACGCCTACCAGCAGCACGGCCTGGCCTACTACCCGAAGGCGACGGTCGCGGTGCCGTTCACGCCCGTGCCCGGCGCGCGCCTGCTCGCGCGCGACGCGGCCGGCCGCGCGCTGCTGGCCCAGGCGCTGGTGGCCTGGTGCAAGGAGAGCGAGCTCTCGTCGCTGCACCTGCTGTTCGGTGCCGAGGCCGACATCGAGGCCTGCACCGAGGCCGGGCTGATGCTGCGGCACACGGTGCAGTTCCATTGGCAGAACCCGGCGCCCGGCTACGCGGACTTCGAGGCTTTCCTCGCGAGCCTCGCGCACGACAAGCGCAAGAAGATCCGCCAGGAGCGCCGCAAGGTCGCCGATGCCGGCGTGAGCTTCCGCTGGTCGCGCGGGGCCGACATCACGCGCGCCGACTGGGACTTCTTCTACCGCTGCTACGCGCGCACCTACCGCGAGCACGGCAACCCGCCCTACCTCACACGCGACTTCTTCCATCGCATGGCCGACACGCTGCCCGAGGCCTGGCTGCTGTTCGTCGCCGAGCGCGAGGGCAAGCCGATCGCCGCCAGCCTGATCGCGCTGGCCACCGACGATGGCACCGGCCGGCCGCTCGTGGCCTACGGTCGCTACTGGGGCGCGGTCGAGCGCGTCGACTGCCTGCACTTCGAGGCCTGCTACTACCAGCCGCTGGCCTGGTGCATCGCGCACGGCGTGCAGCGCTTCGAGGGCGGTGCGCAGGGCGAGCACAAGATGGCGCGCGCCCTGATGCCCGTGAAGACCACCAGCGCCCACTGGCTCGCGCATCCGGCCTTCGCCGACGCGGTCGAGCGCTTCCTCGAGCGCGAGGGCGAAGGCATCGAGAACTACATGGACCACCTGGGCGAGCGCAGCCCGTTCAAGGCCGCCTGAAAGCGACGGCGGGCCCGCGTCAGGCCACGGCCAAACACGGCTGCTATAAACCCCGGCAGATCGCCAACAACAAGGGGAAAAAGTCATGCCATTCGTCGGCCTGGGTCTGCACATCCTGATCGCGCTGTTCTTCGCGGTGCACGCGATGCGCCACAGCAAGCAGATGTACTGGCTGTTGATCCTGTTCAGCTTTCCGCTGCTGGGCAGCATCGTCTACTTCGTGGTCGAGTACCTGCCCGCCTCGCGCATGCAGCGCACCGCGGGCAAGGTCGCGAGCGCGGCCATCGGCTTCATCGATCCCGAGCGCGAATACCGCGCGGCCGAGCAGGCCTACGACCTCGCGCCCACGGCGCAGAACAAGCTGCGCCTCGCCAAGGCCGCGCTCGACCGCGGCCAGGCCGGCGAGGCGGTCGGGCACTACCGCGATGCGCTCAAGGGCCCGCTGGCCTCCGATCCCGAACTTCAGTTCGGCCTCGCGAGCGCGCTGCTGGCCGCGGGCGGTCCCGGCGCGGGTGGCGAAGCGATGCAGGCGCTGCAAAGCCTGCGCTCGACCCGCGACGACTACCGCAAGGACGAGGTCGCGCTGCTGGTGGCCCGCGCCCTGGCCGCCGAGGGCCGCAACGACGAGGCGCGCCAGGCTTTCGAATCGACCCTGAGCCTCTACAACACCGTCGAGGCGCGGGCGCGCTACGTGGCCTGGCTCGCGCAGCAGGGCGACGGCGCCGCCGCGCAGCGCCAGTGGGACGAGCTCCAGCAGGCCGCGCGCCACTGGAACTCGCACGCCCGCTCGGTCAACCGCGAATGGATGCGGCTGGCCGGCGACGCGGCCCGCGGCTGAGGTCGAGCCCGAGGCTCCGACCAAGGGCATAGCCGGCCCTGCCGTTCGGCAGATCGACAGCGGCCGGCGCGGGAACGAGCATGCGGCCATCGCGCAAGCCCGGCGCGCAGGAGAGCACCGCATGCCCGCATCGATCCGCCCCCTCTTCCCCTGGGCGCTGGCCCTGGGCCTCGCGGCCCTCGCCTGCGTCCCGGCCCATGCCGCCAGCTTCGACTGCGCCAAGGCCTCGAACCCCACCGAGAAGACCATCTGCGCCACGCCAGCGCTCTCGCTGCAGGACGAGAGCATGGCCGACCTCTATCGCAAGCAGCTTGCGACACCGGACGCCGGCCAATGGGCCGCCTATCTGAAGCGCGACCAGCGCGACTGGCTCGCGGTGCGCAACCGGCACTGCAAGGCCGACGTGAAATGCCTGCGGGAGGACTACGAGCGGCGCATCCGCTACCTGGTGGAGCCGCTGCTGCACTGGACCGGCCGCTACGTGGAGGGCCGCTGTCCGAAAGACGGGCGCTTCCTGGACGTGACGCCATCGGACGACGGCGGGCTCGACATCGAGCTCTACATCTGCCCCGATGCGCGCGGCAACATGCTGCTGCAAGGCCGTGGCCGGCTCGACGAGCGGCAGCGGCTGGTGGTGCCGTTCGGCGGGCGTTGCACCCGCACCCTGCAATTCGGCACCGACCGCATCGTGGTGACCGACACGCCCGCGGGCGCCGCGGAATGCGCGAGCCCGTCGACGGCCGGCACCTTCGTGCGCGATGCGCGCCGGTCGCCGTTCGAGCAGGAGTGACTGCCCCGGAGCGACCGACACGCGCCTATCGCATCACTTCTTGTACGCGGCGATGCCGTCGAGGATTTCCTTGCGGGCGGCGTCGATGCCTTCCCAGCCCAGCACCTTGACCCACTTGCCGGCCTCGAGGTCCTTGTAGTGCTCGAAGAAGTGGCTGATGGCCTTCAGGCGCATCGGGTTCACGTCGTCCACCGATTTCCAGTGGCTGTAGATCGGCAGCACCTTGTCGGTCGGCACGGCCAGCACCTTGCCGTCCACGCCGGCTTCGTCTTCCATCATCAGGATGCCCAGCGGGCGGCAGGGCACGACCACGCCCGGCAGCAGCGGGTACGGCGCGATCACCAGCACGTCGACCGGGTCGCCGTCGCCCGACAGGGTCTGCGGCACGTAGCCGTAGTTGGCCGGGTAGTACATGGCCGTGGTCATGAAGCGGTCGACGAAGATCGCGCCCGATTCCTTGTCGACCTCGTACTTGATCGGGTCGGCGTTCATCGGGATTTCGATCACGACGTTGAAGTCGTCGGGAACGTTCTTGCCGGGGGAAACTTTGTCGAAGGCCATGTCGTTATCGAGTAGTTGAAAAGTATGAGAGGGATGCGGACAAACCCGAAGTTTACTTTCCGTGTCATGGACCCGTCGCACGCGATTTCGTTTTTGCCTGTAAATTGCAGCCGTTGGCCAATCGGCTCCGCACCCCGGCTCCCCGGGATGCAGCGAGCTTCGAGGAAGCAACGCGGCGGAAATCTCGACTCCCGCGCGTTGCACGCAACGGATCCTCGCGCTTTCCGTCTCCACGTCACAACGAACGAATGGAGAAGCAACGCATGAATGGCAACACCCCTCTCATCCTCGCCATCGTCTGCGGCCTCGTGGCCGTGGCCTACGGCATCTGGGCCCGAAGTTGGATCCTCGCCAAGGACGCGGGCAACGCGCGCATGCAGGAGATCGCGGCGGCGATCCAGCAGGGCGCGGCGGCCTACCTGGCCAAGCAGTACCGCACCATCGCCATCGTGGGCGTGGTGCTCGCGATCCTGATTGCCCTGTTCCTCGACCTCACGACCGCGGTCGGCTTCGTGGTCGGCGCGGTGCTCTCGGGCGCCTGCGGCTTCATCGGCATGAACGTCTCGGTGCGCGCCAACGTGCGCACCGCGCAGGCCGCCACCCAAGGCATCGGCCCGGCGCTCGACGTGGCCTTCCGCGGCGGCGCCATCACCGGCATGCTGGTGGTCGGGCTGGGCCTGCTGGGCGTCTCGATCTTCTACTGGTTCCTGGCCTCCAGGGGCCTGCCGAGCGGCAACCATGCGCTGGCGGCGCTGCTCAATCCGCTGATCGGCTTCGCCTTCGGCTCCTCGCTGATCTCGATCTTCGCGCGCCTCGGTGGCGGCATCTTCACCAAGGGCGCTGACGTCGGCGCCGACCTGGTGGGCAAGGTCGAGGCCGGCATCCCCGAGGACGATCCGCGCAACCCCGCGGTGATCGCCGACAACGTGGGCGACAACGTCGGCGACTGCGCCGGCATGGCGGCCGACCTGTTCGAGACCTACGCGGTGACGCTGATCGCGACCATGGTGCTCGGCGCGCTGATGGTCACGGCGGCGCCGGTCAACGCGGTGCTCTATCCGCTGGCGCTGGGCGGCGTATCGATCGTCGCGTCGATCATCGGCTGCTTCTTCGTCAAGGCCTCGCCGGGCATGACCAACGTGATGCCGGCGCTCTACAAGGGCCTGGCGGTGGCGGGCATCCTGTCGCTGATCGCTTTCTGGTTCGTCACCAGCTGGCTCATCCCCGACAACGCGCTCGGCGCCGGCGGCAGCCAGCTCAAGCTGTTCGGCGCCTGCTTCGTGGGCCTGGCGCTGACGGCGGCGCTGGTGTGGATCACCGAGTACTACACGGGCACGCAATACAAGCCGGTGCAGCACATCGCGCAGGCCTCGACCACGGGCCACGGCACCAACATCATCGCGGGCCTCGGCGTGTCGATGCGCTCGACGGCCTGGCCGGTGATCTTCGTGTGCGTCGCCATCCTGGCCTCGTACGCGCTGGCCGGCCTGTTCGGCATCGCGGTGGCCGCGACCTCCATGCTCAGCATGGCCGGCATCGTGGTGGCGCTGGACGCCTACGGTCCGATCACCGACAACGCCGGCGGCATCGCCGAGATGAGCGAGTTGCCCGCGAGCGTGCGCGACATCACCGACCCGCTGGACGCGGTGGGCAACACCACCAAGGCCGTGACCAAGGGCTATGCCATCGGTTCGGCCGGCCTCGCGGCGCTGGTGCTGTTCGCCGACTACACGCACAAGCTCGAGAGCTTCGGCCTGAACATCAGCTTCAACCTCAGCGACCCGATGGTGATCGTCGGCCTGTTCATCGGCGGCCTGATCCCCTACCTGTTCGGCGCCATGGCGATGGAGGCCGTGGGCCGCGCGGCGGGCTCGGTGGTCGAGGAAGTGCGCCGGCAGTTCCGCGACATCCCCGGCATCATGGAAGGCACCGCCAAGCCCGAGTACGGCAAGGCCGTGGGCATGCTGACCGGCGCGGCCATCAAGGAGATGATGATCCCCTCGCTGCTGCCGGTGCTGGTGCCGATCGTGGTCGGCCTGCTGCTCGGACCGAAGGCGCTCGGCGGCCTGTTGATGGGCACCATCGTCACGGGCCTGTTCGTCGCCATCTCCATGTGCACCGGCGGCGGTGCCTGGGACAACGCCAAGAAGTACATCGAGGACGGCCACTTCGGCGGCAAGGGCAGCGACACGCACAAGGCCGCCGTCACCGGCGACACCGTGGGCGACCCCTACAAGGACACGGCCGGCCCGGCCGTGAACCCGCTGATCAAGATCATCAACATCGTGGCCCTGCTCATCGTGCCGCTGGTGGTGAAGTTCCATGCCGGCGATGCGACGGCCGCCGTGCCGCCCCCGGCACCGGTCGCCGCCATGGCCCCGGCCGCGGTCAGCACCCCGGCCGGTGCCGTGGCCTCGGGCGCGGTGACCGCGGCCGAAGCCGCCGCGGTCAAGGTCGAGAACGGCGTGGTCAAGTTCTACTTCGCCACCGGCAGCGCCGAGGTCGCGCCCAATGCCAGGGAAGCACTGGCCGACGTGATCAAGGCGGTGCAGAGCGGCAACACGGTGCTGGTGAGCGGCTACCACGACGCAACCGGCGACGCCGCGAAGAACGCCGAGCTCGCCAAGCAGCGCGCGATGGCGGTCGGCGATGCGCTCAAGGCCGCGGGCGCGCCCGAGGACAAGATCGAGCTCGCCAAGCCCGAGCAGACCCAGGCCGACGGCCCCGCGGGCGAGGCGCGGCGCGTCGAGGTGAAGGTGAAGTCCTGAGGCTGGCGCCCGACTGAAACGCCATTCCGCACGGGGCGACGCTGCATCGGCGTCGCCCCGTTTTTCTTGCGCGCCGGAAAACGCACGCCATCGAAGCGAGGTGCGCGCGCCACGTTTCGCGTGACCGGGCCGCGCCGGCCCGCTACGCTTGCGCGCCAGGCATTTCGAATCCGATGACACACCTTCACCTTCGCAACGCCCTCCTCCAGGCCCTGGCGCCGCTGCTGCTCGCGGCCACCGGCGGCACGGCCTTCGCACAGGCGCCTTCGCCAGCCGACGACGTCACTGCCCTGAGCTTCGATGCCGCGCGCGCGCGCATGCTCGACCGCTCCGACAAGCTGGCCGCCGCGCGCGCCGCGGTCGAGGCCAAGCAGTTGCAGAGCGATGGCCTCAAGCGGCTGGGCGGCCCGGTGGTCAGCGTGTCGGGCCTGGCCTATGCGTACAACGCCAACCTGAACCTCGACCTCGATCCGCTCAATCAGAAGCTCGGCCAGATCGGGCAGGCGCTGCCGCCCTCGATCCAGAGCTTCATCGCGCGCGTGCCGATACCGCAACTGCCCAACAGCTACACCCTGAACCGGCACGACACCGGCTCCAACGCCTCGGTGTCGGCGGTCTGGCCGATCTACCTGGGCGGCGCCACCGATGCGGTGCGCGGCTTCGTCTCGGCGCAGACACGCGAGGCCGAGGCCGATGCCGAACAGGCGAGCCACGAGGTCGACACGCTGCTGGTGCAGCGCTACTTCGGCGCCCAGCTCGCGCAGCGCGCGGCGCAGTTGCGCGCGCAGGCCGAGCGCACCATCGCGCAACACGACGCGGCGGCGCAGAAGATGCTCGCGGCCGGCGTGATCTCGCGCGTCGAACGGCTGCAGGCCGGCGCGGCCTACGAGGAGGCGCGCCGCAACGCACGCAAGGCCGAGAACGACGCCGCGCTCGCGGCCGTGGCACTGGCGCGCACGGTGCGCGCCGAGGGCCGCGTGGCGCCGCAGACGCCGCTGTTCGTGATCAGCGCGCCGGTCGAGCCGCTGGGCTGGTTCATCGATTCGGCGCTCAACCGCCACCCGGGCCTCGAGAAGGTCGCGGCCAAGAAATTGCAGGCCGAGCAATTGCACGAGGGCGAGGAAGCGCTGCGCCGCCCGCAGGTGATCGCCTTCGGCACGCGCCAGCTCAAGAGCAGCAATGCCGACTGGGTCGCGGGCCTGGGTGTGCGCTGGACCCTGTACGACTCGGTCGACCGCGATGCGCTCTCGGCCGCGTCGCAAAAGCAGGTCGAGCAGGCCGAACGCACCGGCGCGCAGGCGCGCAGCGACATCTCGCTGCTGGTGGAACGCAACTGGCGCGCGCTCGACAACGCGCGCCGCCAGTACCTCGAGATGCAGGCTTCGGTGGAACTGGCGCGCGAGGTGCTGAAGCTGCGCACCTCGGGCCTGCGCGAAGGCACCAGCACCACGCTCGACCTGATCGACGCCGAGACCAACCAGGCCAAGGTGCTGACCGAGCGCGCACAGGCCGCCAACGAGTACGTGCAGGCGCTGGCCCAGCTTCTCGAGAGCGCGGGCTTGTCCGACCGCTTTTCCGACTACATCGCGCGTGCCGACGTGAAGGTGAACTGAATGATGAGTGCCAAGACCCGCAAACTGATCGCGATCCTGGCCGCGCTGCTCGTGCTGGCGCTGCTGGCCTGGGGCTTCTGGCGCGCCTCGCGGCCCGCGCCCGAGGTGTTCCAGGGCCAGATGGAGGCGCGCGAGACCGACGTGGCCGGCAAGGTGACGGCGCGCGTGGCCGAGGTGCTGGTGAAGGAAGGCGACCGCATCCAGGCCGGCGCGGTGCTGGTGCGCATGGACAGCCCCGAGGTGCGCGCCAAGCTCGCGCAGGCCACCGCCGCCGAGCAGGCCGCGCAGGCCGTGGCCCAGAAGGCGCAGAACGGTGCACGGCCGCAGGAGATCGAGATGGCGCGCATGCAATGGCAGCGCGCCGAGACCGCGGCCCAGCTCGCGCAGACCTCGTTCCGTCGCGTCGACGGCCTCGCGCGCGAAGGCCTGGTGGCCGACCAGAAGCGCGACGAGGCCGAGGCCAACTGGAAGGCCTCGCGCGACGCGGCGATCGCCGCCAGGGCGCAGTACGACATGGCGCGCGCCGGCGCGCGTCCCGAGGACCAGGCCGCGGCCAGCGCGCAGGCGCGCCAGGTCGCCGGCGTGGTCGCGGAAGCGGAAGCCGCCAAGGCCGAGACCGAGCTGCGCAGCCCGGTCGCCGGCGAGGTGGCCAAGGTGCTCGCCAAGGTCGGCGAACTCTCGCCGCAGGGCGTGGCGGTGGTCACGGTGGTCGACCTGGCCGACCAGTGGGTGGTGCTCAACGTGCGCGAGGACCGGCTGCCGCGCTTCGCGATGGGCAGCGAGTTCGAAGCCCGCCTGCCCGCGCTGGCCGAGGACCGGCGCACGGCGCGCTTCAGGGTCTACTACAGCGGCGTGCTGCCCGACTTCGCGACCTGGCGCGCCACCCGCGGCGGCGCCGGCTTCGACGTGCGCACCTTCGAGGTCCGTGCGCGGCCGCTGCAGCCGATCGAGGGCGCGCGGCCTGGCATGAGCGTGCTGGTCGACTAGCACATGAGCCTTCGCGGCTTCTCCACCGCCAGCGCACGGCGCGAGTTCGCGCTGCTGCGCGCGCGGCCCTGGGACCTGGCAATGATCACCTGGGTGCCGCTGCTCGCGGTACTCCTGATCTGGTGGATCTTCTCGGCCGGCCTGCCCGAGCGCTTGCCGATCGGCGTGCTCGACCAGGACCGCTCGGCGCTGTCGCGCCAGATCGTGCGCTTCCTCGATGCCACGCCGGGCCTGCGCGTGGTGCAGCGCTTCGACGACGAAGGCGCGATGGCGCGCGCGCTCACCAGCGGCGCGGTCGATGCCGCGGTGCAGCTGCCGCGCGATCTCAACCGCGAGGTCAAGCAGGGCCGAGCAGGCCAGGTCGTGCTGCTGCACAACGCCCAGCTCGGCACGCATTCGAGCCTGATCCAGCGCGACGTGCGCACGGTGGTCGCCACGGTCTCGGGCGGGGTCGAGCTCGCGGTGCGCAACAAGCGTGGCGAATCGATGATCGCCGCGCGCGCGACCATGGAGCCGCTGAAGGCCGGCACCGTCGCGCTCTTCAACACCTCGGGCGACTACGAGCAGTTCCTCGGCGCCGCGCTGATCCCGGCGCTGCTGCACATCCTCGCGATGACCGCCGGCGCCTGGGCCGTGGGCCGCGAGCTGCGCGACCGCAGCATCGGCGGCTGGCTCGGCGCCGCGCCGCGCTGGCACGAGGCGCTGGCCGCACTCGCGGGCAAGCTCGCGCTGCCGTTCGCGAGCCTGTCGCTGGTCGGCATCACCGCCATGCTGTGGATCACGACCGGGCGTGGCTGGCATCCGGTGGGCTCGCTCGGCTGGACGCTGTTCGCGCTGGTGGTGTTCCTCGCGCTGTCGATCGCGCTCGGCGGCTTCGTCGCGGCGCTCACGCGCTCGCTGCGCACCGCGCTGTCGGCCACCGGCTTCATCACCGCGCCGGCCTTCGCGTTCGGCGGCGTGGGTTTCCCGCTGGTGGCCATGCCCGCGCTGGCGCAGCTGTGGGCCGCGCTGCTGCCCTACACCCACTACGTCCGCGTGCAGATGGAGCAGCTGCAGATGGGCGCGCCGCTGGCCTATTCGGCCGCGACGCCGCTGTGGATGGTGGTCGGCACCGCCGTGCTGCTGGCCGCGACGGCCACCGCGCTGGGCCGCGCGGCGCGCGCGCCCGATTCGTGGGGCGGCCGCTGATGGACCACCACCGCGCCCTCGCCCGCTTCGGCGCCGCCTGGAGCGACACCGCGCTGGCCGTGCTGCGCGACAAGGGCGTGCTGCTGATCATGCTGCTGGCGCCGATCATCTACGGCTTCTTCTACCCCTGGCCCTATGGCACGCAGGCCGTGACCCGGGTACCGGTGGCGGTGGTCGACCAGGACCACACCGGTCTGTCGCGCCAGATCGCGCGCTTCGCGATGGCCAATCCGCGGCTGGACGTGCGCCTGGTCACGGCCGATGTGCACGAGGCGCAGCAGGCCCTGTGGCGCGGCGAGATCGAGGGCTATGCATTGCTGCCGGCCGACCTCAAGCGCAGCGTGCTGCGCGGACTGCCGGCGGTGGTGAGCATCGAGGGCAACGGCGCCTATGCGCTGCTCAACAAGGCGGTGCTCTACGGCTTCTCGGAAGCGGTGGGCACGGTCTCGGCCGGGGTCGAGATCCGCAAGCTGCAGGCCGGCGGCCAGAGCGCCGTGCAGGCGGCGCGCAGCCGCAGCCCGCTGGTCACGCAACTGGTGGCGCTGTTCAATCCCACCGAGGGCTACGGCAGCTACGTGGTGCCGGCAGTGGCGCTGCTGATCCTGCAGCAGACGCTGCTGATGGGCACCGCCATGCTGGCCGGCACCTGGGCCGAGGCGCGGCGGCTGCGCGCCTCGATGAGCGCCTGGCTGGGCCGGCTGGCGGCGCTGTCGGGCTTCGGCGTGCTCAGCGGGATTTTCTATTTCGGCTGGGTGTTCTTCCTGCAGGACTACCCGCGCGGCGGCAACCCCTTCGGCGCGCTGATGCTGCTGGCCTTCTACGTGCCCGCGATCTGCACGCTGGGCCTGCTGCTGGGCTGCTGGTTCCGCGACCGCGAACGGGCGCTGCAGGTGTTGCTGTTCACGGCCCTGCCGATGGCTTTTCTCTCGGGCTTCTCGTGGCCGGTCGAGGCCCTGCCCGCCCCGCTGCAGGCCCTGCGCTGGCTGTTCCCGAGCACGGCCGGCATCCAGGCCTCGCTGCGGCTCAACCAGATGGGCGCGCCGCTGCACGACGTGCTGCCGCACCTGGGCGTGCTGCTGGCCCTGCTGCTGGCCGGCCTGCTGACGCTGTGGCTCGCGGCGACGCCGCGGCGCAGGGCCGCAGCCTAGCGCTGGCTCTCCGCCGCCACCGCGCGCACCAGCCGCGTGGCCGGCGCGACCAGCTCGCGCAGGTCGCCCGCGCGCTCCTGCTCGATGGCCTGCAGCACCAGCTCGTTGATGCCGCCGACCACCGTCATCGCCATCTCGCTCGTCAGGTGCGCCTGCGGGCCCGGGCCGGTCGTGCCGCTGCTGTTGATCGCGGCCTGGATGAAGTTCGCGATCTCGTCGTTGACCCGTCGCCGCGCCACCAGCCCAGGCATGCCCAGGCCCAGGATCTCGACGAACAGCGTGCGCAGCAGCACCGGGTCCTGCGCCAGATAGTCGAAATAGGCCGTGATCGCGCGCTCCACCTGGGCATGCCAGGGCTGCACCGGGTCGAAGGCCTCGCTGACCGCCTGCAGCGCCAGGTGGCTGGCCGCCTCGTAGAGCGCGATCAGGCATTCGGTCTTGGTCGCGAAATGCTCGTAGAAGGTGCGGCGCGACACCGCGGCCTCGCGCACGATGTCGGCAATGGTGGTGTCGGCGTAGCCCTTGGCGGCCACCGCGCGGGCCATGCCCTCGAGCAGCCGGTGGTAGTGCTCGTTGCGCGATTCGGCCGGAGTCTGGGAGGTGTTGTCGGTGACGGCACTCATGAACGGAACATTTTCCTACGCGCTGGTACTTGACAGTACCAAGCACCCGGAGGCACCATGCAGGCATTACGGTACGCATCTGTACCACACCCCTTGCCACCACCATTCCGATTCACGAGGATTGTCTTCATGAGCACCGAACTCGTCGTCCGCCGCCTTCTGATCGACCTCCAGGCCCCGTTTGCCCGCGACTGGTGCGGCGGCGATGCATTCTCCACCGCCTTCTTCAACGCCCTGTCGATGAGTTTTCCCTTCGGCGAGCAGTTCTTCATCGACGCGGTGCGCGACGCCGTCGCCACCCTGCCGCCCGAGACGCAGGACAAGTACCGCGCCGAGGTGCGCGGCTTCATCGGCCAGGAGGCGACGCACCGGCGCATCCATTCGCTGTTCAACGCCCACCTCGAGAAGCAGGGCCTGGTCGACCGCTGGACCGAGCGCGCGAGCAAGCGGCTGTCGCTGATGGAAGGCGCCGACCCGCGCCATGCGCTCGCGGTGACGGCCGCCACCGAGCATTTCACGGCCATGTTCGCCGAGTGGCTGCTCGCGCATCCGCAGATCCTCGACGGCGCCGAGCCGCGGCTGCGCACGATGTGGCTGTGGCACAGCGCCGAGGAGCTCGAGCACAAGAGCGTGGCCTTCGACGTCTACCGGGCCGCGGGCGGCTCCGACGAATGGCGCACGCGCTGGTTCCGCCGCGTCACGCTGATGTTCCTCGGCGACCTGATGCACCAGACGCTGGCCAACCTGCGGCACGAGAAGCAGCTGTGGAAGTGGTCGACCTGGAAGAGCGCCGCGCGCATCCTGCTCGCGCGCGACGGGCTGCTGCGCGGCAACTACGCGATGTGGCGCCGCTACCTGCGCGCCGATTTCCATCCCACCCAGCAGGACAGCAGCCTGTCGGAGCGCTGGCTCGTGGACAACCGCGCGGCCTACGTGCCGGTCGGCGCGGCCGCGGCGCAGCCGGAAGCCACCGCGGCCTGAGCGCGGCCCTTCAGAAGAAGCTGGTGCGGTGCTGCGGCACTGTGCCGCTCGCCTGTTGCTGCGGATCGACGCGCAGCGGCACCTCGTGCAGGGTGTCGAAGTCCGAGGGCGCATCGGGCACGCGCATCACGGCCTCGAGCTCATGCATCGAGGCCACCCAGCGGCCGGCCGGCGACTCGGCCGGCTCGTCGTTGGCGAAGGTGCCGTCGCGGATGTAGAAGGTCTCGCCCTCGGGGCGCTCGCCGTGCAGCTCGACCAGGCGCGCGATCGAGAAGTTGTAGGTCACCAGCTTCTCGCGCGTCAGGCGGTCCTTGCCGCCGCAGTTGAACGAGCCCTCGGCCGCGATCACGATGCAGGAACCGTCCACGCTGCTGTCGGTGCCATGGCCCGAGCGCCAGATGGCGTTGGGCAGCCGCACCCGCACCTTGTCGATGACCAGGTCGCGCTGCTTGTTGAGGCTGCCCAGCGGCGGCACCAGCGAACGCAACTGCCGCAGGCGCTCGGCGAAGTTGTCGTCCATCACGAATTCCACATGGTGCGACGCGCTGCCCGAGGACCGCTTGACCACCTGCATGACGACGTGACGCGGTTTAGCCACGGCAGCTTCCTTTTGCGCGCGCGGACCGCCGCGTTGCGCCAAAAGCATTCATTGCCTTGCTGCAAATCATCTGATGTCGGCCTGAAATTAGAACTTTTATACCAATGCAATTACATGCATCAATTGTTTCTAACTGTATAACTATTGCAGCCAACTTGGAAGCCGGACGACGGTATCCCCGCACGGGCATGTCGCCAACGCGTCGCCCCGCCGTGCTAGACGAGACGCGCCGAATAACGCCCTTGCGGGCGTTGCGTCATTCGGGCGACGACGGCGCGGCCGCGGCGGCTTCCAGCGCCTCGTCGAGCGCCTTGCAGGACGGCGCGCAGACGGTCTGGGACTTGCCGAGCACCTGGCGGGTGCGCAGTTGCGAGCGCACGCGGTGCTTGCCGCACATGAAGCACGACATGGTGGCGCCGCTGAACGACGCGGAGGCGCGGAACGGGGACCCCGGCGTCTTCGACTTGTAGCGCAGGCCGTCTTCCAGGACGGCAGTCTTCACCTCAGCCTTGGCCATCGGTTTCTTCCTTCTTCTTCGGTTCGGGGCGGCGCATGGCGCGCGCAATCGCTTCCCTGGCGCGGGTCTCGGCCGCCAGCGAGGCGTCGAGCGCGGAGCGGCACAGGCCGGCGTGCTGGTAATTGAGGTTCTCGTACACCTCGGCGGCGGCCGGATAGGCATCGAGCAGGCGACTGAGGTCGGCGCCCGATTCGACGTCTTCGAACTCGTGCACCAGGTGCGCGACCACCGAGCGGTACTGCTCGGCACCGACGGGCACCTTGCTGTGATCCAGCCGCTCGAGCAACTGGGCCAGCACATGGGTCACCGACAGATCGGTCTTGGGGGACGGAGTGTGGGTCGTGTTCATGGTCTGCATCTGGGGACAGCATACCCCTATGCAAGTGGCGGGGTGTCGGCCGAAGCCCCTTCCCCGGCCGGGACGAAGCCGGATTCGCCGCCTTCGCCGTGCCTTGCGGCCTTCATGCGCTGCAGCAGGCTGTGCAGCATTTCGGTCGAGAGGCCATGGATCACCAACCGGTGCCCGGCCCGCAGGGTCGACAACGGCACCAGCGGGTGCTTGTTGTTGACCAGGATCAGGTGCTCGGGCGCCGCGAGGATGGTGGCGGCATAGATGCCGATGGTTTCATCCAGTTGCAGCGAGTTGGCGGCGCGCCAGAAGTCGTTGTCGGTCAGCATCAGCTGGTAGAGCGGCGTGAACAGCTCGATGGCGCTTTGCAGGTCCAGGAAGTTGAGCCGGCCGCGCGGCATGTCTTCCAGCCGCAACGCGGGCTCCCGGATCATCGAGAAATCGGGTGCCTCCGCCTTGCCCAGCGCCAGCCCGCGGTCGCGCAGCGCCTGGTTCAGCCGGATCACGAAATTGAACAGGTTGAGGTCGTGCTTGAGGAACATGTCGTCCTTCAGCGCCTCGATGTCCGGCGGCTCCAGCGGCGAAGTGGCGACCGGCGCCGGCGAATTGCGCCCGATGAAGGCCAGCACCTGCGAGCCCAGGTGGAAGTGCCGCAGGATCAGCCAGTTGGCCTCGGGCGACACGAAATGCCGCAACCCCCAGGCCAGGATGCGGTGCAGCAGCCGCGAGTGCGACCAGTTGCGCGGGACGAACACCTTCACCACCTGGATCAGGACGATGGTGGCGCGCGCGATCGGCCGCAGGAATGGCAGCAGGTACTGCCGCGAGCCCGAGCTCGAATCGGCGAGCCAGGCCGCCTTGACCTCGTCGGGCAGCGGCGTGCTCTGGTCGAGGTAGAGCGCCAGCCAGGGGCTGGGGTCGCGCTCGTCGTGCCCGCGGGCCAGGAATTCAGGCGTTCGCATGGGAAATCCGCTCGGTGATGTGCTGGAACTGCATCAGGTAGAGGGCGGCCGTGTGGCGCGCCGTGTCGGCGATCTGGCGCGCGGCGCGGGCCTGGCCCTCGACGGCCATCACCATCTCGACCGCGAGCAGCCAGCGGTTCAGGTGGTTCTCGTCGTTGTGGCCGTGGTATTCGAGGAAGCGGAAGGCATCGGGCGGCAGCCGCAGGCTGGCCTTGAGCAGCGGCAGCAGCGCCGGCACGATGCGCTGGCCCGTGCCCTCGATGATGTAGATCGCGCCCAGCAGGCCGATCGGGTCGCGCGTGGCGGCCAGCGCATGCAGGTAGGCGTTGAGCGCCTCGCCGCCCGGGTTGCGGCGCAGGTCCTCGATGCGCTCGACCGTACCGCCGGCCTTGCGGTAGTCGCTGAACAGGATCTGGAAGTCGTTCTGCTCCTCGCCCGCGTGCACGCCGATCAACGACGACAGCGCCTGGTACGGCTCGCTCAGCGAGGCCGCGCCCTCGCGCATCCAGAGGCTGCCTTCGCGCACCTGCGGCACCCACTGCTCCATCCAGTTCAGGTAGTCGGGCACGGCGAAGCGGCGCTCGCGGATCTGCCGCACGAGCGGCGTGCGCCAGACGCGCGAGCGGTAGTCGTGCCAGATCGCGGCCAGCTCGGTCAGCAGCGCGCCCAGGCCCTCGGGCGCGGCGGCCGGGTCGTGCGGCGGCGCGATCACGAGCTCGTCGTCGGCCGTGGCTGCAGCGGCGCGCGGCGCCACCGTCACGGGCGACGCCTCCACCGCTTCCACCTCGAACAGCATGTAGGCCGCCATGAAGCGCCCCGACTCCGGCACGTAGCAGAAGACCTGCTCGCCGGGCTTCAGCGCGCGGGTGTGGAGGAACTCGGCCAGCATCACCAGGATCGACGCCGCCCCGGTGTTGCCGCGCCAGGCGAGGTTGCTCCACCAGCGCTCGCGCGGGATCGACAGCTCGGCCTTGGCCATCAGGTCCTCGACCACCGGGATGAACTTCTCAGACGAGTAGTGGCAGAGGAAATGGTCGACGCGCTTCGGATCGACCCAGCCGTTGCGCACCAGCCCCGCGTACTCGTGAATGCCGATGTCGAACAGGTGCGGCAGCAGCCGGATGTCCTGGCGCAGCGACAGCGCACCGGCCGCCTCGGCCTCGGACCAGGAGGCGAAGTCGAGGTGGCCGCGCGCGCGGTCCTCGGTCAGGCCCAGCTGCATGCAGACCGGGTAGTCGCCCGAGAACGAGCGCTGGTGCACCCACTTCAGGCGCAGCCGCAGGCCCGGCGAGCCGGCCAGCGCGGGCGCGCCATCGGACAGCAGCAGCGCCCCGGCGCCGTCCGACAGCATCCAGCGCAGGAAGTGCGAGTCGAAGTCGGTCTCGTAGCCGCGCGCCGCGAAACGCGAGCGCTTGAACAGCCGCGAGGGCATCTCGCTGGCCACCGCAAGCGCCGAACGGTGCGCGCCCAGCTCGATGCCCTGCGCCGCGGCCTGGATCGCCGACACGCCGGCCGCGCAGATGCCGTGCACCGCGAGCGTCTCCATCGGCGCCGCGGCGAGCTCGCCCTGGATCATGTTGGCGAAGCCGGGCATCAGCGTGTCGCCGCCCGAGGAGCCGCTGGCCAAGAGCGACACGCGCGACAGCTCGGCGCCGCCGCGGCGCAGGCAGTCGCGGATCGCGCCGGCCGCCATCTGCGCGTTGGTGTGGCGCGTCGCGCCTTCGGCATCGATCGCGTAGTGGCGCGTGCGGATGCCGTTCTCGGCCAGGATGCGGCGCTTGATGCGCTCGGACATCCGGTTGAGCGGCGCGATGAAGTCGTCCATGCGCTCGTTGGGCACGGGGTCGCCCGGCATGAAGTAGCCGGCGCTTTCGAGGTAGACGCGTTGGAAGGGAACTGGCATGTGTCAGGAAGTGAAGGAATCGCCCGGCATCAGCGGTCGGCTGCGCCATCGCGGCCAGAGCGCGCCGAGCACGAACACGCGCGCCATGTACGGCACCAGCCCGCCCTCGTTGAGCGACGGATCGACCCGCGCGCGGTAATGCGTGCGATGCAGATGCGTGAGCTCGGACCAATGGGCATGCGGGTTCTCGTGGTGCGCCGTGTGGAGCCCGATGTTGAACAGCAGCGGATTGACCCAGCCCTCGAAATTGCGCGCGTAGTTCAGCGGGGTACCCGGGGTATCGCCGCGCGCCCCTCGTTCGGGCCGGCGCCCGTCGGCATGCGCATGCTGTAGATAGTTGGTGGCCAGCAGCCAATGCAGGCCGTGCAGTTGCGGCAGGATCACGAACACCAGCGCCTTGCGCCAGTCGAGCGCGAGCAGCACGGCCCAGCTCGCGAGCCACAGCGCGTACTGCGCCATGCAGTAGCGCCAGGCCCCGCGCCGATGGCGATACAGCCGCCCCAGCCACGCGATGAACAGCGGGAACAGCACCCACACCGCCTGGAACGGATGCAGCAGGTAGCCGCGCAGGTGGTTGGTGTCGCCGCCGAAGCGGTAGGTGCGCGCCACGTCCTTCGGGCCATGGCGATGGCGGTGATGGTTCGCCACGTGCGCGGGCCAGAACACGAAGGTCGGATGGCCCTGCAGCAGCGTGATCCAGAAGTCGGTCAACCGGTTCATGCGCCGGCCGCGCCACATGCGCAGGTGCACGTGGTTGTGGTGGATCACGCCGACGCCGAGCGTGAGGAACAGCATCGGCGCATAGAGCCAGAGGCTGAACCCATGCACCCATTGCCAGGCGGCGAGCGCCGGCAAGGCCGCCAGATAGAACAGGCTCTGCCAGTCGCGCCAGTGACGCAGCCGCGGCATCTCAGGCCGGCCTGCCATCGTGCGTGGCCGCACGGCCGCGCTGCCTGTCGCGAAAGCCCCGGAACAACGGCTCGGCCGCGTCGGCCGCGATGCGGGTGCCGAACAGCCGGTCCATGAAGGTGAACTGGAAGCCGTAGTTGCCGTTGTGGCAGGCGTGGTGCAGGTGATGGCGCCGGCTGGCCGCGAACCAGTGGCTGTACGACACGCGCGGGAAGAAGTCGTAGTTCGAATGCCCGACGCTGTTGAAGAACAGGCTGAACACCGGCACCGAGGCCAGCGACCAGAAGCTGAAGTCGTGCAGCACCATCGGCAGCAGGATCACGTTGCCGAGCATCGCGGCCTCCAGCGGATGGAAGCTGTAGGTGGCCCAGGGCGTGGTCACGAAGGAACGGTGGTGCGGCCCGTGGAAGCGCCGCAGCCAGCGCGTGTGCAGCAGCCGGTGGTTGAGCCAGAAATGCACGTCGTTCCACAGCGCGAGCACCACGATCTCGGCCACGACCTGGCGCCAGCCCGCATCGGGATCGAGCCCCGCCCAGCCCAGCTGCAGCAGACCCCAGGGAAACACCATGCCGAGCCCGAAGATCAGCACCGAGATGCCCGACTGCGTGAGCTCGCGCCGCAGTTGCCCGGGCTGCAGCGGCCGCGGGTCGAGCACCCGGCCGATGCCCAGCGCCGGCAGCACGCGCCGGGTCAGCAGGGCATTGAGCGCGCCAAAGCCGAGGTAGATGCCGCCGAAGAACAGCAGCCCCCACAGCATCACCTGCGGGGCGGAAAGGGACGTGAAGGTCTGCGCCATCCCCCGAGGCTACAGCAGCATCTCGGGCACGATCGGGGCGATCAGCATGTTGTAGAAGCGCTGGAAGAAATCCGACTCGGGCTCGGCGGTCAGGATCAGCTCCTTCTCGCCATCGGTCGTGAGCCATTCCAGGGTGCCCGTGCCCTTGGCCAGCCGCAGCCGGTAGGAGTTCTGCAGCTTGCTGATGTTGATCACGCGCAGCATCTCGCGCGCGAGCTGCGGGCTGTCGGCCACCACGCCCATCTCGGTGTTCTGGCTGGCCGAGCGCGGGTCGAGGTTCATCGAGCCGATGAAGATGCGGCGCTTGTCGATGGCCGCGGTCTTGGCATGCAGCCGGCCCAGCGACTTTCCGAACATGCCGAAGCGCTCGCCCGCGCTGGTGCGCTTGGGGCTCAGCTCGTAGACGTCGGCACCGCTGCGCAGCAGCCGCTCGCGATAGCGCACGTAGCCGGTGTGCACCAGCGGCTCGTCGTTGGCGGCCAGCGAGTTGGTCAGCAGCGTGAGCTTGACCTTGCGCTTCGTGAGCTCCTCGAAGGCCGCCATGCCGCGCTCGCCCGGCACCAGGTAGGGCGAGGTCAGGTCGACCTCGCTCTGCGCGTCGAGCATCAGGGTCCAGACCTTCATCGTCACGCTGGTGGCGATGGCCTCCTCGGCGGTCATGGTGGTCGGCTTGGTCGGCGGATCGGCGATGGCCCGCGCCTCGCCCCACAAGAGGCCCATGCGGCCCGCGTCGAGCTCCTCGGCGATCGGCCCGTAGCCGAGGATGTCGACCGGCGGCAGCACGATCCTCGGCGGCGGCGCGGCCATGCCGATCCAGGCGTCGAAATCGGCGGCCGCCGGCGCACGGCCACCCTCGCCCGTCACGATCTCGGCCACGGGCCAGACCTGCCGGCTGTTCCAGTAGGTGTCGAAGATCGATTCGAGCTGCGGCACCACCTTGCCGACCACCAGCGCATCCATGTCGATGAAGTTCTGCGCCTCGCTGAGCACGAAGTACTCGTCGGCGATGTTGCGCCCGCCCACCACGGCCATCGCGCCGTCGGCGATGAACAGCTTGTTGTGCATGCGGTGGTTGAGCCGCGCGATCTCCAGCGGCGAGGCCGCGAAGCGCGACAGCAACCCGCCGCCGCGCCCGCAGCAGAAGGGGTTGAACAGCCGCACCTGCACGTTGGGCACGGCGGCCAGCGCCAGCAGCAGTTGCTGGCTCTTCATGGTGTAGAGGTCGTCGACCAGCAGGCGCACCTGCACGCCGCGCGCGGCGGCCTCGCGCAGCGAACGCAGCAGCAGCCGGCCGGTGGCGTCGTTCTCGAGCTGGTAGTACTGCACCACGAGCGAACGCTGGGCCCGCTGCGCGAGCTGGATGCGCGCGTCGAGCGAATACACGCCCAGCGGCATCAGCCGGAAGCCCGAGTGCTCGCCGGGCGGCGTCGAGGCCTCGGCGATCCTCGCCAGCCGGGTCGAGGGATCGAAGGCCGCGGCATGCTCGGCGGGCCGTTCGCGCGCGGGCGGCAGCGCACCGCAGGCGGCGAGCGCCGCGGCCACGCCGAGGGCGTACACGAGGCGCAGCGCGCGCCGGATCCAGGCATTCGTCATTTCTTCCGTCCTTCCCCGCCATCGGCGCGATGAGCGCGCTCCCCGGGACCGCATCTTCCCTCTTTTCGAGCGCGGCCCCTGCAGCGGGTACGGCGCGCACGCCACGCCGGTTTCGGCGGCGGCATCGTCCTAGAATCCGCCCCCACAGCGACCGGAGCACACCGCCATGCAACTTCCGACCTTCTCGCGCGCGGCATTCGGAACCCTCACCCTGGCCGCGGCGGCGCTCTGCGCACCCGCCCACGCCGCGCTCGACATCGGCGACCCCGCGCCCCGCTTCACCGCCACCGCCGCGCTCGGCGGCAAGACCTTCCGCTACTCGCTGGCCGATGCGCTCGCCAAGGGCCCGGTGGTGCTGTACTTCTTTCCGGCCGCCGACTCGAACGAGTGCTCGATCGAGGCCCATGCCTTCGCCGAGGCCATCGACCAGTTCGCGGCCCTGGGCGCGACGGTGATCGGCGTCTCGGCCGACGACATCGACACGCTGTCGAAGTTCTCGGTCAAGTCCTGCCAGAGCCGCTTTCCGGTGGCCTCCGACGAGTCGAAGAGCGTGATCCAGTCCTTCGATGCGGTGATGCAGACCCGGCCCGACTTCGCAAACCGGCTGTCGTACGTGATCGCGCCCGACGGCAAGGTCGCCTCCTACTACCAGAACCTCAATCCCGACAAGCATGTCGAGCGCATGCTCGATGCGGTGAAGGCGCTGCCCAGGGCCGCGGCCGGGCGCTGACCGCCGCGCGGGGTTTCGCCGCTTCGCGCAGAATCCCGGCCCATGCAGCTCAACTTCATCGCCAACGCCGACGTTCCCTCGGCCTCCGGCCGCACCCTCCCCGTCATCGACCCTTCCGACGGCCAGCCCTACGACGAAATCCAGCGCAGCAATGCCGCCGACATCGACAGCGCGGTGCGCGCCGCGCGCGACTGCTTCGAGGGCGTGTGGCACAAGGTCAGCGCGGCCGACCGCGGCCGGCTGCTGTTCAAGCTCTCGCAGAAGATCGCCGAACACGTCGACGAGCTCGCGGCCATCGAGCAGCGCGACTGCGGCAAGCCGGTGAAGCAGGCGCGCGCCGATGCGCTCGCGCTGGTGCGCTACTTCGAGTTCTATGCCGGTGCCTGCGACAAGCTGCACGGCGAGACCATCCCCTACCAGGACGGCTACAGCGTCTTCACCTGGCGCGAGCCGCACGGCGTGACCGGCCACGTGATCCCGTGGAACTACCCGATGCAGATCTTCGGGCGCAGCGTGGGCGGCGCGCTCGCGGCCGGCAACGTCTGCGTGGTCAAGCCGGCCGAGGACGCCTGCCTGTCGCTGATCCGCGTGGCCCAGCTCGCGGCCGAGGTCGGCTTCCCGGCCGGCGCGCTCAACATCGTCACGGGCTACGGCCACGAGGTGGGCGACGCGCTCGCGCGCCACGAGGGCATCGACCACATCAGCTTCACCGGCAGCCCGAAGATCGGCACCTTGATCCAGCAGGTGGCGGCCGAGCGCCATTGCCCGGTCACGCTCGAGCTCGGCGGCAAGAGCCCGCAGATCATCTTCGCCGACGCCAACCTCGACGCCGCGATCCCGGTGCTGATCAACGCCATCGTGCAGAACGCCGGCCAGACCTGCTCGGCCGGCTCGCGCGTGCTGGTCGAGCGGGCCATCTACGAACCGCTGCTCGAACGCCTGGGCCATGCCTTCGAGGCACTGCGCGTGGGCCCGGCCGCGATGGACCTCGATGTCGGCCCGCTGATCCGACAGACCCAGCAGCAGCGCGTGTGGGACTTCCTCAGCGACGCGCAGGTGGCCGGCATCCCGATGGTGGCGCAGGGCATCGTGGTCGACGAAGCGCCCGAGACCGGCTTCTACCAGGCGCCCACGCTGCTGCGCGACGTGCCGGTGACCCACCGCCTCGCGCAGGAGGAAGTGTTCGGCCCGGTGCTCGCCGCCATGGCCTTCGCCGATGAAGACGAAGCGGTGGCGCTCGCCAACGCCACCCAGTTCGGCCTGGTCGCCGGCATCTGGACCGAGAACGGCGCGCGCCAGTTCCGCATGGCCAAGCGCGTGCGCAGCGGCCAGGTGTTCATCAACAACTACGGCGCCGGCGGCGGCGTCGAGCTGCCCTTCGGCGGCGTCAAGTCCTCGGGCTACGGCCGCGAGAAGGGTTTCGAGGCGCTGTACGGCTTCACCACGCTGAAGACGGTGGCGGTGAAGCACGGCTGAGATCGCCTCCCTTCAGGAAAAAACGCGGCGGACCGCCAGGCCCGCCGCGTTTTTTTTCTTGCGCGCCGAAGCGGCTCAGCCCAGCGCCGTGTCGAGCAGCATCATCAGCACGAAGCCGACCATCAGCCCGCCGGTGGCGAAGGCCTCGTGCCCCTTGCGGTGCGATTCCGGAATAATCTCGTGGCTGATCACGAACAGCATCGCGCCCGCCGCGAAGCCCAGGCCCCAGGGCAGCAGCATCGCCGAATGGCCGACCACGGCCGCGCCGAGCACCGCACCCAACGGCTCGACCAGGCCCGAGGCCATGCCGATCAGCACGGCGAAAGTGCGGCTGTAGCCCGCGGCCAGCAGCGCCACCGCCACCACCAGGCCCTCGGGCACGTCCTGGATCGCGATGCCGGTGGCCAGCGCGTCGGCGCGCAGCCCATTGTTGGCGGCGTAGCCGACGCCGATCGCCAGCCCCTCGGGCACGTTGTGCAGCGCGATCGCGAAAACGAACAGCCAGGTGCGCCGGATCTGGCGCGCCGCCTGCCCTTCGCGGCCCTTGATGAAATGCTCGTGCGGCAGCACGCGGTCCATCACCATCAGCGCGATGCCGCCGAGCAGGATCGCGCCGCCGATCACGCCGCCGGCGGCCCAGTCGCCGCCGCCGAAGACGCCGATCGACTTGGCCGCCGCGAGGCCCGGAATGATCAGCGAGAAGGCGCAGGCCGCGAGCATCACGCCGGCGCCGAAGCCGAACAGCGTGTCCTGCACGCGGTCGGGCAGGCGCTGCGAGAAGATCACCGGCGTGGTGCCCAGCGCCGTGGCGAAGGCCGCCACCGAGCCGCCGAGGAACGCGTTCCAGACCACCGGGTCGGCGGTCACGAAACGCCAGAAGTGCGCCACCACGACGACCGCGCCGGCCGCCACGATCGCCAGCCCGAGCCATTCGCGCGCGCTGCGGGCGGGACGCGGGCCGTGCATGGCGGGAGCCGCTGCCGGTTGCTCGGAGCTGTCGGGGTTCATGCGCCGGAATTTCCGCCGCGCAGCGCCGCGGCATGACGACGGGCCACCTCGGCCCAGTTCACGACGTTGTAGAAGGCCGCGATGTATTCGGGGCGACGGTTCTGGTACTTGAGGTAGTAGGCGTGCTCCCACACGTCGAGCCCGAGGATCGGCACGTTGCCCGAGCCGATGCCGCGCATCAGCGGGCTGTCCTGGTTGCCGCTGCTCTCCACCGCCAGCTTGCCGGCGGGCGTGACCGTGAGCCAGGCCCAGCCGCTGCC
The DNA here is from genome assembly GCF_025376855.1 of Variovorax endophyticus. Taxonomy (NCBI): domain Bacteria; kingdom Pseudomonadati; phylum Pseudomonadota; class Betaproteobacteria; order Burkholderiales; family Comamonadaceae; genus Variovorax; species Variovorax endophyticus. The sequence continues at coordinate 81,778 of NZ_JAHUTH010000024.1, forward strand.
GAAGCGCGTGAGCGCGGCCTTGGTGAAGGCTTCCTTGAAGGCCTCGAAGCCGCCGAGGTCGGCATCGATGGCCTTGGCGAGCTCGCCTTCGGGTGCACCGCCGCCGCCCTGGCCCACGGGCGCCATCACGGTCCAGAACAGGCCGTGGTTGGCGTGGCCGCCGCCGTTGTTGCGCACCGGCGCGCGCAGGGCTTCGGGCAGTTGCTCGACGCCGGCGATCAGCGCCTCGACCGGCTGGCCTTCGTGCGGCGTGTCCTTCAGCGCGGCATTGAGGTTGTTGACGTAGGTCTGGTGGTGCTTGCCGTGGTGGATTTCCATCGTCTGCGCGTCGATATGGGGCTCGAGCGCGTCGAAGGCATAGGGCAAGGCGGGAAGAACGTAGGGCACGATGACAAAGCTCCTGGTTGAAAGAAGCCCTTTGCGTCGTCCATTCGCTACGTACTCAGGCGCACAAATGATAATTGTTCGCATTGTCTATGTCCAGACAGGCTGCATGGGAATGGCGAGAACCCGCCAGGCGGGGGGCGGCCGATACACTGGCCGAGCCGTCGCCGCCTGCGCAAAGAACGCCCGATGAACGCTCCACGCCCCCTGCCCTTCGTCCGCCTCCTTCCCGTGCTCGCGCTCGCCGCCGCCGGCCTCGTTCGCGCCGAGTTCGCCTCGCCGCCGCCCGGCGAATACATCTACCAGGGCGGCAACGGTGCGCTGCGCATCAAGCCCAACGGCCACTTCGACATCACCACCATCGGCGCCAACGCCCACACCTGTGCCCTCGACGGCACGCTGGCGCGCGGCACGGCGAAGCTCGACGACTCGAGCTGCGTGGTGAACTTCAGCGTCGACGGCGGCACCGTCAAGGTCGGCACCAACGGCGCCGACCAGTGCCGCGACAACTGCGGCGCCCGCGCCACCTTCGAGGGCACCTACACGCGGCCGGCCCCGGCCTGCACCGACCGCGCCGTGGCCGCCTCGCGCCAGGGCTTCAAGCGCCGCTACGACGCGCGCGACTACGCCGCCGCCCTCACCACGCTGGCGCCGGTGCTCACCGAATGCGACAAGACCCTGGACTGGATCAGCAAGGGCTGGATGCGCAACGATCTCGCGCTGACCCAGTACAAGCTCGGCGACCGCGCCGCCTGCCTGCAGACCCTGGCGCCGCTGGCCGAGAGCGCGGGCAAGAGCGACGAGAAGATCCAGGAGGAGTACCCGCCGGCCGACGCCGAGATCTACCTGCCCGTGGTGCGCGCCACCCGCACCAACCTCAAGCTCTGCCGCGGCTGAACCGGGCCCGAATCGCCGAAGCTTGACCGCGGGCAAGGTCCGCGGCGGCGCGATCCAGTAGCCTGCGCGGCACGGGCCCTTGGCCCATGGCGCAAAATCGGAGCTTCCGCCCCATGAACAACCGCAGCAGCCACAGCACCGTCATCCCGATCGCCGAGATCGGCCGCCAGCGCGCGGCCCTCGCCGTGCCCGGGATCGCGCTGCCCGCCACCGGCGCGCTGCACGACCGCCTGGGCCGGCCGCTGACCGACCTGCGCATCAGCGTGACCGACCGCTGCAACTTCCGCTGCAGCTACTGCATGCCGAAGGACGTGTTCGACAAGGACTACCAGTACCTGCCGCACAGCGCGCTGCTGAGCTTCGAGGAGATCACGCGGCTGGCGCGCCAGTTCGCCGCGCACGGCGTGCGCAAGATCCGGCTGACCGGCGGCGAGCCGCTGCTGCGCAAGAACATCGAGGGCCTGATCGAGCAACTGGCCGCGCTGCGCACGCCCGCGGGCGAACCGCTCGAGCTCACCCTCACCACCAACGGCTCGCTGCTCAAGCGCAAGGCCGCCGCGCTCAAGGCCGCCGGCCTGCAGCGCGTGACCGTCAGCCTCGACAGCCTCGACGACGCCGTGTTCCGCCACATGAACGACGTCGACTTTCCCGTCGCCGACGTGCTCGCCGGCATCGAGGCCGCGCATGCCGCGGGCCTGGGCCCGATCAAGGTCAACATGGTGGTCAAGCGCGGCACCAACGAGCAGGAGATCCTGCCGATGGCGCGCCACTTCCGCGACCGGCTCGACGGCCGGGTCGTGCTGCGCTTCATCGAGTACATGGACGTCGGCGCCACCAACGGCTGGCGCATGGACGAGGTGCTGCCCTCGGCCGAGGTCGTCGCGCGCATCGGCGCCGAATTCCCGCTGCGCCCGCTCGAGGCCAGCGTGGCCGGCGAGACCGCCCAGCGCTGGGCCTATGCCGACGGCCGCGGCGAGATCGGCGTCATCAGCAGCGTCACGCAGGCCTTCTGCCGCAACTGCAGCCGCGCGCGGCTGTCGACCGAGGGCAAGCTCTACCTGTGCCTGTTCGCGAGCGCCGGCCACGACCTGCGCCCGCTGCTGCGCGGCGGCGCCAGCGACGAGGAGATCGCCTCGGCCATCGGCCATGTCTGGCAGGGCCGCGCCGACCGCTACTCGGAACTGCGCGCGCTGCGCGGCCCCGACGACGGCGGCGCCCAGGCGCAGCGACGCGTCGAGATGAGCTACATCGGCGGATGAGCGCACCGATGGGCCGCATCGCCGACATCGCCGCCGGCCTTGCCTGCCACGACCCCCAGGACCTCGGCGTCGACGGCGTGCGCGGCTTCATCGAGCGGCTGGTCGAGGGCGCCGTCGTCGCGCAGCGCGAGCAGCTCGGCCTGCGCCAGGCGCTCGGCCGGGTGCTGGCCGAGGACATCGTCTCGCCCGTCAGCGTGCCGCCGCACGACAACTCCGCCATGGACGGCTTCGCCTTCGACGGCGCGCTGCTGCGCGACGACGCGCCCAGCGATGCCTCGGTCTCGCTGCGCATCGTCGGTACCGCGCTGGCCGGTGCCACCTGGCGCGGCGCGCTGGCCGCGGGCGACGCGGTGCGCATCATGACCGGCGCCGTCATGCCCGCCGGGCTCGACACCGTGATCCCGCAGGAGTTCTGCCGCGTCGAGGACGATCGCCTGAGCTTCCCCGCGCGCGTGGTGCGCCGCGGCGACAACCGGCGCCTCACGGGCGAGGACCTGATGCAGGGCCAGCCCGCGCTGCGCCGCGGCCAGCGGCTGTCGCCGGCCGCGCTCGGCATGGTCGCGAGCCTGGGCCTGACCGGCGTGCCGGTGCTGCGGCGGCTGCGCGTGGCCTGCCTGTCGACCGGCGACGAGATCCTCGAGGTCGGCGACGCGCCGCGCGAGGGCGCGGTCTACGACAGCAACCGCTACACCGTCACCGCCCTGCTCGAGCGGCTGGGCTGCGAGGTCATCGATCTCGGCCTGGTGCGCGACGATCCCGCCTCGCTGGCGGCCGCCGTGCAGCGCGCGGCGCGCGAAGCCGATGCCATCGTCACCAGCGGCGGCGTCAGCGCCGGCGCGGCCGACCACACGCGCGACGTGATGCAGCAGCTCGGCGACATTGCCTTCTGGCGCGTCGCGATGCGTCCGGGCCGGCCGATGGCCGTGGGTCTGATCCCGCGCGAGCCCCAGGGCCACGAATCGGCCGTGCTGTTCGGCCTGCCCGGCAATCCCGTGGCCGTGATGGTCACCTTCCTCGCCTTCGTGCGGCCCGCGCTGCTGCGCATGATGGGCTGCCATGCCGCGGCCGCCGCACACCCGCCGCTGCTGCGCGCGCGCAGCCTCGGGCCGATCCGCAAGAAGCCGGGCCGCACCGAGTACCAGCGCGGCTTCGTGCAGTCGGTGCCCGGCGCGCTGCCCGAGGTGCGGGTGGCGGGCAACCAGGGCTCGGGCGTGCTCAGTTCGATGGTCGAGGCCAACGGACTCGTGGTGCTGCACCACGACCAGGGCCCGGTGGCCGCGGGCGACGAGGTCGACGTGATGATGTTCGACGGGATCGTCTAGGGCCTTTTCACTCGGCCGTGATGTTCGCGGCCTTGATGATCTGGGCCCACTTGCGCGTCTCGCTGCCGATGAACGCGCTGAACTCGGCGGCGCTGCCGCCACGCAGTTGCAGTCCCGCCGCCTCGGCCTTGCGGCGCACGTCCGCGTCGGCCACTGCCGCGTTGATCTCGGCATTGAGCCGCTCGACCACCGCCGCCGGCGTGCCCGCGGGCGCCAGCATGCCGTACCAGCCGTAGCCCACGACCGAGGGCAGGCCCTGCTCGCGCAGCGTGGGCGCGTCGAGGTACAGCGGCGAACGCTCCTCGTTGGCCACGCCCAGCACCCGCAGCTTGCCGGCCTGGATGTGCGGCACCGCGGTCGAGATGGCGGTCAGCGTGGCGTCGATGCGCCCGGCCAGCAGCTCGGTGTAGGCCGGTGCGTCGCCGCGGTACTGCACCACCACGCCCTTGGCGCCCGCGGCGCGCAGCAGCAGCTCGGCCGTCAGGTGCGGCGCGGAGCCCGCGCCCGGCGAGCCGAAGGTGGCGCCACCGGGCTGCGCCTTCGCATGCTTCACGAATTCCGCCAGCGTGCGATATGGCGCCTGGGCATTGACCACCAGGAACAGCGGGGCGATCGCGGTGCTGGCGATGGCGGCGAAGCTCCTGTGCACGTCGTACGGCAGGTCCTTGTACAGCGCCTCGCCGATGGCGATCGGCGCGGCCGCATGCAGCAGCGTGTAGCCGTCGGGCGGCGCCTTGGCCACGAAGTCGTTGGCGATGCGCGTGCCCGCGCCCGCCTTGTTCTCGACCACGATGCCCTGGCCCAGCCGGCGCCCGAGGAAGTCGCCGAGCACGCGCGTGAGGATGTCGTTGGAGCCACCCGCGCCGTAGGGCGAGATCATGCGGATCGGCCGCGCGGGCCAGGCCTGCGCGGAAGCCGGCGCGCTCCAGGGCAGCGCCAGGCCGGCGGCCGCGGCGAGAAGATGGCGGCGGTTCAGGGTCGTCATGCGTGTCGTCTCCATTTTTCTAAGTGTGTTCGTTCGTCGCGTCTCAGGCCTGCCGGATCGGCGGATAGTCGAAGCGCAGCGCCAGGTGGTCGGCATGCGGCTGGTAGAGCCGCAGCACGACATAGAAGCGCTCGTCGCGCGGCGCCGGCAGCCAGTTCGCGCCCGGCCCCGGATCGTCGGCCTGCAGCCGGATCGCGAGGCTGCCGTCGGCCTCGTGGCGCAGGCCCGGCGTGCGGTCGCCGATCGAGTAGCGCGCGATCGGGTTGGCCACGAACAGGCAGTCGCTGCGACGGTACATCGTGAGCGACCAGAAGGCGCCCACCTTCGGGGCCCGCCCCGGCGCGAAGCGCAGCTCGTAGCGCCGCGATCCATCGAGCGGCTCGCCCCACGCGTCGACCTCCGCCGTCGGGTACATCGCCTCGTCGATGCCGAGCGCACCGATGAAGTTGCGCGCGATGCGGGAGCGCGTCAGCAGATCGTCGCCCCAGTGCGTACGCACCGTGACCGGGATGGCCCAGCCGCCGCCCAGGTCGTGCGGCTGGCCGGCGTTGCGCAGGCCTTCGTAGACGGCCGGCAGCGCGGCCTCGAGCGCACCGGCCGCGGGCGGCCATGCGAGCCGCTCGCCCTCGGGCACCGGATTGCGCCGCAGCGCGGCGTCCACGACCTGGCGATACAGGTCGGGCGCGGGAATGCGCGTGTCGCGGCCGTCGAGCACGGTGTCCACGCGCATCGCCGCGTCGGTGCCATCGAGTCGCACGAGCCGCAAGCCCGCCTGCAGCGCGCGCACGCGCTCGGCATCGGCGCCGTCGTCCTCCACGAGGATGCGGCCGATCAGCCAGACGTCGTCGCCGGCCGCGCGGATCGTGTGCGTGACGCCCGCGGGCACGGTGCCGCGCCAGCCCGGTCCATGGACCAGCGTGCGCTGCGCCCGGTTGCCGGTGGTGCGCCGCCCCACGTAGGCGAAGGGGTTGGTCCAGGCATCGAGCAGCCCCAGCGTCCAGTAGCGCTCGCCCATGTCGGGCGACTCGATGACCACCGGTCCCTCGGAAAGATCGAGCCAGGCGTTGCTGTAGACGGTGTCGTTGTTCGGGCTCACCACCTCCCGGTCCTCCGGCCCCAGGCGGCGGTGCGTGTGGGTGAACTGGTTGACCCAGCGCATCCCGGTGCCGGGCTCCGTCGCGGCGAAGCCCAGCCGCGGATGGCGGCGCGCGGTGGTCGCGGCGCGCATGCGCATCATCTCGAACAGCGGCAGCGTCTGGACGACGGCGGCTTCGCCTTCTTGCGTGAACGTGTCCATGGCGTTTTCCTCTCTCATCCGGCGCTCAGGCCACGGCGCCGTCGCGGCGCAGCTCGGCGATTTCCTGCGCGCCGAAGCCCAGCGCGCCCAGCACCTCGTCGGTGTCGGCGCCGCAGGCGGACGCGGCGCGCGGCCGGGCGCGCGGGGCGTCGCCCAGGCTGTAGGGCAGCGCCAGCGAGGGGTAGCGGCTGCCGTCGGCCGCGACCGCGTCGACCAGCATGCCGCTGGCCTGCACGTCCTCGCTGTCGAGCACCTGCCGGTAGCTGCGCACCGCGCCGACGACGATCTGGTTGCGGCTCAGCAGCGCCACGCACTCCTCGCTCGTGAACGCGGACAGGCATTCGCGCAGCACCGCGCGCAGTTCGGTGCGATGCCGCACGCGCAGCGCGTTGCTGCGAAAGCGCGGATCGTCCGCGAGCGCCTCGCGCCCCACGACGCGGCAGAAGCGCGCCCAGTGCTCGTCCGCATAGGCCGACAGCACGATGTGTCCGTCGCGCGTGGGCACCACCTCCGCGGCCGGCGCGTTGTTCGGCTGGCCGTCGCCGATGCGCGTCGGCTCGGGCGCGCCGCCCAGGTAGTCGCACCAGGTGGTGGCCTGCAGGTGCAGCGCCACCTCGAGCAGCGAGGTGCGCAGCGTCTCGCCCCGGCCGGTGCGCGTGCGCCCATAGAGCGCCGCCAGCACCGCCTGCGCGCCCAGGTGCCCCGCGGCCGCGTCGATGACCGGCACGCCCACCTTCTGGGGCAGCCGGTCCGGCTCGCCCGTCACCGACATCAGCCCGCTCTCGGCCTGCGCGGCCACGTCGTAGCCGGGACGCGCGCTCGAGGGCCCGCGGTTGCCGAAGCCCGAGATCGAGAGGTAGATCAGCCTCGGGAAGCGCTCGCGCACCGGCTCCGGCCCGAAGCCCAGGGCTTCCACCGCGCCCGGGCGCAGGTTCTGGATCAGCACGTCGCTGCCCTCGATCAGCCGCCACGCGACCGCGCACCCGGCCTCGCTCTTGAGGTCGAGCGCGATCGAGCGCTTGCCGCGGCTGTAGGCCCGGATCATCGACTCGCCGTAGCGCCCGATGTGGCGCGCCTGGTCGCCCGCGATCGGCTCGATCTTCACCACCTCGGCGCCCAGCTCGGCCAGCACCATCGCCGCGCCCGGGCCGGCGATGTACTGTCCCATGTCGATCACGCGTACGCCCGAAAGCGGTGCCGCCGGACCGGTTGTCTCTGTCGTTGTCTCGGTATTCATCGGCCCGGACCTTATCCCCTTCCCCTATTCTTGAAAATTCGATAATCGTGAGGGAGCGATCACGATCAGCTATCGCCTCCGACACCGGGACCGCCCATGGACGCCAAGACCCACCATCTCGTGCGCAAGCTTCGCCTGAGGCACCTCGAACTGCTCGCCGCGCTCTCCGAGACCGCCACCATGCGCGGCGCGGCGGCGCGGCTGCACCTGAGCCAGCCCGCGATCAGCAAGATGCTCGGCGAGATCGAGGGCTGCTTCGGCGCGCGGCTGTTCGAGCGCAGCCACCAGGGCATTCACGCCAACGCGCTGGGCGCGAGCGCGGTGTTCCGCGCGCGGGCGGTGCTCAACGAACTCTCGCGTGCCACCGAGGACGTCGACGCGCTGCAGGGCGGCGCCGCGGCGGTGCTGCGGGTCGGCGCGCCCTCCGTCACCGCCACCATTCCGGCCGCCATCGCCGAGCTGCGCCGGCGGCTGCCGGGCACCGCCGTGCTGCTGCGCGAGGGCCGCGTCCACGAACTGATCGAGCGGCTGCTCGAGGGCGAGCTCGACTGCGTCTTCGGCGCCATCACGCCCGAGCTGTCAGCGAGCGACATCGCGCCGCGGCTCGAGCCCGTGGTGCTGCTCGAGGACGAGCTCTGCGTGCTCGCCTCCACCGCGCGCGGCGACCAGGACGACGGCGCCCGGCGCAAGCTGCGCTGGGCCGACCTGGCCCAATCCTCCTGGGTATTGCCGCCACGCGAGACGCTGGTGCGTCAGGCCTTCATGACGGCCTTCCTCAACGACGGCGCGACGCCGCCGATGCCGGTCGTCGAGGCCCTGTCGTCGGTCACGGTCGGCGCGGTGCTGCGCCGCGATCCGTCGCTGCTGTGCGCGGTGCGGCTGGAGCATGCGATCGACGAGATCGCGCGCGGCGGCGTGCGCCGGCTCGCCATCGCGCCGAAGGTGAGCCTGCCGTCCTTCGGCCTGTTCTTCCGCCGCGACGGCATGGAGCGCCCGCCGATCCTCGCCGAGTTCGCCGAGGCGGTGCGGCGCGCGGCCGCGACGATGGCGCCGAAGCGGCGCGCCAGGCCCGCGGCCTGAGGGGACTCAGGGCGCCAGATACTCCTTCGAGATCCCCGCCCCCACCGTGTACTTCGGATCCACGAAGTTGCCCAGCCGCACCTTGCCGCACTGGCTCAGCATCATGTAGGCGTCCCAGCGGTCGTAGCCGTACTCGGCCTCCATCCACAGCACCAGTTCCTTGTAGGCGATGCGGGTGGCGTCCTCGAGCGGGCGGGCGCTGCCGATGGCCATGATCATGGCCTCGGTCTCCAGCCGCGGCCACTCGAGCTTCCAGCCCTTGATCAGGTCGACGCGGATGGTCGTGAGGCTCGGGTACTCGACCGCGGTGCCGCAGACCTCGCCGTCGCCCTGGCAGGCATGGGCGTCGCCGATGAACAGCCGCCCGCCCGGCGTGCGCACCGGCAGGTAGGTGATGCTGCCCGGGCCCATGTCGGGCAGGTCCATGTTGCCGCCGTGCTGGTCGGGCGTGAGGCTGTTGATGGAATCGAGCTCGGGCGAGCAGCTGAGGGTGCCGATGTGCGGGCGGTACGGCAGCGTGACGCGCTTGCTCCAGTACACGCCCTCCTCGTCCACGTCGATCTTGCGCACGGTCTCGGGCAGCGGCTGGTTCAGCAGCGCGGTGAAGGCGGTGCCGCTCAGCGCGCCGAAGTCCGGGATCATGCAGCAGGTGCCGCGCGGATTCGGACCGCGCGGCGCCATCGATTCGATGTGCACCGCGATCGCGTCGCCGGGCTCGGCGCCCTCGACCATGATCGGACCGTTCTGCGGGTTGACGAAGGGCATGGTCAGCACCTTCGAGGGCAGGTCCTGCTCGGTCCTGACCTTGCCGTCGAAGGCATCGCGCGTCTCGACCACGATGCGGTCGCCGGGCTTCACCGTCAGCACGGGCTGGGTGTAGGGACCGATGGTGAAGTGGTAGGTGCCCTGCTTCGCCTCGGTGAGTTCGTGGGTGGCCACGCTGCGCGCACGGCCCTCGCCGCGCGTCTGCATGATCGATCGTTCGAGCCAGCTCATGGAATGGGTCTCCTTGTGGGTTGCTTCACAGCGAGAGGTGCTCGCGCACCGCCTGCGCGTTCATGGCGCCGGGCTCGATGCGCCCGACGATGCGGCCCTTCTCCATCACGTAGGCGCGCTCGCCCACGTCGAGGATGGTGTCGAGGTTCTGCTCGACGAACAGGATGGTGGTGCCGAGGTCGCGGCGGATCGCGCGCAGCACGTCGCAGATCAGCTGCACGATCGAGGGCTGGATGCCCTCCGAGGGTTCGTCGAGCAGCATCAGCGCCGGGTTGCCCACCAGCGCGCGGCCGATGGCGAGCTGCTGCTGCTCGCCGCCCGACATGGTGCCCGCGAGCTGGTCGCGCCGCTCGGCCAGGCGCGGGAAGTACTGGTAGACCAGCTCGGGCTGCTTGCGGCCGCGCGGGCCGCCGATCAGTTCGCCCACCATCAGGTTCTCGGCCACCGTCATGCGCGGGAACACCTCGCGCCCCTGCGGGACATAGCCGATGCCCAGCCGCGCGCGCGCATCGCTGGACAGCGTCTCGATGTCGCGCCCCAGGAAGCGGATGCCGCCGCCGCGCGTGCGCAGCAGGCCCATCAGGCAGCGCATGGTGGTGGTCTTGCCCACGCCGTTGCGCCCGATCAGCGCCACGATCTCGCCCTTGCCCACCGCCAGGTCGACGCCCTGGAGGATCGGCGTGGCGCCATAGCCGGCCTGCAGGCCGCGGATCTCGAGCACGGTCTCAGTGGTGTTCATGCGTCTTCCCCAGGTAGATCTCGGCCACGCGCGGATCGGCGATCACCTCGGCGATCGAGCCCTCGGCGAACACCTTGCCGAAGTGCAGCACGGTCACGCGCTGCGCGATCTGGCGGATGAAGGCCATGTCGTGCTCGACCACCAGCACCGTCATGCCCTCGGCATTGAGCTTCTGGATCAGCTCGCCGGTCTTGAAGGTCTCCTCGGGCGACAGCCCGGCCGTGGGCTCGTCCATCAGCAGCAGCACCGGCTTGAGCGCCAGCGCCATGCCGATCTCCAGCCACTGCTGCTGGCCGTGCGCCAGCTCGCCCGCGGGCTTGTCGGCATCGGCCGCGAGGTCCAGCAGCTCGAGCAGCCGGTCCTCCTCGCGCCGCAGCTCGGCCAGCCGCGCATGGTGCTGCAGCGCGATGTGGATGTTCTGCCGCACCGGCAGCTCGCGGAACACGCTGGGCGCCTGCATCTTGATGCTCATGCCCTGCTGCACGCGCTGGTAGGGCCGCTCGCCGGTCACCTCGCGGCCCTGGAACTCGATGCGGCCCTCGCTCGCTTCGTGGGTGCCGACGATCAGCTTGAACAGCGTGCTCTTGCCCGCGCCGTTGGGCCCGATCAGGCAATGGATCTCGCCGCAGCGCACCGAGAGGTCGACCTCCGACACCGCCGCATGGCCGCCGAAGCGCTTCGACAGGCCGTGGGTCTGCAACAGGACATCGCTCATGCGCGCACCTCCGCGGTCGTGGCTTCGGGCAGCTTCGACGGCGCCGCGGGCTTGGTGGCACCGCGCCGCGCGAACAGCCGCCGCGCCACGTTCGCCACGCCGATCACGAAGCCCTGCGGCGCCACCATCACGGTGCACAGCAGCATCGCGCCCATCAGCAGCAGCGCCGCCTGCTGGCTGTAGACCGTCAGCGCCTGGAAGGCCCAGAGCACCAGGAACGAACCGACCAGCGTGGCCGTGATGTCGCCGCGGCCCGAGAACGCGACCCAGACGATCGGCATCGCCGCGGCCGGCAGGCCGATGCTCGCGGGCGTGATGAACTGGCCCCAGGAGGTGTAGAGCACGCCGCTCAGGCCCGCCAGCGCGGAGCCGATCACGAAGGTGGCGAGCTGGTACTTGCGCACGTCGTAGCCGAGCAGCTCGGCGCGCTGCGGATCCTCGCGCACCGCCACCACCACGTTGCCGAAGCGCGAGTTCAGCAGGATGCGCAGGCCCAGGTAGACCACGAGGATCAGCGCCACCACCAGGTAGTACAGCGCCACGCCCTCGAAGAACAGCGGCTCGCCGCCGAACCACGGGATGTTCAGCGGCGCCATGTCCTTCATGCCGTTGAAGCCGTTGAGCCGCGCATTGCCGATGTGCCATTCGGGCCCGGCCGTCTGGCCGAGGAAGAAGGCCAGCACCAGCGTGGCCGACAAGGTGACGATGCCGAAGAACACGCCGCCCACGCGGCCCCAGATCATGAAGTAGCCGAGCACCGCCGCCGCCAGCGCGGCCAGGCCGAGGGCCAGCGCCAGCGCGAGGAAGGTGGTGCCCGACTCGCCGCCCAGGTTGGTGGCCAGCACGCCGTAGCCGTAGCCGGCCACGCCGAAGAAGAAGGTCTGGCCGAAGGACAGCATGCCGCCGTAGCCCCAGACCAGGCACAGGCCCATGGCCATGAAGGTCCAGGTCAGCAGGTAGGCCATGTTGCCGACGTCGTAGGAATCGGCGACGGCCGGGTACGCGAGCACCAGGACCAGCACGGCGAGGAAGGGAAGCCAGAAGACGCGGCTGGCGCCCAGCGTCTGCGGCCCGTTGATGAGTTGGAACATGCGAGAAGGACTCCGTGCAGGGGAAGACGCCGTTCAGCGGGTGCGCCGGGCCAGCCAGCCCGACACCCCTTCGGGCAGGATGCGGATCACCACGATCACCGCCAGCAGCATTCCGATCTGACCCACGATCTGGCCGCCCCAGCCGTTGAGGCCGGTGCGGATGACCGCGAGCAGGACGCCGGCCGGCGCGGTGCCCAGCAGCACGTTGGCGCCGCCCACCACCACCGTGACGAAGCTCTCGACCAGGAAGGCCGCGCCCATGGTCGGGATCAGGGTCATGGTCGGCGCATAGAGCGCGCCGCACAGCCCCGCGAGGCCGGCGCCGATGCCGAAGCTCAGCGCGTACACGCGGCCCACGCGCACGCCGGTGGCCTGCGCGATCGAGGCGTTCTGCATGGTGGCGCGCGCATGCACGCCGAAGCGGGTGCGCATGAAGACCAGGTAGATGCCGCCGAGCACCGCCACCGCGGCCGCGAACAGCACCAGCCGGTAGACCGAGAAGCTGTAGCCGCCCACGCTGAAGCTGCCCTCGGGCGTGCCCACGCCCGCGAGCGTGGAGCCGAACACCAGCAGCATGCCCTGCGTGACGATCAGGCTCAGGCCGAAGGTGGCGAGCAGCGAGTCGAGCGGCCGCTTGTAGAGCTTGCGCACCAGGCTCCACTCCACGGCCATGCCGATCAGGCCGGCCGCGAGCGTGCCGCACAGCTGCGCGAGCGGCAGCGGCAGCCCGCCGTGCACCAGGCCCACGGTGACGTAGGCGCCGCACATGATGAACTCGCCGTGCGCCATGTTGATCACGCCCATCATCCCGAACACCACGGCCAGGCCGGCCGCCGATAGGATGAGGAACGCGAACACGTCGGCGAACTGGTAGAGGAAGGAGAAGATTTCGGCGAACACCGCGGCTCCCGGTCAGTGGCTGGCTGCTGCAAACGCGCTCAGGACTTCTTCGGCAGGTCCGAGGGCGTGTACTGCTTGCGGTCGTTCTTCTTCGTCAGGTCGCAGCCGATCTGGCCGAGCCAGTAGGGCTGGATGGTCCCGTAGTCCTTGAGCACCTTCACCGCATGCTTGTCGTCGACCGAGATCAGCCGCATCTGGTGCGACACGTGCTGGCTCTTGGGATCGATGCAGACCTTGCCCTCGGCGGCCTCGATGCAGGCGTCGCCGGCGGCGATCACCTTGCGCAGGTCGGCCAGCTTGGTCGACTTGGCCTTCTCGACCAGCGTCTTGTACATGTAGAGCGCGTTGTAGGCGTTGTAGCCCATGTCGTTGATGTAGGGCTCGTTCGGGAACTTGGCATGCCAGCGCTTCTTGAACTCGGTGGCCGCGGGCGTGTCGATCTCCTCGAACCAGTTGGCCGTGGCATGCATGCGGTTGAGCGCGGGCGGCGCGAAGCGCTTGTGCTCGAAGCCCAGCATCACCTTCACCGACGAGCCCATCGGCAGGTTCAGCTTGGCGGCCGCGGCCTGCTCGAAGAAGGAGTCCTGCGCCGCGCCCACGTTGAGCATCAGCAGCCAGTCGGGCTTGGCCTTCTGGATGTTCTGGATCGTCTGCGCGAACTGCGACACGCCCAGCGGGATGAACTCCTCGCCCACCACGGTGCCGCCCAGGTCCTTGAGGATGGTGCGGTTCCACTCGGCGGAGATCTGGCCGAAGTTGTAGTCGGCCGCCACCACGTAGACCTTCTTGCCGAAGGTCTGGACCATGTAGGGGATCAGCGTGGAGAACTGCTGCTCGGGCACCGCGCCCATGCTGATCATGTTGGCGTCGCACACGCCGCCCTCGTACTGGTTGGTATAGAAGTACGGCGTCTGCGTGCGGTCGACGATCGGGCGCACCGCCTCGCGCGAGGCCGAGGTGATGCCGCCGATCAGCAGGTCGACCTTGTCCTTGCTCAGCAGGCGCCGCGTGAACTCCTGGTAGCGCGCGTTGTCGCCCTGCGGATCGAGGTGGATCAACTCGATCTGCCGGCCCATGATGCCGCCGGCCTTGTTGATCTCCTCCACGGCCAGCAGCGAGCCGTTGAGCTTGGGCTTGCCGAGCACGGCGAGGTCGCCCGAGACGTCTTCCATCAGGCCGATCTTCAGCGGATCGGCGGCCATCGCCGAGGTGGCCAGCGCCAGCGTGCAGCCCAGGGAGAGAAGCGCATTGCGTAGTGTCATGGTGGTGCTTTCGAGGGAAGAGAAAAAGAACGAGGGAGAACGAGGAAAGGGGAAGCCCGCGGCGCTCACAGCGCGGGATGGCGGCGGTGCCAGTCGGTGAGCTGCTGGAAGGCCGCGCCGGCGCGCACCAGCAGCGCCTCGTCGAAGTGGCGCGACACGAACTGGAAGGCCACCGGCATGCCCGCGGGCGTGAAGCCGCCGGGCAGCGTGATCGTGGGGCTGCCGGTCATGTCGAACGGGCAGGTGTAGCGCAGCATCGCGGCCATCAGCTCGGCGTCGACACCCATCTGCGCCATGCGCTCCATGGTCGGCGAGGCGATGCCGGTGGCCGGGATCAAGAGCAGGTCGATGTCCTCGAACATCGCGCGCACGCGGCCGCTGAAGTCGTGGCGGTGCAGCACGATCTTCTGGTAGTCGGTGCCGCTTTGCGCCAGGCCCAGCTCGATCAGGCCGGCCACGGCCGGGCCGTACATCTCCTTGCGCGCCGGATAGGTCTTCTCGTGCACCACCGCGGCCTCGATGCCGCACAGCGGGAACCAGTCGGCCAGCGCCTGCGCCGGATCGGGAAGGCGCACCTCGCGCAGTTCGCCGCCCAGCGTCTTCACCGCGGCAACCGCGGCATCGAAGACCTCGCGCGTCGGCGCGTCCACGCCCTCGGTGGCCCAGCGCAGGTCGATGCCCACGCGCAGCCCGGCCAAGCCCCGGCCGATGTCGGCCAGGTAGTCGGGCACCGGCAGCAGGCTGGCGGTGGGATCGTTCGCGTCGGCGCCCGCGATGGCGCCGAGCATCGCGCCGGCATCGGCGGCGCTGCGCGTCATCGGGCCGATGTGGTCGAGCGTGGCGGCGAGCTCGAAGGCGCCGTGGCGGCTCACGCGGCCCCAGGTCGGCTTCAGGCCCGTGAGTCCGTTGGCGGCCGAGGGAAAGCGGATCGATCCTCCCGTGTCGGTGCCCAGCGAGCCGTAGCACAGGCCCGCCGCGGTGGCCACGCCCGAACCGCTCGAGGACACGCCCGGCCAGTGCGCCGCGTTCCATGGGTTGACCGGCGGCGACACGCTCGGATGGTGGTCGGCATAGGCGCTCTCGGTGAGCTGCAGCTTGCCGAGGATCGGCGCGCCGGCCTCGCGCAGCTTGCGCACCACGGTGCCGTCGACCTCGGGCACGAAGTCCTGGTAGAGCGTCATGCCGGCGGCCGTGGGCACGCCCGCGGTCCAGCACAGGTCCTTCACCGCCACCGGCACGCCGTGCAGCGGGCCGCGCGATTCGCCGCGCGCGATCTCGGCGTCGGCGCGTTTGGCCTCGGCCAGCGCCGAATCGGCCATCACGCGCACATAGCTGCGCAGGCCGCCGTCGACCTGCCCGATGCGGTCGAGCTGGGCCTGCGTGACCTCGACGCTCGAGAGTTCCTTCGACTGGATCAGGCGGCCGACTTCGAGCAGTTCGAGGTAGTGCAGATCGGTGTTCGGCATGGTGTGGAGGCTCCGTTCGTTGGGGATGGAAAAGGGGGCGGCCTGTAGGAAGACGCCGACATCGAAGGTATAGAAGCGCCGCCTTCGCGGCTTGGCTCGCAGCGCCATCGCGATGTGCTGGCGCGGCCAGTCGGTGGGTGGGTTGGCGCTTTCAGGCCAGCGCGGGCGCGCGGCGGTGGAAATCGGTGGCCTGCTGGAACGCATGGCCCGCGCGCAGCAGCGCGGCCTCGGCGAAGGGCCGGCCGATCAGCTGCATGCCGATCGGCAGGCCGTCGGGATCGAAGCCGCAGGGCACGTTGAGCGAGGGCAGGCCCGTGAGGCTGGCCACGCCGGTGAACTGCATGATCGCGGACAGCATGTCCTCGGGCCGGCCCGGCTCGATCTCCACGCTGGTTTCGCCGATGCGCGTGGCCGCGAAGGGCAGCGAGGGACAGACGAACACGTCGACGCGGCGGAAGGCCTCGAGGAACTCGGCGCGCAGCAGCGCGCGGTAGCGCTGCGCCTGCAGGTAGTGGGTGGCCAGCAGCATCTCGCCGGCCTCGAGCAGGGTGCGCACGTCGTCGCCGTAGTCGCCGGGCCGCTCGCGCAGGCTGCGCTGGTGGTAGGTGCTGGGCTCGGCCGACTCGATGGTGAGCTGGGCCGAGATGTTGCCGTGGATGTGGCCGATGTCGACCTCGACCACCTGCGCGCCGAGTTCGACGAAGGCCGCGATCGCGGCCTTCACGGCGTCGTGCACCGGTGCCTGCAGGTGCTCGAAGAAGTAGCCCGGCACGATGCCGATGCGCAGGTGGCGGCAGCCGCCCTCGAGGTCCTGCAGGTAGTCGTCCGCCGCGCGCGGCGCGCTGGCCGCATCCTTCGGATCGAAGCCCGCGATGGCGCCGAACATCAGCGCGCAGTCCTCCACGCTGCGGGCCATCGGGCCCACCGTGTCCATGCTCCAGGCCAGCGGGATCACGCCGTGGTTGCTGACCCGGCCATAGGTGGGCCGCAGCCCGACGATGCCGTTGATGGCCGAGGGCAGCCGGATCGAGCCGCCGGTGTCGGTGCCGATGGCGCCGAAGCACAGGCGCGCGGCCACCGCCACGGCCGAGCCGCCGCTGGAGCCGGCCGGGAAGCGCTCGGTGTCCCAGGGGTTGCGCACCGCGCCGTAGTGCGGGTTGGCCGAGGTGCCGCCCCAGGCGAACTCGTGCATGTTGGTCTTGCCGATGAACAGCGCGCCGGCCTGGCGCAACCGCGTGGCGACAGTGGCGTCGGCCTCGGGCACCCAGTCGGCCAGCAGCTTGCTGCCGGC
Source organism: Variovorax endophyticus (assembly GCF_025376855.1). Classification (NCBI taxonomy): domain Bacteria; kingdom Pseudomonadati; phylum Pseudomonadota; class Betaproteobacteria; order Burkholderiales; family Comamonadaceae; genus Variovorax; species Variovorax endophyticus. Next base: position 98,699 of record NZ_JAHUTH010000024.1, read on the forward strand.
CGTGGTGCGGCTGCCGCGCAGCGCGACGTTGTCCTTGAGCGCCAGCGGCACGCCATGCAGCGGGCCGAGCTCGTGGCCCGCGGCCGACAGCATCTCGGCCGCGCGCGCGACCTGCAGCGCCTGTTCCTCGAACACGGTGATGAAGGACCTGAGCACGCCGTCGTGGGCACGGATACGCGCGAGCGAGGCCTCGACCAACTCCACCGGCGAGACCTTGCGCGCGCGCACCAGGCGCGCGGCTTCGGCCAAGCCCAGGTTCGCGATGTCGTTCATCGAAGTACCTCCGTGCTTCGCACTGCGGTGCGAGCTTGCTTGGGGCGGCCCGGCGCGGCGCTCATGCGCCCTCCTCCGGCAGCTCGTGCGCATGCGTGAAGGCCGTGACCGGCATCAGCGCCTGCCGCGCGGGATCGCTCATCTGCGCGCTGAGCGCATTGGCGGCGGGAATCCAGGCCTGCAGCACGGCATCGACCGCGGCCAGCCGCTCGGGGCTCAGGTCGAGGCCGGCGCAGCGCGCCAGCGCGGCGGTGTCGATCGCCGGCGGGGCATCGGAGGGGGCGGATGAGGGGGAAGGCATCGTCGTTTCCTTGCGTGAAGCGCCCGTCTGGGGGCTGGCTTCACGATAGGCAACGACGCGGTTCGCGGCTTGGCTGCGCCTGCCATCGCGATGGGCTGGAACCGCCAGCCACGGAGTGCCGCGCTCAGTGGCGGCGCAGCAGGGTCTGCGGCGTCACGCCGTAGGCCTTCTTGAACACGCGGCAGAAATGCGAGAGGTCGCTGAAGCCGTGCTGGAACGCGGCCTGCGTGACCTGCCGCACCCGGCCTTCGCTGAGCGCCGCGTGGCTGGCCTCGAGCCGCTGCTTCCACAGGTGCTGGATCGGCGTGCTGCCGTATTCGGCGAACACGCGCGCCAGCGTGCGCGCCGACACGTGCTGCGCCGCGGCGATCTGCTCCACGTCGAGCTCGCAGTCGTCGAGGTGCGCGGCGATGTACTCGCGCGTGCGCTGGTAGAGCTGGGCATGCGAGGACAGCGCGGCCTCGGCGCCGTCGCTCTGCACCTGCAGCACGGCCGAGAGCATGTCGAGCATCGAGCCCGCGAGGCTGGCCTCCATGGCCTCGCTGCCCGAGAGCTCGAGGCTCGCCGCCTCGCGGATCATGTGGCCGAGCAGCCGCGCCGTGGGATGGCCCTCGGCCAGGTGCATCGCCGTGAGGTTGTGGGCCTCGGGAAAACGGCACAGCAGTTGCCGACGCGGAATGCGAACCAGCAGCGTGGACTCGGGCGCGAGGTCGAAGCTGAAGGGCCGCGCGGCGTCGTAGAGCACGATGTCGCCGTTGCGCTGCACCACTTCCCGCCCCGACTGCGAGAGCACGCCGTGGCCCGACACCATCAGGCTCAGCATGAAGTCCTCGTTGGGACCGCTGCGCAGGTGCTGGGCATCGCGCTCCCAGACATGGCGCGGCGAGGACATCTCGGCCAGCGCGAGCTTGCCGAGCGAGCGCAGCCTGAAGCGCGCGTTGAAATGCTCGCGGTCGGGCACCACGCTCTTGGCCGGGATCAGGTGCTGGCACACCACGTCGCTCCAGTACGCAAAGCGCTGGGCGTCGTCGACCGTGTCGGTGGAGTAGTCGAGGTGCATGCTGCGAGCGAAGGGTTGGAAACCATCTCTCGATGGCCGTCGCAACGCCTCAAGCAACATCCATGCCCTTGCCGAGGCCTGCTCGCGCACTCTAGCGTGCGGGCCTCGCTTCCCTCTGAGGGCTGACCCGTAGTCTCCGCGTGTTCAGCCGCCCGTTCAGCCGCGGCCAAGCGCCTTGTCCACGCCCTTGTTGGCGAGCATGTCGGCGCGCTCGTTGCCCGGGTCGCCCGAATGGCCCTTGACCCAGCGCCACTCGATGGCGTGGCCGCCCTCCTGCACCAGCTTGTCCAGCCGCTGCCAGAGCTCGACGTTCTTCACCGGCTGCTTGGTCGAGGTGAGCCAGCCCTTGGCCTTCCAGCCGCGGATCCACTCGGTGATGCCCTGGCGCACGTACTGGCTGTCGAGGTAGAGCGTGACCTTGCAGGGCCGCTTGAGCGCGGCCAGGCCTTCGATCACGGCCGTGAGCTCCATGCGGTTGTTGGTGGTGTTCAGCTCGCCGCCGAACAGCTCCTTCTCGGTGGGGCCCGACTTGAGCCAGGCGCCCCAGCCCCCGGGGCCGGGATTGCCCTTGCAGGCACCATCGGTGTAGATCACGACTTCGTTCAAGCTCTCTGTTCCTTCATTTCTTCACTGTCGATATTCACGTCATTCGCGGTCGGCGCGGCGTCCCTGCCGGTGCACCTTGCCCGCGATCGGCACCGGCGCCGTGGCGCGGGCGCTGGCGCGGCGCCACTCGGGGCTCAAGAGGCGCATGCCGCGCACGCGCTTGACCGCCACCAGGAAGTAGGCCGCGCCGAAGATCGGCCACCAGCGCTCGCCGGCCACGTCCATCCAGCGGCTGCGCTCGAGCCAGGCCTCGCTGCGCGCGGCCGGCCGGTAGACGCCGAAGCGCCCCGACTCGACCTCGAAGCTCAACAGGCGCAGCCAGTCGCGCATGCGCCAGTAGCCGATGAACTCGCCGCCCTCGGGCAGGAAGAGTTCGCCGAAGCCCAGGCGCCGGTACAGGTGCGCGCGGCGCTGCCGCATGCCCCAGAGGCTGGTCGGGTTGAGCCCGCAGATCACCACCCGGCCTTCGGGCACCAGCACCCGCTCGACCTCGCGCAGGGTGGCGTGCGGGTCGGGGCTGAGCTCGAGCGCATGCGGCAGCACCACCAGGTCCAGGCTGTTGGCCGCGAACGGCAGGGCCGCGAAATCGGCCAGCAGCACGGCCTGCGGCGCCTGCGCCAGGTGCGCCGGGTCGTCGAGCGCCAGCCAGCGGTGCGGCATGCGGTTGGCGCGCAGGCCCTCGACCTGGGCCGCCCCGAGCTGCAGCGCGTGGTAGCCGAAAACGTCGGCCACGGCCTGGTCGAACTGGGCTTGTTCCCAGGCGAGAAGGTAGCGTCCGGGGGGGGTCGCGAACCACTCCTGCAAACCTATAATTTGACCGCTCATGACCCTCGTTCCGCTGCCCGCCTTCGCCGACAACTACATCTGGATGCTGCAGGACGGGTCCAACGCGATCGTGGTGGACCCGGGCGATGCCCGGCCGGTGCTCGACGCACTGGCAAGCGGCAAGCTGCAACTGGCCGCGATTCTAGTCACGCACCATCACGCCGATCACACGGGCGGCGTGGCCGAGCTGCGCGCCGCCACCGGCGCCGCGGTGTGGGGTCCCAGGCACGAGCGCATCCCCGAGCCCTACGCACCGCTGGTGCAGGGCGACCATGCCGACGCGCTGGGCCTGCGCTTCGAGGTGATCGACGTGCCGGGCCACACGGCCGGCCACATCGCCTACTTCCTGCCCGCGGCCGAGGGCCGCGCGCCGCTGCTGTTCTGCGGCGACACCCTGTTCTCGGGCGGATGCGGGCGCCTGTTCGAGGGCACGCCCGCGCAGATGCTGGCCTCGCTCGACGCGCTCGCCGCGCTGCCCGGCGACACCCGTGTCTGCTGCGCCCACGAGTACACACTTTCTAACCTGCGCTTCGCCCAGGCGGTGGAACCCGGCAACACCGACCTGACTCAGTACCGGGCGCATTGCGAAAGCCTGCGCGCCCAGGGCGAGCCCACGCTGCCGTCGCAGCTGGCCCTCGAACGCCGGATCAACCCCTTTCTTCGCAGCCGCGAAGCCACTGTCCTTCGAGCGGTGCGCGCGCACGCCGAGCTGTCCCCCGACGCGGGCGAAGCCGACGTGTTCGCCGCGCTGCGCCAATGGAAAAACGACTTCCGATGAAACTCACCGCTGCCGCCTGCCTCGCAGGCATCCTGTTGCTCGCCGGCTGCGCGGGCACCGGCACCCCCTCCTCCTCGTCTTCCTCCTCCCCCTCCTCTTCCCCCACCGCCGGCGGCACCGGCTCCCTCGCCGCCAGCCGCGCCGCGCCCATCTACCCGAGCGGCCAGCTCGCACCCATCGCCAGCAGCGAGGCGCGCTCGCAGAGCGTGGTCACGCTGGCCCCGCCGGCCGACATGTGGGACCGCATCCGCCGCGGCTTCAAGATGCCCGACCTCGACAACGACCTCGTGCGCGACCGCGAGCAGTGGTATGCGAGCCGGCCCGACTACATCCAGCGCATGACCGAGCGCTCGAACAAGTACATCTTCCACATCGTCGAGGAGCTCGAGCGGCGCAACATGCCCACCGAGCTGGCGCTGCTGCCCTACATCGAGAGCGCCTTCAACCCGCAGGCCGTGTCGAGCGCGCGCGCCGCCGGCATGTGGCAGTTCATGCCGGCCACCGGCACCGACTTCGACCTCAAGCAGAACATCTTCCGCGACGACCGCCGCGACGTGGTGGCCTCCACGCGCGCCGCGCTCGACTACCTGCAGAAGCTCTACAACATGTTCGGCGACTGGCAGCTCGCGCTGGCCGCCTACAACTGGGGCGAAGGCAGCGTGAGCCGCGCCATCGCCAAGAACCAGCGCCTGGGCCTGCCCACCACCTACAGCGACCTCACGATGCCGGCCGAGACCCGCATGTACGTGCCCAAGCTGCAGGCGGTGAAGAACATCGTGGCCAACCCGCAGGCCTTCAACGCCGAACTGCCGGTGATCGCCAACCACCCCTACTTCCAGACCGTGCCGCTCACGCGCGACCTCGACGTGGAACTGGCCGCCAAGCTCGCCGACGTGCGCATCGAGGACTTCCGCGCGCTCAACCCGGCGGCCCACAAGCCGGTGCTGATCGCCGCGGGCACCTCCGAGATCCTGCTGCCCTGGGACAACGCCGCCGTGTTCCAGCGCAACTTCGACGCCTACACGCAGGGCCAGTACGCGAGCTGGACCGCCTGGGTCGTGCCCAACACCATGACGGTGGCCGACGCCGCCCAGCGCGCCGGCATGAGCGAGTCGGACCTGCGCGCGCTCAACAACGTGCCGCCGCGCATGCTGATCAGGGCCGGCTCCACGTTGATCGTGCCGCGCGGCGCGCGCGTCAAGGAGGACGTGGCGGCGGTGGTGGCCGACAGCGGCCACCTGAGCTTCCAGCCCGAGATCGTCACGCGCCGTACCACCGTCAAGGCCGGCCGCAGCGACAGCGTGGCGAGCATCGCGCGCCGCTACAACCTCAAGCCCGCGAGCGTCGCCGAGTGGAACGACGTCAAGCCCAACCATGCCTTCAAGCGCGGCATCAGCGTGGTGGTCTACCTGCCGGTGCGCGCCGCCCCGGCCGCGCGCGTCGGCAGCGGTGCCGGTCCGCGCGGACGGCCGGTCGCGCAGGTCAAGCGCGGCAGCAACGTGAGCAAGGTGCCGGCCAGCGCCTCGAGCAAGCAGGTGGTGCGCGAGAAGCGCGGCGGCACGCCCTCGAAGAAGAAGCGCTGAAGCAGCGCCCGGGCGGCGGCAGGGCCGGTGCATCGCCTTTCGCGGCGCCGGCCACGAACGAATAAATCAGGAGGGCCATGCCATGGCAGTGGAAGGAAGCGCGGGCGATCTCGTCAAGGTCGTGACGCTGTTGGGGGCCGCGGTGGTCGCGGTGCCGCTGTTCAAGCGCATCGGGCTCGGCTCGGTGCTCGGCTACCTGGCCGCGGGGCTGGCCATCGGCCCGTTCGGCTTCGGCCTGTTCACCGATCCCCAGACCATCCTGCACACGGCCGAACTCGGCGTCGTGATGTTCCTGTTCGTGATCGGCCTCGAGATGCGGCCCTCGCACCTGTGGAGCATGCGGCGCGACATCTTCGGCCTCGGCAGCCTGCAGGTGGTGGTCTGCGGCTTCCTGCTGACCGGCGTGGGCATGGCCTTCGGCTTCCCGCTCGCCGTGTCCTTCGTCTGCGCGATGGGCTTCGTGCTGACCTCCACCGCCATCGTGATGCAGCTGCTCGGCGAACGCGGCGACATCGCGGCGCCGCGCGGCCAGAAGATCGTCGCCGTGCTGCTGTTCGAGGACCTGCTGATCGTGCCGCTCTTGGCCATCGTGGCCTTCATCGCGCCGCCCGACGCCACGCAGCACGCCGTCGAGGCCGGCTCGCGCTGGATCGGCGTGGGCATCGCGCTGGCCGCGCTCGCGGCGCTGGTGGCGGCCGGCATCTGGCTGCTCAACCCGCTGTTCCGCGTGCTCGCCAACTCGAAGGCGCGCGAGGTCATGACCGCGGCCGCGCTGCTGGTGGTGCTGGGCGCGGCGCTCTTGATGCAACTCGGTGGCCTTTCGATGGCCATGGGCGCGTTCATCGCGGGCGTGCTGCTGTCCGAATCCACCTTCCGCCACCAGCTCGAGGCCGACATCGAGCCCTTCCGCGGCCTGCTGCTCGGGCTGTTCTTCATCGGCGTGGGCATGTCGCTCGACCTCGCGGTGGTGGCGCGCAACTGGCAGCTGATCCTGGCCGGTGTGCTGTCGATGATGGTGGTGAAGTCACTGTGCATCTACGCGGTGGCGCGGCTTGCGAAGAGTTCGCGCGCCGACGCGCTCGACCGCGCGGTGCTGATGGCCCAGGGCGGCGAATTCGCCTTCGTGCTGTTCTCCTCCGCACTCGCCGCGGGCGTGATCAGCCCGGTGGTCAACGCCAACATGACGGCGGTGGTGGTGCTCTCGATGGCGCTCACGCCGCTGGTGGTGCTCGCGCACCGCCGCTTCGCGCCGGCCGCGGCCGAGTCGATGGACGGCATCGACAAGGCCGAGGACCTGGTCGGCAACGTGCTGGTGATCGGCTTCGGCCGCTTCGGACAGATCGCGGTGCAGGGCGCGCTGGCGCGCGGTGCCTCGATCGCGATCATCGACACCGACACCCAGGTGATCCGCGATGCCGCCCTGTTCGGCTTCAAGGTCTACTACGGCGACGGCTCGCGCGCCGACGTGCTGCATGCCGCGGGCGCCCACGGCGCGCGCGTGATCATGGTCTGCGTGAACGACAAGGCCGCCACCACGCGCATCGTCGAGCTGCTCAAGGCCGAGTTCCCGCATGCGCAGCTGCTGGTGCGCGCCTACGACCGCGAGCACATGCTCGAGATCGGCAAGCTCAACGTCGACTTCCAGATCCGCGAGACCTTCGAATCGGCGATGGCCTTCGGCCGCCAGGGCGTGCTGGCGCTCGGCGCCTCCGACACCGAGGCCGACGAGGTGATCGACGAGCTGCGGCGGCGCGACGCGGAGCGCGTGGTGCTCGAGATGGCCGGCGGCATCTTCGCGGGCCGCGCGCTGGTGCAGGTGAACACCGAGGCGCACGGCAAGAACGCCTGAGCGCACCCGAGCTCGTTCTCGGGCCGCCGCGCGGTTCAGAGCTTCTCGGTCTCGCCGCTGCGCGGCTGCCACTTCATGAGCCGCTTCTCGATCAGGCCCACCAGCGCATCGAGCGCGAGCGCGAAGGCCGTCAGCACCACGATGCCCGCGAACACGGTGTTGACGTCGAAGGTGCCCTCGGCCTGCAGGATCAGGTAGCCGACGCCGCGCGCCGAGCCCAGGTACTCGCCCACCACGGCGCCCACGAAGGCCAGGCCCACCGAGGTGTGCAGGCTCGAGAACACCCAGCTGGTGGCGCTCGGCAGGTAGACGGTGCGCAGCAGCTGGCGCTGGTTGGCGCCCAGCATGCGTGCATTGGCGAGCACCACCGGGCTCACCTCGCGCACGCCCTGGTAGACGTTGAAGAACACGATGAAGAACACCAGCGTGACGGCCAGCGCCACCTTGCTCCAGATGCCGAGGCCGAACCACAGCGCGAAGATCGGCGCGAGGATCACGCGCGGCATCGAATTGGCGGCCTTGATGTAGGGATCGAGGATCAGGCTCGCGGTGGGCGCGAGCGCGAGCCACAGCCCGCAGCCCAGGCCCAGCACGGTGCCGATGCCGAAGGCCAGCACGGTCTCGAGCAGCGTGGTGCCCAGGTGCAGGTAGATGTCGGCATTGCCCTTGAGCCCGTCGGGGAACAGCGGGTTGGCCGGCACCTCGAAGGGCAGGAACCAGCTCCAGATGCGCCCGGCCACCTGGATCGGCTCGCCGAGGAAGAAGGCCACCTGCTGGTTGCGCGAGGCCAGGTGCCAGCCCACGAGGATCACGACCAGCAGCACCAGCTGCCAGAAGCGCGCGTTGCGTTCGTTGAGGGCCAGGCGCGACATCATGCGGCCTTCTTCAGTTGCTGCGCGTAGCCCTTGAGCACCTCGTCGCGCAGCACCTCCCAGATCTGGGTGTGCAGCTCGACGAAGCGCGGCTGGGTGCGCACCTCGGCCACGTCGCGCGGGCGCGGCAGGTCGATCTCGAATTCGCCGATCGGATGGGTCGCGGGTCCGGCCGAGAGCACCACCACGCGGTCGCTCATCGCGATCGCTTCGTCGAGGTCATGGGTGATGAACAGCACGGCCTTCTTCTTCGCGCTCCACAGGTCGAGCACCTCGTTCTCCATCAATTGCCGGGTCTGGATGTCGAGCGCGCTGAAGGGCTCGTCCATCAGGATGATGTCGGGATCGAGCACCAGCGTCTGCGCTAGCGCCACGCGCTTGCGCATGCCGCCCGAGAGCTGGTGCGGATAGCGGTCGCCGAAGCCCGCGAGGCCCACGCGCGCGAGCCAGGCCTCGGCTTCGCGGCGCGCTTCGGCATCAGGCACGCCGCGGTACTGCAGCCCGACCATCACGTTGTCGATGGCGCTGCGCCAGGGCATCAGCGCCTCGGTCTGGAACATGTAGCCCGCGCGCGCATTGATGCCCGAAAGCGGCTGGCCGAACACCTTGACCGTGCCGGACGAGGGCTGCAGCAGCCCCGCGCCGATGTTGAGCAGGGTCGACTTGCCGCAGCCCGTGGGACCGACCACCGACACGAACTCGCCGGCGCGCACGCGCAAGGTGGTGTCGGCCACCGCGGTGTAGCGCTGGCCGGGGTCGTCCTTCGAATGGAAGATGCAGCTGATCGAGAGGAGTTCGAGTGCGTGGTCGGACATGGCGGAACTGGATGGCTGGCGATGCGCGTCCCCCAGAAAAAACCCGGCCGAAGCCGGGTCGCGGGACATCGAGGTCAGGCCTTGAACCTGTCCTTCGCTCGCCGTGCGAAATCGTTGGTGTAGGTTTTCGCCAGGTCGATCTTGTCGGCCTTGACGGAGGTGTCGAAGCTCGCGATCGCGGCCAGCGCGGTCTTGGGTCCCTCGGACGGCACGATGCCGTCGGGCGCGATCGATTCGCGCACCTTGTCGAACGAGGCGAGGTAGAGCGCGCGGTCGCCGAGCAGGTAGGTCTCGGGCACGGTCTTGATGATGTCGCCCGGGCCCGCGGTCTGCAGCCACTTGAGGCCGTGCACGATCGCGTTGGCCAGCGCCTGGCAGGTGTTGGGGTTCTTCTGCACGAAGTCGACCGGCGCATAGAGGCAGGCGGCCGGCATCGGCCCGCCGAACACCTGCTGCGTGCCCTTGAGCGTGCGGGTGTCGCTGATGATCTTCACGTCGCCCTTCTGCTCGAGCATGGTCATCACGGGGTCGGTGTTGCTGATGGCGTCGATCTGGCCCGAGCGCAGCGCGGTGAGCGCGCCGGCGGCGACGCCCACGCCGATGTAGCTCACGTCGCTGGCCTTGAGGCCGCCGCGCGAGAGCACGAGGTTGGCCACCATGTTGGTCGACGAGCCCGGCGCCGAGACGCCGATCTTCTTGCCCTTGAGGTCGGCGATGCCGGCATAGCTCGACATGTTCTTGGTCGATACGCCCATCGCGATCTGCGGCGCGCGGCCCTGCAGCACGAAGGCCTGGAAGAACTGGTTCTTGGCCTGCAGGTTGATGGTGTGCTCGTAGGCACCCGAGCACACGTCGGCCGAGCCGCCGACCACCGCCTGCAGCGCGCGCGCGCCGCCCGCGAAGTCGGAGATCTCGACGTCGAGCCCCTCGGCCTTGAAGTAGCCGAGCTGCTCGGAGATGGTGAGCGGCAGGTAGTAGAACGCCGCCTTGCCGCCGACCGCGATCGAGATCTTGGTTTTCTCCAGCTTCGGCTGCGCGAACACCCGCGGCAACGCGATGGTGGCGGCGGCGATGGCCGAGGCGGAGATGAGGGTGCGGCGGTGAAGCATGGAACGTGGCCTGCGGCGGCGTCTGGTGGCTCTGGAATTCGTCGAAACTGAATCGAGCTTAGGGGCGCGCGCAGGGTCGCTGCATCGGGGTCATCCCGTGCGGGTTTTCACGTAAGCATGAAGGCCTCTCACAGAGTGAAAAAGGCCACTCTCAGCCGCGCTATTTCGCGAGGAACAGGATCGCGATATTGACCAAGAAGGCGGCCGCCCAGACCGCGCTGCGCAGCGCCGGAATGCCCTGGATGTAGAGCGCGAGATAGGCCACGCGCAGCAGCACGTAGGCGATCGCGAGGCGGTCGATCCACAGCTGCGCGGCGCCGAGCTGGTGCGCGATGATCACCGCGCCGATGAAGAAGGGCAGCCCCTCGAAGCTGTTGGCCTGCGCGGCGTTGGCGCGCGCGCGCCAGCCCGCCTGCCTGGCGGCCCAGTCGCGCGGCTGCGCGTTGTCGCTGGGCCGGAAGGCGCCGGCCTTGGCGATCCAGGCCGCGAGGTACGGCAGGCCGCAGGCGATGAAGACGCACCAGTAGGCGACGGTGAGCAGCGACAGGGTCATGGTGTCTCCGGAATCTCTTGGATGCGCGGCGGCGGTGGCCGCCGCGGGATCAGCGCCGGTCGACCAGCGCGTGCGCGATGGTGCCGAGGTCCACGTACTCGAGCTCGCTGCCCGCGGGCACGCCGCGCGCGAGCCGCGTGACGGTGAGGCCGCGCTGGCGCAGCGCATCGCCGATGACATGCGCCGTGGCTTCGCCCTCGGCCGTGAAGTTGGTCGCGAGGATCACCTCGGCCACCGTGCCATCGAGCGCGCGCTCGAACAGCTTCTGCAGGCCCAGGTCCTTGGGACCGATGCCGTCGAGCGGGCTGAGCTTGCCCATCAGCACGAAGTAGTAGCCGCGAAAGGCGTTGGTGCGCTCGAGCGCGGCCTGGTCGGCCGGCGTCTCGACCACGCAGAGCTTGGTCGGGTCGCGCCGCACGTCGAGGCAGACATTGCACACCGGCATCTCGGTGAAGGTGTTGCAGCGCTCGCAATGGCGCACCTGACCCGCCGCCTGCTGCAGGGCGCGCGCGAGCAGCTGCGCGCCCTCGCGATCGTGCTGCAGCAAGTGGAAGGCCATGCGCGAGGCCGACTTGACGCCCACGCCCGGCAGGCGGCGCAGCGCATCGACGAGCGCGTCGAGGGAACCGGCGTCGGACACGTCAGCCTTGGTGGCGCGGCGGCATCAGAACGGCAGCTTCATGCCCGGGGGCAGGCCCGGCATGCCGGCGGTCAGCTTGCCCATCTTCTGCTCGCTGGTCTCCTCGGCCTTGCGCACGGCGGCGTTGAAGGCAGCGGCCACGAGGTCCTCGAGCATGTCCTTGTCGTCGGCCAGCAGGCTCGGGTCGATGGTGATGCGCTTGACGTCGTGCTTGCAGGTCATCACGACCTTCACGAGGCCGGCGCCCGATTCGCCCTCGACCTCGATGTGGGCCAGTTCTTCCTGGGCCTTCTTGAGGTTGTCCTGCATTGCCTGCGCCTGCTTCATGAGGCCGGCCAGTTGTCCTTTGTTGAACATCGTTGGTCCTGTGGATCGGTTGGGTGGATGGGAAAGGATAAGAGATGGAAGCGCAGCTGGCGGCGAAGCCTCGCCGCCGCAAGGGCCACGGCCGATTGTCGCCGCTGCGCGTGGCCCGCCGCGCTCAGGCCGGTTTGAGCGAGCCCGGGACGATCCTCGCGTCGAAGTCGCGCATCAGGGCCTGGATCTCGGGATCGCTGCGGATCGCCTCCTCGGCGATGCGCTGGCGCTCGTCGGCGGCGGCCTTGTTGCGGCGTGCCGGGCTGTCGACCACACCGCCGACCTCGATCGCGAGCTTGACCTCGTGGCCGATCGCGGCCAGCGCGGCGATCAGCTTCTCGCGGCTGGAGGGCTGGTTGAGCGACTCGCGCTCGATGCGCAGCAGCCACTGGTCGGTGTCGCGCGCCACCAGCTGCGACTGCAGCGCCAGTTCGCGCGTGAGCGCGGCGATGCTCTCGGCCGCGATCAACTGCGTGACGGTGGCGAACCAGAAATCGCCCTCCTCGCTCGGCGGGATCGGCGCGGCGGGTGCCTGGGCACCGTCGCGCGGCGTGTCGCGCGCGCCGGGCGGCGGCTGCACGCGCATCGGCACGGCGACCACCTGGGCGGGATCGGGTTCGGGCACGTCCTCGGGCGGACGCGCCTCGGGGCGGCGCACGGGCTGGTCGACGACCGGCAGGCGGTGGCCCGCGGGGGCGGCGGTCGACGGTTGCGCAGGTGCGGCAACGGGCGCCGGACGCGGCACTTCGGCCGACATGCTGCGCACCGGGATCGGCCGCGGCGGCTGCGCGGGGGCGGCAACGGGTGCCGGCGCCGCCGCCGGGGCGTCATTCAGAGTTTTTTTTTCCGCGGAGGCCGAGCCGGCCGCGTTCTGCGCAGGCTTGAACGCCAGCAGCCGCAGCAGCACCATCGTGAGCGCGGCGTATTCGTCGGGCGCGAGGCCGAGCTCGCCGCGGCCGTGCAGGCACAGGCTGTAGAGCAGTTGGGTCTCGTCGGCCGGCATCAGCAGCGCTAGCCGCGCGGTGTCGGCCGCGTCGGGGTCGGTGCTGGACGTGGCAGCCTCGGCGCGCGAAGGCACGGCCTGCAGCACCGCCATGGCCTGCAGCACCGCCGTCATTTCCTCGAGCGTGGAAGCGGCCGACATGCCGTCGATGCGCAGCGCCTCGGAGGTCTCGACCACGGTCTTGCCGTCGCCCTGCGCGAGCGCCTCGATCAGGCGGAACACATGGCCGCGGTCGACGCTGCCGAGCATCTGGCGCACGCCGGCCTCGACCAGCTCGCCGTTGCCGAAGGCGATCGCCTGGTCGGTCAGCGAGAGCGCGTCGCGCATCGAGCCGCGCGCCGCGCGCGCGAGCAGGCGCAGCGCCTGCGGCTCGGCCGGCACCTGCTCGGTCTGCAGCACCGAGGTCAGGTGCTCGAGCACCGTCTCGGGCGCCATCGGGCGCAGGTTGAACTGCAGGCAGCGCGACAGCACCGTGACCGGCACCTTCTGCGGATCGGTGGTGGCCAGCACGAACTTGAGGTACTCGGGCGGCTCCTCGAGCGTCTTCAGCATCGCGTTGAACGCGGTGTTGGTCAGCATGTGCACTTCGTCGATCATGAAGACCTTGAAGCGGCCCTGCACCGGCTTGTAGACCGCCTGCTCCAGCAGCGACTGCACCTCGTCCACGCCGCGGTTCGAGGCCGCGTCGAGCTCGGTGTAGTCGACGAAGCGGCCGGCGTCGATGTCGCGGCAGGCCTGGCACACGCCGCAGGGCGTGGCGGTGATGCCGCCCTGCCCGTCCGGCCCCTGGCAGTTGAGCGACTTGGCCAGGATGCGCGAGACGGTGGTCTTGCCCACGCCGCGCGTGCCGGTGAACAGGTAGGCGTGATGCAGGCGCTGGGTGGTGAGCGCGTTCTCGAGCGCCTGCACCACGTGCCCCTGACCGACCATCTCAGCGAAGGTTTTCGGACGGAACTTGCGGGCGAGCACGATATAGGACATTGCGCCCATTCTAAAAGCCGCGAAGGGGCCCTTCGGCGTCCGCCTCGCGCTTGTTTCTCATCGATCGATTCACCGCCCCGGCGAAGGGGGCAACGCGAGCGAGGTTAGAATCGACCCTGACGGGCCTCCCTGCATGGTGAAGTGGCCAACCGGGTCAGGTGGGGAACCAAGCAGCCCTAACTGCGTAGTCAGTGCCAGGGGTAAGGCTCGTCAACTTCTTCAGCGCTCTCGTTCCACCCCGGAACGGGAGCCGCGCAAAAAAATCCAAAGCCTCACGACAGTCCCAGCCGCGCGAGCACGCCACGCGCGGCCGCGACGCCGCTGGCCATCGAGGCCGTGAGCAGGTAGCCGCCGGTCGGCGCCTCCCAGTCGAGCATCTCCCCCGCCACGAACACGCCGGGCAGCGCGCTGGCCATCAGGTGGGCATCGAGCGCATCGAAGCGCACGCCGCCCGCGGCGCTGATCGCCTCGTCGACCGGGCGCGCGGCCAGCAGCCGCAGCGGCACGGCCTTGATCGCCTGCGCGAGCTGCAGCGGATCGTGCATCGCCTCGCGGCTCAGCACCTCGTAAAGCACGCCGGCCTTGATGCCTTCGAGGCCGAGCCGGCTCTTGAGGTGGCTGCCGAGCGAACGCGCGCCGCGCGGATGCCTGACCGCGGCCAGCACCTGCTCGGCGCTGCGGTCGGGCAGCAGGTCGAGCAGCAATGTGGCGCTGCCGTTCGCGGCGATCTCGTCGCGCAGCAGGGCCGAGACGGCGTAGACGAGGCTGCCCTCGATGCCGCCCGCCGTGGCGACGAACTCTCCCTTGCGCGCGAAATGACGGCCGCGGCTGTCGGTGAACGACACGGCCACCGACTTGAAGGGCTGGCCCGCGAAGCGCTCCGAGAAATGCGCGCTCCAGCCGCTGCCGTCGAAGCCGCAGTTGGCGGGCTGCAAAGCGGCCACCGCCACGCCCTGCGCCTGCAGCCGCGGCGCCCAGGCACCATCGGAGCCGAGCCGCGCCCAGCTCGCGCCGCCGAGCGCGAGCACCACCGCATCGGCCGAGGCCTCGACCTCGCCCGCGGGCGTGTCGAAGCGCAGCACGCCGGGCGAGACCGCGGCATCGCCGGTCCAGCGGTGCCGCATGTGGAACTGCACGCCGGCCTCGCGCAGCCGGTGCAGCCAGGCGCGCAGCAGCGGCGCGGCTTTCATGTCGGTGGGGAACACGCGGCCCGAGCTGCCGACGAAGGTCTCGATGCCCAGGCCCGCGGCCCATTCGCGCAGTTGCGCGGGACCGAAGGCCGCGAGCATCGGCTCGAGTTCGGCGCGGCGTTCGCCGAAGCGGCCCACGAAGGCCTCGAAGGGCTCGGAGTGCGTGAGGTTGAGCCCGCCGCGCCCCGCGAGCAGGAACTTGCGCCCGACCGAAGGCATGGCGTCGTAGAGGTGCACCTTCGCACCGGCCGCGGAGAGGATTTCCGCCGCCATCAGGCCGGCGGGGCCGCCGCCGATCACGGCGACGGTGGGAGAAGAAGTCATTCGAGGTTCACCAGTTCGCCCTGCCCGGTCAGGAACGCGGCGCGTACCGTGGCACCGGGATGGGCCTGCTGCACGGCCGCGCGGTAGCGCTGCATCTGTGCGATGAGCGCGGCATCGCGCTCGGGCCTTGCGGCCGATTTGTAGTCGAGGATCCACCAGGTGCCGCTGGCGCGCTCGCGCACCAGCCGGTCGATGCGCAGCGTGTCGCCTTCGTGCACCAGCGTGACCTCGTTGCCGTGCCAGTCGATGGCCTCGAGGTTCCAGGCCCAGGCGCCCGCGCCGGCGCGGATGCGCGCGGCCAGCGCCGCGGCGCCGCGCGCCTGCTGCGCGTCGAGCAGGAACTCCTGCGCCGCCGCGCGCACATGGGCCGCGGGCAAGGGCTCGCCGGGCACCGACCATTCGAGCAGGCGATGCATCGCCTGGCCGAAGGCCGCGGCGCGTGCGTCGAGCGTGGCCGCCTTTTCCTTGCGCGCGACGGGCACCGGCGGCGTCGCGGAAGCGAACACCGGCAGCTCGTGGATCGCGAAGACGGCCTGCGCCTGCGCTGCGACCGGCGCCACCAGCGGCTCGTCGGCAGCTACGGTCTCGCAGGCCTCGGCCAGCCGCGCCCACCAGCTGCCCTCGTTGGCGCGCGCGGGGCGCACCGACGACAGCACCAGCCGCGCGCGGGCGCGCGTGGTCGCGACATAGAGGCCGTTGAGTTCCTCGCGGTGGCGCGCGCGCTGCTCGTCGAGCAGCAGCGATGCCGCGCAGGCCGGCGGCGTCTTCTCGCTCGCGAGGAAGACGAAGCGCGTCGGCACGCGGTCGCCGCCCTTCCACTCGACCAGCACGCCCATGGTCTGGGCGCGCGGCGGCGGCGCGTCGCAGTCGAGCATCAGCACGGTGTCGGCCTCGAGGCCCTTGGCGCCGTGCACCGTCAGCAACTGCACCGCCTCGGGCGCGGCCACCGACGGGGCGCGCACGCCGCCGGCGCGCAGCGCGCGCACCAGCGCATAGGGCGTGACGAAACGCGCGCCGTCGATGTCGAGCGACGCGGCCAGGAGGCCGCGCAGATTGGCCAGCGCGCCCTGGCGCAGCGCGGCGGGCACGGCCGCGCCGAACTTCGCGAGCACGTCGCCGTCGTGGAAGACCGCGTCGAGTGCGTCGTGCGGCGGCAGCGTGGCCAACCAGCGCTGCCAGCGCTTGAGACGCGGCGCGGCCTCGGCCAGCGCGGCCGGCAGGTCCTCGCCGGTCTGCAGCAACCGGAACCAGCTCCAGCCCGGCAGCGCGCGCTGGCGCAGCGCCAGTTGCACCAGGTCGTCGTCGCCGATGCCGAACAGCGGCGACTTGAGCGCGCGCGCCAGCGAGAGGTCGTGCGCGGGCGAGACCAGCGCATCGATCAGCGCCACCATGTCCTGCACCTCGGGCGCGTCGTGCAGCTCGTTCTTCTCGGGCTGCTGCACCGGGATGTGGCGCTGGCGCAGCGCCTCCTGCATCGCGGCGAGCCGGCTGCGGCGGCGCGACAGCACCATGATCTGGCGCGGCGGCGTGCCGTCGGCGATCAGTTGCGCGATCCAGCGCGCGGCCTGCTCGCATTCCTTCTGCAGCAGCTGCTCCTCGGGCAGCACGCGCGGCGTGACCAGGCTGTCGCGCCAGTGCAGCATGCCGTCGTCGGCCGGTGCCGCCTCGGCCGCGGCTTCGGCGGCATCGCGCTCGATGGCCGGCAGCTTCAGCAGCGCGCCCTCGTCGCTGCGCTCGGTGGTATGGGCACGGAAGCCGTCGAACTCGCCGGCCTCCTGGGCGGCCAGCATGGCCTGGTTGACCAGGCCCACGACGGCGCGCGCATTGCGGTGCGTGTGGTCGCAGTTGAGCAGCTCGCCGCCCAGGCCCTCGCGCACGAACTTCTTCGCGGCGATGAAGACCTGCGGCTCGGCGCGGCGAAAGCGGTAGATGCTCTGCTTCGGATCGCCCACGACGAACACGCGCGGCGCGCTGCTGCCCGCGCCCACGTAGGCGCTGAGCCAGCCATAGAGCGCCTGCCACTGCAGCGGGTTGGTGTCCTGGAACTCGTCGATCAAGAGGTGCGCGATGCGCGCATCGAGCCGCTCCTGCACCCAGCCCGAGAGCGCCGACTGGCCCAGCAGCAGTTGCGCCGCCTGCTCGACGTCGTTCATGTCGACCCAGCCATGGGCGCGCTTGACGCCCGCGAAGGCATCGATCAAAAGGCGCGTGAGCCGCGTCATGCGCTGCTGGTAGAGCCAGGCCGCATGCTGGGCCTGCGCGGCACACAGCAGCTGCAGTTCGGCCTCGGCCTCCTGCGCGGCCGGGTACTTCTGCAGGTTCTTGTTGAGCCGGTCCTCGGTCGCGACGAAGAAGCTCTTGCGCAGCAGCGCGAGCGCCGAGGGCAACGCGGACTCGGCCGGCTCGCCGGTGCCGAAGATGTCGATGACGGCCTCGGCCGCCTTCTGCGGCGTCTTGTTGGTCTCGCGGCCGAGCGCGGCGGCACGGTCGAGCCAGCGCCGGCGCACGGCCTCGCCGCGCAGCGCGTCGGTCGGCGTGTCGAAGCCGGCCAGCGCCGGGTGCAGGTCGGCGAAATGCCGCACCGCCTCGGCCGGTTCGGCGAGCGAGAACTCCACGCGCCGCGTGAGCGCCTCGCCGAGCGCCTTGGCGGTCTGCGAGCGCCCGTAGGTGGCGACCACCGCGTAGTAGTCGGCCAGCGCGTCGGGATCGGCGGTCACGGCCTCGAAGAAGGGGCGCCAGGTGCGCGAGCGCGCCTCGGCATCGTCCTCGAGCAGCTCGTAGTTCGACGGCAGGCCGAGCTCGCGCAGCACCGCCAGCGGCGCATTGCGCAGCAGGCCCGCGAACCAGGCGTGGAAGGTGCGGAACTGCACCGGCCGGCCGCCCTCGAGCAGGTGCCGGTACAGGCCTTTCAGGCGCGGCGCGGCGGCCAGCGCCTCGGCCGGCGGCATGCCGCGCATCACGAGTTCCTTGACCAGCTCTTCGGGCTCGCGCTCGGCGAAGGCCTCGAGCCACTGGTCGAGCCGCTCGCGCATCTCGCCCGCGGCCTTCTTGGTGAAGGTGATGGCGAGGATCTCGTGCGGCTGGCAGGCGTTGGCGCCGTCGTCGAGCAGCGCGCGCACGATGCGCGACACCAGCATCCAGGTCTTGCCCGCGCCCGCGCAGGCCTCGACCGCCACCGAGCGCCGCGGATCGCAGGCGACGGTGTAGAAGGCCTCGCGCGGCACGCGCTGGCCGTTGTGTTCGTAGGCGGCGCCGTTCATGGCGTGCTCCCCTGCAGCACGGCGGCGCCGGCATCGTCGCTCCAGAAGTCCTTGCGGCACAGGCCGCGCGCGGTGCAGTGCTCGCACACCGTGCCCTCGCCCAGCGGCGGCAGCGGCGTGCCTTCGGCGATGCGGCGGAAGTCGTCGAGGATGCCGGCCACCAGCGCATCGCGCGCCTGCACCACCACCGGCTGCTCCACCGTCTGCGTGCCCGAGGACTTCTCGCCCACGTTGACGTAGGCCGCGCGCAGCGTGTCGTCGGCCACCAGCGCGGCATAGAAGGCGAGCTGCGTGTCCTCGGTCGGTTCCTTCACGCGCTCCTTGGTCACGGCCGAGGACTCGGTCTTGTAGTCGATCACGAAGGGCTGGCCGTCGGGCATGCGGTCGATTCGGTCGAGCCGGCCCACCAGCTGCAGCGCGCCCAGCGGCTGTTCCTTCCAGGGTTCGGACTCGACGAAGACGGCGCCCGCGGCCTCGTGGCCCGCGAGCCAGTCGAGGTAGCCGTCGCGCACCGCGGGCCAGGCCGCGGCGAAGGGCAGGAACTCGGCGTCCGACAGGCCGTATTCGCGCGTGGCGCGCACGGCCGCGTCCTCGATGTAGCGCAGGCGCTCGCCGGCGTCGCGCGTGGGCGTCTCCCGCAGCGTCTCGTGGAAGTGGCCGAGCACCGCATGCAGCCAGTTGCCGAAGTCGCGCTTGTCGACCTCGGCATCGAGCTCGTCGGCGCTGCGCAGGCCGAGTTGGCGCAACGCGAAGAAGCGGTAGGGACAGCGGCGCAGGTCTTCGTAGACGCTGGTCGACACGTTGCGCAGCGGCAGCAGCGCGCCCGAGGGCGTTGGATAGAGGGTGGGACGCACGGGCACATCGCGCCGCGTGCGCGGATCGTCGGTGAACGCGAGCGCATGGTCGAGCTCGAGGCCCTGCACCAGCGGGCTGGGCCGCACGGGCTCGCCGCTGGCATCGGCACCGCGCCACAGCAGTTCGCACCAGGGATTGCACAGGGCCGCGTTCCAGGCCGCGCGCTGCGCCGCCTCGAGCGCCTCGCGCGAAGGCAGGCCGAGCTCGAGCCGCTGCGCGGCGCTCCAGTTGCCGGGCGGCTCGGGCGACGCGGGCAGGCGGCGGTCGTCACAGCCCGGGATCAGGATCGCGCCGAAGGCCCGGCCCAGCAGCTGGTGCAAGGGCAGCACGATCACCTGCGGTATCTCGCCGTTGACGGGCGGCACGAAGCTCGCGTCCTCGAGCACGTCGCGCACCCAGGCCGTGAATTCGGAGAGCGTGTGGCGCCCGCCCGGGAAAGCCTCGTCGTCGCCATGCGCGCCGGCGTCGAGCCACAGTGCCGAGATCACCTTGCCGCCCGCGAGGTCGGCCTCGAGCGGCTCCCACTGGCCGGCCGCCTCGAGCAGCGCGCGCAAGGCGACCAGCCATTCGGCGAGCGGGCGCGCACGCGCCATCGGTGCGCGGCGGGCCTCGATCTCGTTCGTGAAGGGCATCAGCGCGACGTCCTGCGGCTTCTCGCTGCGCGCGGCCTGCGCGCACCAGGCCGACCAGTCGCGCACGCCTTCGCGCCGCAATCTCGACTCGAGTCCCTGCACCGCGAGCGCATCGCCGTCGTTGCCGCTCTTGAGCCAGTCGAGCACCTGGTCGCTGCCGGCGTCGTGCGCGCAGGCGCGCAGCGCGCTCATCAGCATGGCGGCCGCGCGCGTGGTCGAGAGCTTCCAGCCGGTCTCGTCCTGCGCCGTGACGCCCTGCCCCTTGAGCCGCGCGCCGATGCGGCGCGTGAGCGCGCGGTCGGTAGCGACCAGCGCGACCGGGCTGCGGCCCTCGGCCAGGTGGCGCAGCGCGCAGGCCGCGGCGAGCTCGGCCTCGTCCTCGGGATCGATCGCGACATGGGCCGCGGACTGTCCGCGCGGCGCGATGGCGGGCACCAGCGACAGGCGCACGGCGCGCTCGCCCCACAGGCCGCACAGGGTCTGCGTCAAGGGATCGGTCTGGAAGCCCTCGAGCACGATCAGCACGTCGATCTGCGCGCGCGCGGGCTCGCGCAGCAGCACGTCGGTGGCATAGCTCGCGTTCGCGGCCCAGGCGACCGCGATGCGGATCAGCGCGCTCTCGATGCGGAACCACTCCGATTCGCTGCCCGCATCGGCCACGCTGGCGGCGCGCTCGGCCCAGGCGCTGCCGCGTTCTTCGGGCGCGACCGCGGCCGCGAGCGGCGCGAGCTGGTAGGCCAGCTCGACCACGCGGCCCGCGAGCGCGAAGCGTTCGGCGCCGAAGCCGGTCTGCGAGAGCAGGCCCTGCGCGGTCACGAGGTCGCGCGCCATGTCGAAGGCGATGTCGTAGCCCGAAGGAACGAAGCCACCCGCGCTGCGCGCCCAGTTGCGCGTGGTCTCGAAGCGCGGCACGAAGCCCGGCGAGCCGCAGCGCGCCCACATGGCCTGCGCCACGCCCATGAGCTGCGCATAGGGCACCAGCACCATCGTGCGCGCCGCATGCGCCTGGCGTTCGGCGAGCACGCGCACGATGCGCGCGACCACACCATCGGCAGGGTCGCACCACAGGGCCTGGGCGGGATGGCCTTCGTTCATGTTCTGTCGCGGGGGATTTCGTAGCGGGGCCGGGTCGCGACGAGGGCTCTGGCTATCGGCGCCATAGCCTTCGTGCATGCCACGTCACCCCTTGGTTTCTGTCACAATGACCCGCACTGTAGCTGCACCGAAACTCCCCGCGCACAAGGACTCCATCATGGCCAGCGAGCTGATCAAACACATCTCCGATTCCTCCTTCGAAGCCGACGTGCTCAAGTCCAGCCAGCCCGTGCTGGTCGACTACTGGGCCGAATGGTGCGGCCCCTGCAAGATGATCGCCCCGATCCTCGACGAAGTGTCGAGCGCCTACGAAGGCAAGCTGCAGATCGCCAAGCTCAACGTCGACGAGAACCGCGACATCCCCGCCAAGTTCGGCATCCGCGGCATCCCCACGCTGATGCTGTTCAAGGACGGCCAGCTCGCCGCCACCAAGGTCGGCGCCATGAGCAAGGCCCAGCTCACCGCCTTCATCGACCAGCAACTCGCCTGAGTGCTTTCAAACCGGCCAGCGCGCAACGCGTTGGCCGGCGCGTTTTTCCTGTCATAATCACCAGCAGATCGCCGGCCCTTTCAGGTAGCCGGTTCGAGTTCCCCGGTCAGTGAGGCAGTTCTCGCCTCACATCGAACCACCCCCCTGTTCTCCGTTTCCCCTCGATTGCCCCCGCAAGGGGTCGTTCCATGCACTTAAACGAACTCAAGGCACTCCACGTGTCTGAAGTCCTCAAGCAGGCCGAAGCGCTTGAGATCGAAAACGTCGGCCGCATGCGCAAGCAGGAGCTGATGTTCGCGATCATCAAGAAGCGCGCGAAGGCCGGCGAACAGGTCTTCGCCGACGGTGTGCTCGAAATCCTGCCCGACGGCTTCGGCTTCCTGCGCAGCCCGGACACCAGCTTCACCGCCAGCACCGACGACATCTACATCAGCCCGAGCCAGGTGCGCCGCTTCAACCTGCACACCGGCGACATGATCGAGGGCGAGGTGCGCATTCCGAAGGACGGCGAACGCTACTTCGCGCTGACCAAGCTCGACGCCGTCAACGGCGGACCGCCCGAGCAGAACAAGCACAAGGTGATGTTCGAGAACCTGACGCCGCTGTTCCCCAAGGAGCAGATGCGCCTCGAGCGCGACGGCATCAAGGGCGAAGAGAACATCACCGGCCGCGTGATCGACATCATCGCGCCCATCGGCAAGGGCCAGCGCGCCCTGCTCGTGGCACCGCCCAAGAGCGGCAAGACGGTGATGATGCAGCACATCGCGCATGCGATCAGCGCCAACTACCCCGAGGTCCACATGATGGTGCTGCTCGTCGACGAGCGCCCCGAAGAAGTGACCGAGATGCAGCGCACGGTGAAGGGCGAGGTCATCGCCTCCACCTTCGACGAGCCCGCCGCGCGCCATGTGCACGTGGCCGAGATGGTGATCGAGCGCGCCAAGCGCCTGGTCGAGCTCAAGAAGGACGTGGTGATCCTGCTCGACTCGATCACGCGTCTCGCACGCGCCTACAACAACGTCGTGCCCTCGTCGGGCAAGGTGCTGACCGGCGGCGTCGATGCCAACGCGCTGCAGCGTCCCAAGCGCTTCCTGGGTGCCGCTCGCAATGTCGAGGAAGGCGGCTCGCTGACCATCATCGGCACCGCGCTGATCGACACCGGCAGCCGCATGGACGAAGTGATCTTCGAAGAGTTCAAGGGCACCGGCAACTCCGAAATCCACCTCGACCGCCGCCTCTACGAGAAGCGCGTGTTCCCCTCGATCCAGCTCAACCGCAGCGGCACGCGCCGCGAAGAGCTGCTGCTCGCGCCCGAGATCCTGCAGAAGACCCGCATCCTGCGTCAGCTCATGTACAACATGGACGAGATCGAGTCGATGGAGCTGATGCTCAAGAACATGAAGGCGACGAAGACCAATGTCGAGTTCTTCGACATGATGCGTCGCGGGGGTTGAGCCGGTCTTCGACCGAAGCTCGCCTCCCAAAAAGCGCGCTGCATCTTGCGATGCAGCGCGCTTTTTTCATGGGCGCGCGACGGGCAGCGCGCGGCCTTCCTCGGCGCTGCGCCGGCCGAGATCGAGCAGTTCCATCAGCGCCACCGCCTGCTCGGGCGGCACCGGATTCGGCCGCTGGCCGAGGATCGCATCGCGCACGGCCGCGTAGTACGCGACGTAGTCGCCCGCACGCGTGGGCCAGGCGCGCTTCGCCACCGTGCCGTCGGCAGCAGGCAGCACGAGCTCGCCATCGAGCGGATCGACGCCCCACCCCGTCCTCGGCGGCCGCTGGCCGGCGCGCAGCGCGTCCTCCTGCGGATCGACGCCGTGCTTGACGTAGCTGCCGCGCGTGCCGTGCACGAGATAGCGCGGCGCGGCATGGGCCGCGAGCGTGGTCGAGTGCAGCACCACGCGCAGCGGCGCATGCGGCCCCGACTCGTAGCGCAGCACCGCATGGAAGTAGTCCTCGACCTGGGCGCCATCGCGCAGCACGGCGGTGTCGAGCTGCAGGGTGTCGGGCATGCCGAACAGCTGTACCGCCTGGTCGACCAGGTGCGCGCCCAGGTCGACCCAGATGCCCGCGCCCGGCACCTTCTGCTCGCGCCAGCGCTCGCGCACCTCGGGCCGGTAGCGGTCGAAATGCGATTCGACATAGACCGGGCGGCCCAGCTCGCCGCTGGCCAGCAGTTCCTTCAGGGTCAGGAAATCGGCGTCGAAACGACGGTTCTGGTAGACCGTGAGCACCAGTTTGTTGCGCTCGGACAACGCCTGGAGTTCGCGCGCCTCGGCGGCGTCGAGCGTGAAGGGCTTGTCGACCACCACGTGCTTGCCGGCCAGCAGTGCCGCCTTCGCGACCGGATGGTGCTGGGCGTTCGGCGTGGCGACCACGACGAGGTCGATGTCCTGCCGCGCGACCAGCGCCGCCGTGTCGGGCACCACGGCCACGCCGGGCCAGTCGGCATGCACCTTGTGCGGCTGCGAACTGGCCACGGCCGCCAGTTCGAGGCCGGGCACGGCCGACAGCACGGGGGCATGGAAGGTCTGGCCGGCAAAGCCGTAGCCGACGAGGCCGGCGCGCAGGGTTGGGGAGGTCATGGGAGGGCTGGTTTCGCAGGGGGACGGGCCGAACTGGCCGTCATCGGCCCAGTATGCGATAATCGGCGGCTTCGCGAAAAGTGCGGCCGGCGTCCTGCCCGCCAGTGGCTCTCGCATCGACCCCCAAGGAAACACCATGGCAAAAGAAGGCATCCACCCGAATTACCGCGATGTCCTGTTCGTCGACATGTCGAACGGCTTCAAGTTCGTGACCCGTTCCTGCGTGAACACGAAGGAAACCGCCAAGGCGGACGACGGCCGCGAGCTGCCCCTGTTCAAGCTGGACACCACCAGCGAATCGCACCCGTTCTACACCGGCACCCAGAAGTCGGTCGACAACATGGGCGGTCGCGTCGAGAAGTTCCGCAACCGCTTCGGCAAGACGACCGGCGCCGCTGCCTCCAAGTAAGGCACGCACCCAGGCTCAGGCCTGGCGTCGAGGGCAGCCCGGGTTACCGCGCTGCCCTTTTTGTTTCCCCCACCCGCCGTCGCCCATCGCCCTTTGAACCAGCCCACGCCCGCGATCGTTGCCCAGAATGCCGTGCGCCGGCTGCCGCGCATCGCGCTGCTGCTGCTGTGCGCCGCCTACCTGCTGCCGGGGCTGGTCGGCCGGGGACCCTGGAAGAGCGCCGACATCACGGCCTTCGGCTACATGGCCGAGCTGGCGCGCAGCACCGAGGGCCTGGCGCGCTGGTTCGATCCTCGCCTGCTGGGCATCGCGCCCGAAACGCCCGCGCTGGTGCCGTACTGGATCGGCGCGCTGGCGATCAAGATCGCACCCGCCTGGCTGCATCCCGACTTCGCGGTGCGCATCGTGTTCGCGCTGCTGCTGTGGGGCACCTTCACCGCGACCTGGTACGCGGTCTACTACCTGGCCCGCACCGCGCGTGCCCAGCCCGTGGCCTTCGCCTTCGGCGGCGAGGCGCGGCCGACCGACTACGCGCGCGCCATGGCCGACGGCGCCCTGCTCGCGCTGATCGCCTGCCTGGGCCTGGCCCAGCTCGGCCATGAAACCACGCCCGCGCTGGCGCAGCTCTACTTCGCCTCGCACCTGTTCTACGGCGTGGCGGCCCTGCCCTACCGGCGCGCCGGGCCGGTCATCGCACTGGTGGTCGGCACGCTGGGCATGACGCTCAGCGGCGGCCCGACCGTCGGCCTGGCGCTGGCCACGGGCAGCGTGCTGTTCATCGCCTACGAGCGCCGCCGCATGCGGCGCGCCGCCGAGCCCGCGAGCACCGGCTGGTCGGGCATGGGCGAGGACGAAGGCCCGGGCTACACGCGCGGCGCGCTGCTCACCATGGCCGGCGTGACGCTGCTGGCCGCGGCGCTCGCGATCGGCCTCGGCCTGCTGCAATGGAAGATCGACCTGCCCGGCGCTCATCCAGGCACCTCGATCATGGGCGACATCCGCAGCCAGGCCCGGCTGCTGCTGTGGTTCACCTGGCCGGCCTGGCCGCTCGCGCTGTGGACGCTGTGGCGCTGGCGCCGGCAACTCGCGGCGCGCCATGTGGCGCTGCCGTTCTGGTTCGCGCTGGTGCCGCTGGCCGCCACCTGGACCACCGACTACTCCGACCGCTCGCTGATGCTGGCGCTGCCCGCGATGGCCACGCTCGCGGCCTTCGCGCTGCCGACCTTCCGGCGCAGCGTGGCGGCGCTGGTCGACTGGTTCACCCTGCTCTTCTTCAGCGGCCTCGCGCTGCTGGGCTGGATCTACTGGATCGCGATGCAGACCGGCTACCCGCCCAAGCCCGCGGCCAGCGTGGCGCGGCTGGTGCCGGGTTTCGTGCCCGAGTTCTCGCCCATCGCCTTCGTGCTCGCGCTTGCCGCCACCATCGCCTGGTGCTGGCTGGTGCGCTGGCGCACCGGGCGCCACCGCGCGGCGCTCTGGAAGACGCTGGTGCTGCCGGCCGGCGGCACCGCGCTGTGCTGGATGCTGCTGATGACGCTGTGGCTGCCGCCGATCGACTACGCGCGCAGCTATGCGCCGCAGGTGCGCGCCGTGACCGAGCGCGTGGGCCATCCCAAGTGCGTGGCTGAGCTCGCGTTGAGCCGTGCCCATATCGCGGCGCTGCAGTACCACGGCCGCTTCGACCTGCAGCCGCTGCTGCTGGGCACCGACTGCCCGTGGCTGCTGGTGGGCCCCGAGACCATCGAGCGGCTGCACACCATCATCTCGCTCGACCAATGGCGCTTCGCGGGGACCCTGCGCCGCCCCAGCAGTCCCTCCGACGACCTGCTGCTGTACGAGAAGATCGCGCCGAGGTGAGGGGCGAACGCGGTCTGATCGCCCGCCACGCGGGCACGGTGCTGGTCGGCCAGCTCGCCGTGATGGCCTTCGGCGTGACCGACACCATCGTGGCCGGCCGCTATTCCGAGGACGCGCTGGCCGCCCTCTCGGTCGGCGCCGCCATCTTCGTCAGCGTCTACGTCTCGCTGATGGGCGTGCTGCAGGCCCTGCTGCCGGTCTGGGCGGAGCTGCACGGCGGCGGCCGCGGCGCCGAGGTGGGCCGCTCGGTGCGGCAGTCGCTCTACCTCGCGGGGCTGGCGATCGTGGTGGGCATGGCGCTGCTGCTGCTGCCGGGGCCGGCGCTGCAATGGACGCAAGTGCCGCCCGCGATGCGCGGCGAGGTCGAGGCCTACCTCGCGGTGCTGGCCTTCGGGCTCGCGCCCGCGCTGCTGTTCCGCCTGTTCAGCACCCTGAGCCAGGGCCTGGGCAAGCCACAGCTCGTGACCTGGCTGCAGCTCGCCTCGCTGGCGATCAAGCTGCCGCTGTCGGTCTGGTTCACCTTCGGCGGCGCGGGGCTGCCGGCGATGGGCCTGGTCGGCTGCGGCTGGGCCACGCTGGCCGTCAACTGGGCGATGCTGGGCTGCGCCGTGTGGCTGCTGCGCGCCAGCCCGTTCTACCGCGGCTACCGGCTCTGGCAACCGATCGAGAAGCCCGACTGGGCGCAGATCGGCCAGTTCGCGCGCCTGGGCGTGCCGGCCGGCCTCGCGGTGCTGGTGGAGGTCACTTCGTTCACGCTGATGGCGCTGTTCATCGCGCGCCTGGGCACCACCGCGGCCGCGGCGCACCAGATCGCCGCCAACCTGCTGGCCGTGGCCTACATGGTGCCGCTGTCGCTCGCGATCGCGACCAGCGCGCGCGTGAGCTTCTGGCTCGGCGCCGGCGATCCGGCGCTGGCGCGGCGCGCCTGCCGCACCGGCTTCGAGCTGACGGTGCTGTGCGCGCTGCTGTTCGCGCTCGCCATGGGAGGGCTGCGCTTCCAGCTCGCGGCCGTGTATTCGGACAAGCCGGCCGTGATCGCGCTCGCGGGCGCGCTGCTGCTGGTGGTCGCGCTCTACCACTTCGCCGACGCGCTGCAGACCCTGTGCGTGTTCGTGCTGCGCTGCTACCGCGTCACGCTCGCGCCGCTGGCGATCTACTGCACGCTGCTGTGGGCCGTGGGCCTGGGCGGCAGCTACCTGCTGGCCTACCGCGGGCTCGGACCCTGGCCGGCCATGCAGTCGCCGCTGGCGTTCTGGATCATGGGCGCCGCCGCGCTGACGGTCACGGCCCTGCTGTTCGGCGCGCTGCTGCGCTGGACGATGGCGCACCGCGTGCGCGGCTGATCGGCTGAACTGCGAAAGCGCCGCGGCCGTTCAGGCCGGCTGCCGCGCCATCACCCGCGCCTCGCGCACGCGCGTGGCCGGGAACACCAGCGCGAAGCGCGAGCCCTTGCCCACCGTGCTCTCGATGCGCAGCTCGGCGCCATGGCGCTGGGCGATGTGCTTGACGATCGCCAGCCCGAGCCCGGTGCCGCCGGTCTCGCGCGAACGGCTGCGGTCGATGCGGTAGAAGCGCTCGGTCAGGCGCGGGATGTGCTCGGCCGCGATGCCCGGGCCGGTGTCCTTCACCGCGTACTCGCCGCGACCGTCGGGCAACAGGCGCCAGCTCACCGCCACCTCGCCGCCACCGGGCGTGTAGCGGATCGCGTTGCTCAGCAGGTTCGACATCGCGCTCTGCAGCTCGGTGGCCGCGCCCGACACCTCGGAATCGGCATCGATGGCGAACGACAGCTTGTGGCCCAGCTGCGGCGAGAGCCGCCCCGACAGGCCGCGGCCTTCGTCCTCGCACTGCGCGAGCAAGGCGCGGATGCGCGTCCACTGCGTGCCGCCGGGGGCGGCGCTGCCCTCGAGGCGCGACAGGGTCAGCAGGTCGTTGACCAGCGTCTCCATGCGGTGCGACTGCTGGCCCATCAGGCCGAGGTAGCGCGCGCGCTCGTCGGCATCGAGCGGCAGGTTCTGCAGCGTCTCGACGAAGCCCGCGAGCACCGTGAGCGGCGTGCGGATCTCGTGCGAGACGTTGGCCACGAAGTCGCGCCGCATCGCCTCGGCCTGCTCGAGCGCGGTGATGTCGCGCGTGAGCAGCATGCGGCGGTTGCCCGCGTAGGGATGCACCTGCACCGACAGCCGCACCGGGTGGCTGCGCTGCGTGCCCAGGCCATGGCCGTCGATGACGACGTCGCGGCTGTAGTTCCACGATGCCAGGTAGGCCACGAAGGCCGGATCGCGCACGAGGTTGGCCAGGTGCTGCAGCAGGTCGCGCTCGGCATCGATGCCGAACTGCGCCGCCGCGGTCTGGTTGCACCACTCGATGCGGCCTTGCTCGTCGAGCAGCACCACGCCGTTGGGCGAGGCCTGGATCGCGGCGAGGAATTCCTGCAGCCGGTCGTCGGCCTGGCGGATCTGCTGCTCGCGGTCGCGCAGCAGCTTGCGGATGCGTTCGGCCAGCT
This sequence comes from Variovorax endophyticus, assembly GCF_025376855.1. NCBI lineage: Bacteria > Pseudomonadati > Pseudomonadota > Betaproteobacteria > Burkholderiales > Comamonadaceae > Variovorax > Variovorax endophyticus. Next base: position 127,510 of record NZ_JAHUTH010000024.1, read on the forward strand.
CGCCCCACATGCCGACGCCGCGGCTGGGCAGGCCCACCGCGTCGTTGCGCAGGATCAGCAGCAGCCGCTTGGCGCGCCAGGCATCGAAGCCCAGCCAGACCACCGCGCCGACCCAGGCGCCGAGCCAGCCGAGCTTCCAGCCGAAAAAGGCTGTAACGCCCACTCCGCCTAGGAGAGACGCTATTAAAAAAGTAGCAATGCGAAACGGCATGGCGGGCGATTATCCGCGCCCGCGGGCGGAGACGCTCACGGCGGTCAAACGGTGGCTTGGGCCGTCAGGCGGTAGCCGGCACCGCGCACCGTCTCGACCATCGGCGAGGCCGCGCCCAGCGATTCGCGCAGGCGCTTGACGTGCACGTCGACCGTGCGCTCCTCGATGTAGACGTGGTCGCCCCACACCTTGTCGAGCAGCTGGGCCCGGCTGTGGACGCGCTCGGCGTGCTGCATCAGGTAGGCCAGCAGCTTGAACTCGGTCGGGCCGACCTTCAGCGCATTGCCCTGCCAGGTCACGCGGTGGGTGGCGGTGTCGAGGGCCAGCTCGCCGATCTCGACGCGCTCGGTCACCACCTCGGGCGCGCGGCGGCGCAGCACGGCGCGGATGCGCGCGAGCATTTCCTGGGTGGAGAAAGGCTTGGTGATGTAGTCGTCGGCGCCCGCGTCGAGGCCGGCCACCTTGTCGGGCTCGTCGCCGCGCGCGGTCAGCATCAGGATCGGGACGGCCTTGGTACGGGGGTCCTTGCGCCATTGGCGCGCGAGCTGCAGGCCGCTCTGGCCCGGCAGCATCCAGTCGAGCAGGATCAGGTCCGGCAGGAAGGCATCGATCTCGCGCTGGGCCGCCGCGCCATCCTCCGACCAGATCGGCTCGAAGCCGTTGTGGCGGAGGTTGACGGCGATCAGCTCGGCGATCGAGGACTCGTCTTCGACGATCAGGACTCGGGGTTTTTTCATGCTTTCTTGGGAGTCTTGCCGCAGTCGTACTGGTGTCGTTACTGCAGCGCCGACTCGATTTCCTGCATCGAAGTGTGCCGCACATCGGCACCCTTGACGATGTAGATGATGAACTCGGCGATGTTCTTGGCGTGGTCGCCGATACGCTCGATGGCCTTGGCCAGGAACAGCAGGTCGAGGCTGGCGGAGATGGTGCGCGGGTCTTCCATCATGTAGGTGACCAGCTTGCGCACGAAGCCGTCGAACTCCTTGTCGATCAGGTCGTCGTCCTTGAGGATCGACAGCGCCGCGGCGGTATCGAGGCGCGCGAAGGCGTCGAGCGCGGTGCGCAGCAGGTTCGAGGCCAGGTCGGCCGCGATGCGCAGCTCGGTGGTCGGCAGCACGCGCGAGGCGCCGCTCTCGATGATCGACTTGACCATGCGCGCGATCTTGTTGGCCTCGTCGCCCACGCGCTCGAGGTTGGCGGTGGTCTTGGAGATCGCGATCAGCAGGCGCAGGTCGCGCGCGGTCGGCTGGCGGCGCGCGATGATCGACGACAGCTCGCGGTCGATCTCGATCTCCATCGCGTTCACGCGGTGCTCGGTTTCCATCACGCGGTCGGCCGCGTCCGAATCGAACTGCAGCAACGCGTAGATCGCCTGGTGGATCTGCGACTCGACCATGCCGCCGAGTTCCATCACGCGCGACGAGACGCCGTTGAGTTCGCTGTCGAACTGGCTGGAGAGGTGTTTTTCAGTCATGGTGTCGTCCTCTTTGCGTTGTTGCATCAGCCGAAGCGGCCGGTGATGTAGTCCTCGGTCTCCTTGCGCTGCGGCTTGAAGAACATCTGCTCGGTGGCGCCGAACTCGATCAGGTCGCCCAGGTACATGTAGGCGGTGTAGTCGCTGCAACGCGCGGCCTGCTGCATGTTGTGGGTCACGATGACCACCGTGTATTCGTTCTTCAGCTCGGCGATCAGTTCCTCGATCTTGGCGGTCGAGATCGGGTCCAGGGCCGAGCAGGGTTCGTCGAGCAGCAGCACTTCGGGCTTGATCGCGATGCCGCGCGCAATGCACAGGCGCTGCTGCTGGCCGCCGGAGAGGCCCGAGCCGCTTTGCTGCAGCTTGTCGCGCACCTCGGTCCACAGGGCCGCCTTCTTCAGCGCCCATTCGACGCGGTCGTCCATCTCGCTGGCCGAGAGGTTCTCGAACAGCTTCACGCCGAAGGCGATGTTGTCGTAGATCGACATCGGGAACGGCGTCGGCTTCTGGAACACCATGCCGACCTTGGCGCGGATCAGCGCCACGTCCTGCTTGCTGGTCAGCAGGTTCTCGCCGTCGAGCTCGATGGCGCCCTCGGCGCGCTGCTCGGGATAGAGCTCGAACATGCGGTTGAAGGTGCGCAGCAGCGTCGACTTGCCGCAGCCCGAGGGGCCGATGAAGGCCGTGACCTTGTTCTCGGGGATCTCGAGGTTGATGCCCTTGAGCGCGTGGAACTTGCCGTAGTAGAAGTTCAGGTTCTTGACCGAGATCTTCGCGGGCGATGCGACGGTGGGAGCGGTGATGGGTGCCATGTTGCGTTTCTCTTGTTCGTTCTGTGCGGGTTGCGGTGGAAGCCGTCCCGGCTTCAGTGCTTGGTGCGCGTCAGGACCCGCGCCAGGATGTTGAGGGCGAGCACCGCGATGGTGATCAGGAACACGCCGGCCCAGGCCAGCTGCTGCCAGTTCTCGTACGGGCTCATCGCGAACTTGAAGATGGTCACCGGCAGGCTGGCCATCGGCTGGGTCACGTCGGCGGTCCAGAACTGGTTGTTGAGCGCGGTGAACAGCAGCGGCGCGGTCTCGCCGGCGATGCGGGCCACGGCCAGCAGCACGCCGGTCACGACGCCGGCGCGCGCGGCGCGCAGCGTGATGCTCAGGATCACCTTCCACTTCGGCGTGCCGAGGGCGTAGGCGGCTTCGCGCAGTCCCGGCGGCACCAGTTGCAGCATGTTCTCGGTGGTGCGGATCACGACCGGGATCACGATCAGCGCGAGCGACAGCGCGCCGGCCAGGCCCGAGAACTGCTTGAAGTAGGCCACGACCACCGCGTAGACGAACAGGCCGATCACGATCGACGGCGCCGACAGCAGGATGTCGTTGACGAAGCGCGTGACCGAGGACAGCATGCCCTTCGGGTTGTACTCGGCCAGGTAGATGCCGGCCATGATGCCGATCGGCGTGCCGACGAAGGTCGCCAGCAGCACCATCACGAAGGAGCCGAAGATGGCGTTCAGGATGCCGCCCGCTTCGTTCGGCGGCGGGGTCATCTCGGTGAAGGCCGCGACCGACAGGCCGCCGATACCGAGGCGCAGGGTTTCCCAGAGGATCCAGACGAGCCAGAACACGCCGAACACCATCGCGGCGAGCGACAGCGTGAGGGCGATCTTGTTGACGCGGTTGCGCGAGGCGAACCGGGCCTGGCGGGTTTCGGCCAGGGTCTTGGCGTTGATGAGGGATTGGCTTGTGCTCACGACTTCTTTCCTTCGCTCTTCTTCATTTGCGCCAGCAGCAGCTTCGACAGCGACAGCACGACGAAGGTGATGAAGAACAGCACGAGGCCCAGGTACATCAGCGCGGCCTGGTGCAGGCCGGCGCCGGCTTCGGCGAACTCGTTGGCGAGCGCCGAGGTGATGCTGTTGGCCGCCTCGAACACCGAGAGCGAGTTCAGCTGGTTCATGTTGCCGATCACGAAGGTGACGGCCATGGTCTCGCCGAGCGCGCGGCCCAGGCCGAGCATGATGCCGCCGACGACGCCGGCCTTGGTGTAGGGCAGCACGACCTTGGAGACGACCTCCCAGGTGGTGGAACCGAGGCCGTAGGCCGATTCCTTGAGCAGCGGAGGCGTGACCTCGAACACGTCGCGCATCACCGAGGCGATGAACGGGATGATCATGATCGCGAGGATGATGCCGGCCGACAGAATGCCGATGCCCACGGGGGGACCGGACACCAGGGCGCCGAGGTAGGGCACGCCGGCCAGCAGCTTCTGCAGCGGTTGCTGGACCCAGGTCGACAGGATCGGGCCGAACACCAGCAGGCCCCACATGCCGTAGACGATCGAGGGCACGGCGGCCAGCAGTTCGATGGCGGTACCCAGCGGGCGCTTGAGCCAGCCGGGCGAGAGTTCGGTGAGGAAGAGCGCGATGCCGAAGCTCACGGGCACCGCGATCACCAGGGCGATGGCCGAGGTGGCCAGCGTGCCGTAGATCATCACGAGGCCGCCGTATTCGTTCTGGACCGGATCCCACACGCTGCTCGTGAGGAAGCCGAGGCCGTACTTGGTGATGGCGGGCCAGGCGCCGGCGATCAGCGACAGCAGGATGCCGATCAGCATCGCGAGCGTCAGCAGCGCGGCGCCCTTGGCGGCCCAGCCGAACAGGCGATCGACCATGGGGCCGGAGCGCGACGCCTTCATCGGCGGCGGTGCGGTGGTACGGCCCTGCTCGGCGGAAAGGTCGAGCGTGGTGGCAGCGGCGGGGAAAGTGGATGACACAGGTCGCTCCGGCAATGACGAAAGCGGCGCGCCATCGAGCGGATTGCTGCTCATGGCGCGCCGTGTTTTCTTTTTCTGATCAGGGAGAAGAAGGCTTACTTGAAGGCGACGGGCTTGCCCGATGCGTCCTTGACTTCACCCCAGGCCTTGGCGATCGTGGCCTTCACGGCGTCGGGCATCGGCACGTAGTCCAGTTCGTCGGCCGTCTTGTCGCCGCTCTTGTAGGCCCAGTCGAAGAACTTCAGCACGGTGGTGGCATTGGCCGGCTTGTCCTGCGTCTTGTGCAGCAGGATGAAGGTGGCGCCGGTGATCGGCCATGCACCCTTGTCGGCCTGGTTCGTCAGCACTTGATAGAAGCTCTTGTTCCAGTCGGCACCGGCGGCGGCGGCCTTGAAGGCGGTGTCGTCGGGCGAGACGAAGTTGCCGGCGGCGTTCTGCATCTGGGCGTAGGTCATCTTGTTCTGCTTGACGTACGCGTATTCCACGTAGCCGATCGAGTTCGGCAGGCGGCCCACGAAGGCGGCGACGCCTTCATTGCCCTTGCCGCCCGCGCCGGTGGGCCAGTTCACGGCCGTGCCTTCGCCGACCTTGCTCTTCCACTCGGCGTTGACCTTCGACAGGTAGTTGGTGAACAGGAAGCTGGTGCCCGAACCGTCGGCGCGGCGAACCGGGGCGATGGCGGCGTCGGGCAGGTTCAGCGAACCGTTCAGGGCCTTGATCGCGGGGTCGTTCCACTTCGTGATCTTGCCGAGGTAGATGTCTCCCAGCACCTGGCCGCTGAGCTTGAGTTCGCCGGGCTTGATGCCCTGGATGTTCACGACCGGGATCACGCCGCCGATGACGGTGGGGAACTGCATCAGGCCCTTGGCCTGGAGTTCGTCGTCCTTCAGGGGAGCGTCCGACGCGCCGAAGTCGACGGTCTTGGCTTCGATCTGCTTCAGGCCGGCACCCGAACCGACCGACTGGTAGTTGATCTTGACGCCGGTGGCCTTGTTGAAGTCCGAAGCCCACTTGGCATACAGCGGGGCCGGGAAGCTGGCACCGGCACCGGTCACGTCCTGGGCGAACGCGGGGAGAGCGAAAACCGCGGCGACGAGGCCGGCGGTTGCAAATTTGAACGTCGTTTGCATGAAGCTTCCTTTAGAAGTAAGAAGTAGTCCCCTTTCGGGCTTGCGACGGACTCTAGAAAGCTTGTGTGACATCGATGTGACACCCTCCTGTCGAGGGAAAATGGCGTCGTGGAGCCCTCCGGCTCTGTGACGCTGTCACACAACCGTCATGCACCCGATCTAGCCTCTAGCCCTCGCTGCGGCGTCGGTCGGGAAGGTGGCGTTACCCTTCCAGGACCTTCGAACCAGGCCCCCGCCTTCTCTACTCCAACATGCAAAATGGCACCCGCCTCGCAGCGGTCGATCTAGGCTCCAACAGCTTCCGGCTCGAAATCGGTCAAGTCGATCACGGTCAGATCCACCGCACCGAATACCTGAAAGAGACCGTGCGCCAGGGCAACGGCCTGGACAGCGCGCGCAACCTCACGCCCGAAGCCATGCAGCGCGGCTGGGACGCCCTCGCCCGCTTTGGCGAGCGGCTGGCCGGCTTCAAGCGTTCGCAGGTGCGGGCCGTCGCCACCCAGACGCTGCGCGAGGCGCGCAACCGCGAGGAATTCCTGCTGCGCGCGCGCACCATCCTGGGTTTCGGCATCGACGTGATCCCGGGGCGCGAGGAAGCCCGCCTGATCTACCAGGGCGTGGCGCACATGCTGCCCCACAACGACGCCTCGGACCGCGAGCGCCGGCTCGTGATCGACATCGGCGGGCGCTCCACCGAGATGATCATCGGCCGCGCCCTCGAGGCCGAGCTGATGGAGTCGTACCGCGTCGGCAGCGTCGCCTGGTCGATGAAGCACTTCCCCGAGGGCCAGTTCACCGCCGCCGCCTTCCGCGCCGCCGAGGTCGCGGCCAAGGCGGTGCTCGACGACGCGCTCGGCAGCTATACGCGCGACCAGTGGGACGTGGCCTATGGCGCCTCGGGCACGATCGGCGCGGTCGGCGACGTGCTGGCCGCGGCCGGCGGAGAGCCCGGGGTGGTCAAGCGCGAGGGCCTGGACTGGCTGCTCGACCGGCTGCTCAAGGCCGGCGGCGCCGACAAGCTGCGCATCGAGGGCATGCGCGAGGACCGCAAGGCGGTCATCGGCGGTGGCCTCAGCGTGCTGCGCGCGGTGTTCGACCTGCTGGGCATCGAGGAGATGAAGGTGGCGCAGGGCGCCCTGCGCCACGGCGTGCTCTACGAACTGCTGGAACGCGACGAGAGCGTGGCCGACATGCGCACCACCACGGTCGCGCGGCTCGCCAACCGCTTCGCGGTCGACCCGGCCCAGGCCCGGCGCGTGGGCGACACCGCCGCCGCCCTGTTCGTGCAGTTGGCGCCGGCCGCGCGCGGCGGCAGCACCACCAGCCGCGCCGGCCGTGCGCTGCGCAAGCTCGGCTGGGCCGCGCAACTGCACGAGATCGGCGCGCTGGTCTCGCACAGCGACTATCACAAGCATGGCGCCTACATCCTCGACAACACCGACGCCCCCGGCTTCGCGGTCAACGAGCTGCACACCCTCGCCCAGCTGGTGCTGGGCCAGCGCGGCAAGCTGCGCAAGCTCGAGGGCTCGCTCGACGACGAGACCTTCGTGACGCAGCTGCTGGCGCTGCGGCTGGCGCTGATCCTGTGCCACGCGCGCCGCGATCCCGCGCCCGATGCGCTGCACCTGTCGACCCTCGGCACCCGCACCTTCTCGATCGCCTGCGCGCCCGACTGGGCCGAGGCCTTCCCGCAATCGGCCCACTTGCTGCGCGAGGAGGTGCTGGCCTGGCAGAAGATCAGTACCTGGCGCGTGGACCTGGCGGGCTGCTGAGCCGCTCGAGCAGGAAGTCGATGAACACCCGGACCCGCCGCGGCATGTGGCGGTGCGCGGGATGGATCAGCGAGAACGGGCGCGACGCGCCCGCGAAGTCCGGCAACAGCTCGACCAGCGCGCCGCGCGCCAGGTCTTCCTCGACGATGAAGCGATAGGTCTGCAAGAGGCCCGCGCCCGCGCGCGCCAGGGTCACGCCGCCGAGGATGTCTTCCGAATAGCGGATGCCGCCCTGCGTCGCATGTTCGAAAACGCCGCCCTCGCCGTGCAACAGCCAGGGCACCGGCTGCCCCGTGCTCGGCAGCGTGAACTGGATGCACTCGTGCGCCGCCAGGTCGGCCAGCGCGCGCGGCGCCGGCCGCGACGCCAGGTAGGACGGCGCGGCCACCACCACCAGCGCGGCGTCCTCGAGCCGGCGCGCGACCAGCCCCGAGTCGGGTGGCGTGCGGCCGCGCACCGCGAGGTCGAAGCCGCCCGCGGCGAAGTCGACGTTGCGGTTGCTCAGCTGGATGTCGAGCGACACCTCGGGGTACAGCGCGCGGAACGCGGGCAGCAGCGGCAGCACGCGGCAATGGCCGTACGAGGTCGGCAGGCTGATGCGCACCGTGCCCGCTGGCACGCGCTGCTGGCCCGCGAGCTCGCGCTCGGCCTCGGAGAGCTGGGCCAGCGCCTGGCGGCACTGCGCCACGTAATCGCGCCCGGCATCGGTCAGCCGCACCTGCCGCGTGGTGCGCGAGAACAGCTGCACGCCCAGCCGCGCCTCGAGCCGCGCGATCGAGCGGCTCACCGCCGCGGGCGTCAGGCCGGCCGCGTTGGCCGCGGCGGTGAAGCCTTCATGCTCGGCCGTCAGGCACAGCAGCTCGATGCTGCCCAGCATCACCTTGTCGAAGCGCAGGGCCATGGTGACCGCCTATTACTCGGTGTAATCAATGAAGTGAATCATCGCCCATTTACGCGCATCCACTGCATCAATAGCATCGTGACCGTTGTCATCCACATCGCACGAAGAGAGAGGAAGCTGTCATGAACACCGATCACGCCCCCGCCCCCTACGACGCCATCGTCGAGCTGCTCGGCCGCTACTTCGAGGGCCTGCACCGCAGCGACACCGCGATCCTGCGCGAGGTCTTCCACCCCGCGGCGCTCTATGCCACCGCGACCGAAGGCCCGCTCTACACGCTGGACATGGCCAGCTACTTCCCGATCGTCGACAAGCGCCCCTCGCCCGCCAGCAAGGGCGAGCCGCGCACCGGCCGCATCGTGGCGATCGAGTTCGCGGGACCGGTGACCGCCTTCGCGCGCGTCGAATGCGCGATCGCGCCGAAGCACTTCACCGACCTGCTGACCCTGGTGCGGGTGGACGGGCGCTGGCAGATCATCTCGAAGGTCTTCCACTTCGAGCTGCAGCCGGCCTGAGCGGCGCGGCCTCGAACAGGTTCAGAGCAGTTCGGGCGACTGCACCGTCACCACGACGGTCTGCACGTCGCCATCGCGCTCGCGCGTGCGGATCCACCACAGCGCGCCCTTGCGCACCGGGCAGCTGTCCTGCTTCAGGCCCAGCAGCAGCGAGATCGCCTGCCCCAGCGAAGGCTGGTGGCCGATCATCAGCACCACCGACTTGCCGTTGGGCCAGCCGGCGGAGGCCAGCAGCGCATCGGCGGTGGTGTCGGGTGCCAGTTCGCTGCGCAGCTTGTACTTGCGCCCGAGCGCCAGCGCGGTCTGCTCGCAGCGCCGCGCGGGGCTGCTGATGATGCGCGTGCCGTCGGGCAGCTGGCGGTCGAGCCAGCTGGCCATGCGCTTGGCCTGCTTCTCGCCGCGCGCGGTGAGCGAGCGCTGCATGTCGTCGCAGCCCTCGGTCCAGTCATCGGCTTCCGCATGGCGCCAGAAGATCAGGTCCATGGTCATCGTCTTTCGAACTTCGGCTTCATTCGCCGGATGCGACGTCACGGGGCCCTCGCGCTGCGTAGCGGTTCATCAGGGCGGCCTGCGCGCCGTGCGCCTCGATCGCACGCGACGCACCGGCTTCGCCCGGGTGCGTGTCGTGGTCGATGCGGGTGTAGACGCCATCGGCGCCGAGGTCCCAGGCATCGCGGCCGTCGTGCAGGTAGGCGACCAGGCACTCGTCGATGAGGCGCTGGCGCAGCACGGGGTCGGTCACGGGCCAGGCGAGCTCGATGCGCCGCATCATGTTGCGGTTCATCCAGTCGGCGCTCGAGAGGTAGAGCGACTCGTCCTCGCCATGGCGGAAATAGAACACCCGCGAATGCTCGAGGAAGCGGCCGATCACCGAGCGCACGCGGATGTTGTCGGTCAGCCCCGGTACCTGGGCCGGCAGCGTGCAGGCACCGCGCACGATCAGGTCGATCTTCACGCCCTTCTGCCCCGCGTTCACCAGCGCCGCGACCAGTTCCTCGTCGGTCAGCGCATTCATCTTGGCGACGATGCGCGTGGGCTCGCCGCGCTCCGCCGCCGCGGCCAGCGTGGCGATCTGCGCGCGGATGTTGCTGTGCAGGTCGAAGGGCGCGAGCCACACGCGGTTGAGCTTGGGCAGCTTGCTCTGGCTCGCGAGGTGCACGAACACCGCTTCCATATCAGCGGTCAACAGCGGATCGGCCGTGAGGTGGCTGATGTCGGTGTACAGGCGCGCGGTGCGCGGGTTGTAGTTGCCGGTCGACAGGTGGCCGTAGCGGCGCATCTGCTTGCCCTCGCGGCGCGTCACCAGCAGCATCTTGGCGTGGGTCTTCAGGCCCACCACGCCGTACACCACCTGGGCGCCGATCGACTCGAGCATCTCGGCCCAGTTGATGTTGGCCTCTTCGTCGAAGCGCGCCTTGAGCTCCACCACCACGGTGACTTCCTTGCCGCGGCGCACCGCCTCGCGCAGCAGCTCCATCAGCTCGGAGTCGGCGCCGGTGCGGTAGATGGTCTGCTTGATCGCCAGCACCTGCGGGTCGTGCACCGCCTCGCGCAGGAAGGCCAGCACGCCCTCGAAGCTCTCGAAGGGCTGGTGGATCAGCACGTCGCCGCGCTGCAGCCGCTCGAAGAAGGACTGCGCGGGCGACAGCGTGATCGGGTAGGAGGCCTGGTAGGGCTTGAAGCGCAGCTTCGGCTCGTCGAGCAGGTCGGCCAGCTGCGTGAAGCGCGCGAGGTTGACCGGGCCGTGCACGCGGTACAGCGCCTCGGGCGGCAGGTTGAACTGCTCGAGCAGGAAGCTCGCGAGCGACTCGGCGCAGCTGGCCGACACCTCCAGGCGCACCGCCTGGCCGAAGTGCCGGTGCTGCAGGCCCTGGCGCAGCGCGGTGCGCAGGTTCTTCACGTCCTCCTCGTCCACCGCGAGGTCGGAATGGCGCGTGACGCGGAACTGCGAGAAGTCGCCGACCTCGCGCCCCGTGAACATCGAGGACAGGTGCGCGCGCACCACGCTCGACAAGGCGACGAACAGCGTCTTGCCGTCCGACACCTTGGCCGGCATCTTGATCAGCCGCGGCAGCACGCGCGGCACCTTCACGATCTGGATCGGGTTCTCGCGCCCGAAGGCGTCCTTGCCGCCCAGGCGCACGATGAAATTGAGCGACTTGTTCGCGACCTGCGGGAACGGATGCGAGGGGTCGAGCCCCACGGGCAGCAGCAGCGGGCGTACCTCGCGCTCGAAATACTCGGCCACCCACTTGCGCTGCGCGGGGTTGCGCTCGCCGTGCGAAATGATGTGGATGCCGTGCGTGCCGAAGGTCGGCATCAGCTCGTCGTTGTAGAGCGCGTACTGGCGCGCCACCAGCGTGTGGACCGCCTCGGCCAGCCGGCGGAAGGACTCGACCGTGTAGGTGCCCTTGTGGTCGTCGGCGCTGCCCGCGATCAGGTGCGGCGCGGCGCGAACCTCGAAGAACTCGTCGAGGTTCGACGAGACGATGCACAGGTAGCGCAGGCGCTCGATCAGCGGCACCTCGGGGCGATGCGCCCAGTCGAGCACCCGTTCGTTGAACGACAGGATGCTGTGGTCGCGGTCAAGCAAGGTGAATTTCGGCGTCTCGGCCACGGAAGGCAGCGAATCGGCCGGATCGGAAGGCATGGACACGGATTCTGGAACAAGCGGCACCACGGCCGTGCTCGATAAAGGGAATGTGACAGTGTCATGCGGGTTTGTGACATTTGCATGACTTTCCCGTGACGCCGTCGACATGCCTACTTTCGACTGCGCCTCCCCGTCCGGCGGCAGGACGGACGACCCGTTCGCGGGTCGGACGACCGCTGGTTTCATGCGCCCAGGAAATGCTTGCGGTAGCGCGCCGGCAGGTCGTCGATGCGCATCAGCATCGGCAGGTCGGCGGTGTTGAAGTCCGGATCCCAGGCCGGCGCGCCGAGCACCTTGGCGCCCAGGCGCAGGTAGCCCTTGATCAGCGCAGGCGGTTCCACGTCGAGGCTGCCGTCGAGGCGCTCGACCGGCAGCGCGAGCCGCGGCTGCACCTGGTACTGGATCGGTGCCATGTGGCTGGCCGAGAGCTGGCGCCAGATGCTGGCCGCCGCGTCGCCGCAGGTCACGCCGTTGTGCGACATCGGGATGCTGGCGCAGCCGATCATGGTGTCGAGCTTGTTGCGGTGCATGAAGCCGGCCAGCGCGCCCCACAGCGCCAGGATCACGCCGCCCTGGCGGTGCTCGGGGTGCACGCAGCTGCGGCCCAGCTCGACCATGCGCTCGCGCAGGTCGCGCAGGCGGGTCAGGTCGAATTCGGTGTCGCTGTAGGTGCTGCCCACGCGGCGCGCCTGGGCCGGCGTCAGCACGCGGTAGGTGCCGATCACCTGCTGCGTCAGTTCGTCGCGCACCAGCAGGTGCTCGCAGAAATCGTCGAACAGGTCCACGTCGTGGCCGGGCAGCGAGGTGGAGATGCGGGCGCCCATCTCGCCGACGAACACTTCATAGCGCAGGCGCTGGGCGGCGCGCACGTCGTCCTGGTGACGGGCCCAACCCACGGTGATGCCCTGCTTGGCCTCGATGACGGGGGCCGGGACGACGACCGCGGGGCTGACGGCAGCGGGGGCCTTGGGCGTCGCGGCGGTGGCGGCGCTACCGACGACACCGGGCGTGGGCCAGAGGGCTGCGCGGAGCCCGAGCTGCGACAGCGGAAATGTCGGGTTGGGCAGTTCTTTCATGTGGAAACCCTTTCTGCTGGGCGAGTCTCGGCACCCGTGGTGAAAAGCGCGTGTCATGGCCGTGGCAATTGCATGACGATGTGACGGGCCGTTGGAAGCGCTTCTTTGGCGTCTAATGCCTCGACCGCCGACGCTCGGCAATCCCCACCGGAGACTCTGGACCGATGGCCACCGCAGATATTTCCAGCACCGCCCCCGCCGGCGGTAACCGCCAGTTGCAGACCTTTCCGGTGCTCAACGACAGCGAGATCGCGCGCATCGCGCGTTTCGGCAGCGTGCAGCACTTCGCGCGCGGCAGCCGGCTGTTCACCGCCGGCGAGGTCGGCGCCGGCATGTTCGTGCTGCTCAAGGGCGTGGTCTCGGTCACCCAGCGCGACGGCCTGGGCCACGTGGTGCCGATCGTGCGGCAAGGGCCGGGCGAATTCCTGGCCGAGGTCGGCCAGCTCAGCGGCCGCCCCGCCCTGGTCGACGGCCATGCCGAGGAGAACGTCGAGGCGCTGGTGCTGCCGCCCGCGCAACTGCGCGCCCTGCTGGTGGCCGAGGCCGACCTCGGCGAGCGCATCACCCGCGCGCTGATCCTGCGGCGGGTGGCGCTGATCGAATCGGGCGCCGCCGGCCCGGTGTTGATCGGCCAGCCGCAGTCGCCCGACATGGCGCGGCTCGAGAACTTCCTGCGCCGCAACGGCCATCCCTATCACCTGGTCGACGCCGACCAGGACCCCGACGCCGCCGCGCTGCTGGCGCAGTACGGCGGCCACCAGCTGCTGGCCGTGTGCCCCAACGGCTCGGTGCTGGTGAACCCGGCCGAGGACGCGCTGGCGCTGTGCCTGGGCATGGTCGATGCCGCCGCGCACGACGAGCTCTACGACGTGGCCGTGGTCGGCGCCGGCCCGGCCGGCCTCGCGACCGCCGTCTACGCCGCCTCCGAGGGGCTGCGCGTGATCGTGCTCGATTGCCGCGCCTTCGGCGGCCAGGCCGGCGCCAGCGCGCGCATCGAGAACTACCTGGGTTTTCCCACCGGCATCTCGGGCCAGGCGCTGGCCGGCCGGGCGTTCGTGCAGGCGCAGAAGTTCGGCGTCGAGATGCTGATTCCGGCCAAGGTGGCCTCGCTCGACTGCGCGCGCACCAACCCCGACGGCAGCCTCGCGATCGCGCTGGCCGACGGCCGCCGCATTTCGGCGCGCACAGTGGTCGTCGCCAGCGGCGCGCGCTACCGCCGCCCCGGCGTGCCGCGGCTGCACGAATTCGAGGGCCGCGGCATCTGGTACTGGGCCTCGGCCATCGAGGCCAAGCTCTGCGCGCAGCAGGAGGTCGCGCTGGTCGGCGGCGGCAACTCGGCCGGCCAGGCGGCCGTGTTCCTCTCGCACCACGCGGCCAAGGTCAACGTGCTGGTGCGCGGCCCCTCGCTCGCGGCCAGCATGTCGCGCTACCTGATCGACCGCATCGAGGCCACGCCCAACATCTCGCTGCAGCCGCACACCGAACTCGTGCGGCTGCACGGCGACCCCGACGAGGGTCTCACCGGCGCCACCTGGCGCTGCCACAGCACCGGCGCCGAGCACGACTGCCCGGCGCGCAACATCTTCCTGTTCGTCGGCGCCGAGCCCGAGACCGACTGGCTCGCGGGCTGCGGCGTCGCGGTCGACAAGCACGGCTTCGTGCAGACCGGGCCCGACGCCAGCGCCGGCTTTCCCGCGCGCCCGGCCACCGCGCTCGAGACCAGCGTGCCCGGCGTCTTCGCGGTCGGCGACGTGCGCTCGGGCTCGGTCAAGCGCGTGGGCGGCGCGATCGGCGAAGGCGCGGCGGTGGTCGCGCTGATCCACCAGCACCTCGCCTCGAACTCGGCCGTGGCCTGAGTCCAAATCCCTCACCCATTCATCCAGGAGAACCCGCGCATGCGCATCAAGCCCTGCGAACACGTCCCCGCGGAGATCGCCGCGCCCCACACCCTGCGCGGCTGCGAGGAATGCCTCCAGACCGGCGACAGCTGGGTGCACCTGCGCCTGTGCGTGCACTGCGGCCATGTCGGCTGCTGCGATTCGTCGAAGAACCGGCATGCCACGCGCCATTCGCAGGCCGAGGGCCATGCGGTGATCCAGTCGCTCGAGCCCGGCGAGGACTGGATGTGGTGCAACGCGCACGAGCGGCAGGTGGGCTGAGGCGCGCGCCGGTCATTGGCCGTGCGGCGCACGCCCGCGCGGCCGCCTGTATATGCTGGCTGCCGCGTCGAGGAGCCCCTCTTCGCCGCCCCCATCCAGACCGGAGACTCGACAACATGCCCGAACCGAAGACCATCGAGGTCTATTCCTGGCCCACGCCCAACGGCCACAAGATCCACATCATGCTCGAGGAGTGCGGCCTGCCCTACCGCGCGCACCCCATCGACATCGGCAAGGGCGACCAGTTCGCGCCCGACTTCCTGCGGATCAGTCCCAACAACAAGATCCCCGCCGTCACCGACCCCGACGGTCCGGACGGCGCGCCCATCTCGCTGTTCGAATCGGGCGCCATCCTCGTCTACCTGGCCGGCAAGACCGGCCAATTCCTGCCCCAGGGCGACCGCGCGCGCTACGACGTGCTGCAGTGGCTGATGTTCCAGATGGGCGGCGTCGGCCCCATGCTCGGCCAGGCGCATCACTTCCGTCTCTACGCGCCCGAGAAGATCGCCTATGCCATCGACCGCTACACCAACGAGGCCAAGCGCCTCTACGGCGTGATCGACAAGCAGCTGTCGACGCACCGCTTCATCGCCGGCCCGGACTACAGCATCGCCGACATCGCCATCTTCCCGTGGCTGCGCAGCTGGCAGAACCAGGGCATCACCCTCGAGGACTACCCGCGCCTGAAGGACTGGTTCGACGGCATCGCCGAGCGTCCCGCCGTGCAGCGCGGCGTGAAGGTGCTGGCCGACCTGCGCAAGCCCATCACCGACGACAAGGCGCGCGAAATGCTTTTCGGCAAGACCCAGTACGAGAAGCGCTGAGACCGCCTCATATTCGGGCTAGAATAGAAGGCTTGTCGGGGTGTAGCGCAGCCTGGTAGCGCATCTGGTTTGGGACCAGAGGGTCGAAGGTTCGAATCCTTTCGCCCCGACCAAGAATCTTCTTTCTTGCTTTCCTTCTTTGCTTTCTGTTCCGCCTGGAATCTGCCCGTAGCTCAGTTGGATAGAGCACCTGCCTTCTAAGCAGGTTGTCGGGGGTTCGATCCCCTCCGGGCAGGCCAACATCGGCGTCCGCCGGTGCAAGTACAGCTCTCTCCCCTCGATGCCTCTTTCCAGAGAACGACACATCCTCGCCATGCTGTGTGCCGCAGCCCTGGCGACCGCCTGCGGGACGCCCTCCGATCGCGCAGCCGATCGGCCCGCGCACTCCGCCGACACCCCGTCCGTCAAGCTCTCCCCCGCCCAGGCCCTGACCCCGCGAGCCCAGGGCACGCGCGTCCACTGGCGCGGCGGCGTCAGCGCCATCGAAGCGCAGGAAGGCGACCGCCAGTGCTTCACGCTGCTGTACGCCACTTCCGATGAACGGGGCATGCTGCAGTGGCCACGCGACGAGCAGCAGTTCATCGCCTGCGGCGCGGGCTACTACGACCGCGACCTCGTGGCCCAGTTTACGCTGCTGACCCTCGACGGCCGCGTGACCGGTCAGCGGATGTTCCTGGGCAAGCCGGTGCCGGTGATCGAGATCGACGCGCTGTATCGCCACTCCGACTGCCTGCAGGGCAGCGAGAAGAGTCCCGAGTGCTACTCGGGCTTGCTGCAGCCCCGGAAGCCCTGAGGGCGCGCCGAATCCAAAGCGCCCTTGGGCGCGTATCAATCGCGCGTCATGGCAACGAGCATTCCCGCTCCGCGCGGACATCGAAGACGCGGGAGACCCATGAAAGCTTCGATCCGCCTCGCGCGCCAACCCTGGATGTTCGGCGCCCTGCTCGGCAGCGCCGCGGCCTGTGCCCAACCCGTCCACCTGCCGCCCATCGAAGTGAGCGGCCCGCGCGACGCGGCCATCGGCACCGCCGACAGCGCGAGCGAAGGGGCAGTGGAGAAAGCCTCTTTCCAGGCCCGCCCCAAGCTGCGCCCGGGCGACATCGTCGAGGCCGTGCCGGGCGTGGTCGCCACCCAGCACTCGGGCGACGGCAAGGCCAACCAGTACTTCCTGCGCGGCTTCAACCTCGACCACGGCACCGACTTCGCGGTCACGGTCGACGGCATGCCGGTCAACATGCCCTCGCACGGCCACGGCCAGGGCTTCGCGGACCTCAACTTCCTGATCCCCGACCTGGTCTCGGGCGTGCGCTACCGCAAGGGTCCCTACTTCGCCGATGGCGGCGACTTCTCGCTCGCGGGCAGCGCCTCGCTCGACTACGTGAGCGCGCTCGACGCGCCCTTCGCCGAAGTCACGCTGGGCGCCAACAACTTCCGCCGCCTGCTCGCGGCAGGCTCGCGCACCGTGCAGGACCAGACCTGGCTCGGTGCCATCGAGCTCGAAGGCAACAACGGACCCTGGGACACGCCCGAGCGGCTGCGCAAGCTGAACGCGGTACTGCGCTATTCGCAAGGCTCGCCGGTGCGCGGCTTCAGCCTCACGGCCATGGCCTACCAGAGCCGCTGGAATTCGACCGACCAGATCCCCGAGCGCCTGGTCGACAGCGGCGAGCTCTCGCGCTTCGGCTCGCTCAACACCACCGATGGCGGCAGGACACGGCGCATCAGCCTGTCGGGCAAGTGGTTCGACAACAGTCCCGAGGGGCAGACGCAACTCAGTGGCTATGTCATCGACTACCGCTTCGGCCTGTTCTCGGACTTCACCTATTTCCTCAACAACCCCGAGCAGGGCGACCAGTTCGAGCAGACCGACCGCCGTCGGGTCTTCGGGCTGCAGGGCACGCACAGCCGTCCCAACTCGATCGGCGGACTGGACGGCGTGCTGAGCTTCGGCGCCAGCTGGCGCGGTGACCGCATCGGCGAGGTCGGGCTCTACAACACCGTGGCCCGCGAACGGATCTCGACCGTACGCAACGACAAGGTGCAACAGGACCTGTTCTCCGTGCACGCCCAGCAGCTCGTGAACCTCAGCGAGCGCTGGCGCGGCTACGTGGGCCTGCGCGGCGACCTGCTGCGCTACGGCGTGCGGGGGCGCGAACCGCTCTATGGCCCGATCAACAGCGGACGCGGCCACGACTCGCTCGTGAGCCCCAAGGCCGGCCTGGCCTTCACCGTGACGCCGGCCCACGAGCTCTACCTCAACCTGGGCACCGGCTTCCACAGCAACGACGTGCGCGGTGCGACGATCAACGTCGACCCGACGAGCGGGCTGCCCGCCGAGCGCGTGCCCGCGCTCGTGAAGGGGCGCGGCGCCGAGATCGGCTGGCGCTTCCAGCCCGATGAAGACTTCAGCCTCACCACGGCGCTGTGGCAGCTGCGGCTCGACTCGGAGCTGGTCTATGTCGGCGATGCGGGCACCACCGAACCCGGCCGCGCCAGCAGCCGCCGCGGCATCGAAGCCACGCTGCGCTGGAAGCTCGGTTCGCGCTGGCGCTTCGAGGCCGATGCGGCGATCTCGCGCGCGCGCTTCCGGGGCCTCGCACCTGAAGGCGAAGGCAACCAGATCGACAACGCGGTGGAGCGCGTGTTCGCCGCGGGCGTCATCTACACCGAAGGCCCGCTGACTGCCTCGCTTCGCCTGCGCTATATGGGCCCGCGCGCGCTCGACACGCTCAACACGGTGCGCTCGCGCGCCACCACGCTGCTGAACTTCGGCGCGCGCTACGCAGTGAACAAGCAGCTCACCTTGGGCCTGGACGTGTTCAACCTCGCGGGCCGCAAGGGCAACGACATCGAATACTTTTACGCCTCGTGCAGCGCGAGTGAAGTGGCACGCGGTGCCTGCGGCGACGGCATCGATGGGCGCCACATCCATCCGATGGAGCCGCGCAGCGCGCGGGTCAGCGCGCGCTGGACCTTCTAGATCGGACGCCCCCGCTCAAGCGAACGGCAGGATCTTCACGTCCAACACGCGCTCGCAGAACCAGATGGCCGCCACCGCCACGGCCACGACGGAACCGCCGCGCAGCACCACCGGCGCATAGCATCGCCAGCCGCGCAGCGACAGCAGCACGACCAGCGCCACGGCCACCACCATGAGCTGGCCCGCTTCGACGCCGAGGTTGAACTGCAGCAGCGCGAGCACGAAGCCGCGCAGCGGCAGCTCGAGTTCGCCGAGCGCGCCCGCGAAGCCGAAGCCATGGATCAGGCCGAACAGGAAGCTGAAGAGCTTGCGCCTGCCGCACAGCAACGGCCGCAGGTTGTCCACGGCCGCGAGGATGATCGTGATCGCGATGCCCGGCTCGACGATGCGCGGCGACAGGCTCACGATCTTGAGCCCGGCCAGCGCCAGCGTGATCGAGTGCGCGATGGTGAACATGGTGACGATGCCCAGCATCGGCCAGATCGCGTCGCGCCAATGCCTCACCGGTGTCCAGCCGCCATCGCCGCGCCGCAGCAGTACCGCGGGCAGCAACAGGCACAGCAGGAACAGGATGTGGTCGTAGCCGATCAAGATGTGATGGATGCCGTCGCGGAAGAAGCCGGGGCTGTCGCTCTCGGCGTTCGGGGCAGGCGTGGAAGATCCCGCCGCCGCGCCCGGCCATGGCAGCGCCACGCTGCCGGCCGCGGGATCGAGCGAGTGCACGGCGGGCGAGGCGCCGCCGTCCGAAGCCAAGCGCAGCA